>CABKMV010000072.1 GCA_902373635.1 uncultured Oscillospiraceae bacterium
CCCCTGCCGCCCGAAGTTTTATCTGTCCCTGTTGCATCTGCAATAGCCAGGGCAAGCCAATCCCGATATACTAATATTGTAGATATTTTAACGATCAGGCTGTTTATTTGGGAACGATTTTAAAAAGGAGGACTAACCCCATGAATCGCTGTGACACCTGCTTCAGCTGCAACACCTGTCCCAGTGCGGATAAGCCTATGGAGAGCTACATCCGCCGTCTGCCTATGGAAACTGCCCACCACCGGGTGGCCGGCCAGGCCACCAAGTGCGGCTTTGGCCTGCAGGGCGTATGCTGCCGCCTGTGCGCCAACGGCCCCTGCCGCGTCACGCCGGACGCCCCCCGGGGCATCTGCGGCGCCAACGCCGACACCATCGTAGCCCGGAACTTCCTGCGCATGGTGGCAGCCGGGTCCGGCTGCTACATCCACATCGTGGAGAACACCGCCCGCCAGCTGCGGGACACCGGCCTGCACCACGGCAAGATCCGCAGCGAGAAGGCCCTGGACCATCTGTGCGGGCTGTTCGGCGTCACCGGCGGCGACAAGTGGGAGCGGTGCGCCAAGGTGGCGGATATGGTCCTCAGCGACCTGTACCGGCCTGAGTATGAGCAGATGGAGCTGGTGGAGAAGCTGGCCTACGCCCCCCGTGTGGAGGTGTGGAAAAAGCTGGGCATCATGCCCGGCGGCGCCAAGGGCGAGGTGTTCAACAACGTGGTGAAGACCTCCACCAACCTCTCCTCCGACCCCATGGAGATGATGGTCTCCTGTCTGCGGCTGGGCGTCTCCACCGGCGTGTACGGCCTGATGCTTACCAATCTCCTCAACGACGTGGTGCTGGGCGACCCGGTCATCCGCAGCGCCCCCGTGGGTATGAACGTCATTGACCCGGATTACATCAATATCCTCATCACCGGCCACCAGCACTCCATTTTTACTTATATCCAGGACCGGCTCACCGACGCGGATGTGGTGGCGAAAGCCCAGGCCGCCGGCGCCAAGGGCTTCAAGCTGGTGGGCTGCACCTGCGTGGGGCAGGACCTGCAGCTGAGAGGCGCCCACTACACCGAGATCTTTGACGGCCACGCGGGCAACAACTATATCTCCGAGGCGGTGCTCGCCTGCGGCGCCATTGACGCGGTGCTCAGTGAGTTCAACTGCACCCTGCCGGGCATCGAGCCCATCTGCGACCAGCTGAAGATCAAGCAGATCTGCCTGGACGCGGTGGCCAAGAAGGCCAATGCCGAGTACATCCCCTACCGTTTCTCCACCCGGGAGGCCGACGGCGACAGGATCATCGACGAGATCATCGACGCCTACAAGGCCCGCCGGGGCGTGGTGCCCCTGAACCTGTTCCCAGACCACGGCAACAAAAACACCCTCACTGGCGTCAGCGAGGGCAGTTTGAAGGACTTTTTGGGCGGCAGCTGGAAGCCTCTGATCGACCTGATCGCGGCCGGAAGGGTCAAGGGCCTGGCCGGCGTGGTGGGCTGCTCCAGCGTGGCCTACGGCCACGACACCCTGACGGTGGAGCTGACCAAGGAGCTCATCAGCCGGGATATCCTGGTGCTGACCGCCGGCTGTTCCTCCGGCGGCCTGGAGAACGTGGGCCTCATGACCCCGGAGGCCGCTGAACTGGCGGGTCCCAACCTGAGGGCCGTGTGCAAGGAGCTGGGCATCCCCCCGGTCCTGAACTTCGGCCCCTGCCTGGCTATCGGCCGGCTGGAGATCGTCGCCACCGAGATCGCCCGGGAGCTGGGGGTGGACCTGCCCCAGCTGCCCCTGGTCCTCTCCGCCGCCCAGTGGCTGGAGGAGCAGGCGGTGGCCGACGGCGCTTTCGCCCTTGCACTGGGCCTGCCCCTGCATTTAGGCGTGCCTCCCTTTATGACCGGCAGCAAGCTGGTGACAAAGGTACTGACCGAGGACATGGCGGACCTCACCGGGGGCCGGATCATCGTCGATCCCAACGGCAGATCCACCGCCGACAAGCTGGAAGCTATCATTGAGGAGAAGCGCAGAGCCCTGAACATATAAGGAGGGTGCTTTTGATGAGACGTATTTTTATCGATCCAAGCAAGTGCGACGGGTGCAAAAACTGCTCCATCGCCTGCATGGAGGCCCACCGCCGGGATGGCGGCCAGGGCGTCTACACCCTGGATCTCACTGATCCTGAGAATATTTCCCGCAACCGCATCATCGCCGACGGCCTGGGCGGCTACAAGCCCATCTTCTGCCGCCACTGCGACCTGCCGGACTGCGCCGGGGCCTGCATGAGCGGCGCTCTGGTGAAAAACCTGGAAAACGGCCTGGTGGAGTATGACGAGGCCAAATGCGCGGCATGCTATATGTGCGTGATGAACTGCAAATACGGCGTACCCGCCATTTCCCCGGACCGCAGGCGCATGGTCAAATGCGACTTCTGCGCCCATCTGGAGGAGGGGCCCGCCTGTGTCCGCTCCTGCCCCAAGGGGGCCATTGAAGTGAGGGAGGTGTGAGCATGGAGCGATTTGTCATCATCGGCGCCGGCGCGGCCGGCATCTCCGCCGCCAAGGTGCTGCGGGATTTCAAACCCCAGGCGGTGATCACCGTCATCTCCATTGACGAGAAGGTCCACTCCCGCTGCATGCTCCACAAATATCTGGGCCACGAGCGCACCGCGGAGGGCATCAATTTTGTCTCCGCCGATTTTTTCGAAAAGAACGACATCATCCACATCCCCTGTGAGACCGTTGAGCGGATCGACACAGCGGGAAAGGCCGTCTATTTCGGCGGCAGCTTCTCCGTCCCCTACGACAAGCTGCTCATCGCCACCGGTGCGGGCTTCTTCATCCCCCCTATCCCCCACTTCCGGGAGGCCCCCAATGTGTACGGCTTCCGGGATCTCAGCGACGCGATGCAGATCGACGAGGCCTTCGGCAAGGGCAAGCGGGTGTTTATCGTGGGCTCCGGCCTGGTGGGCCTGGACGCCGCCTCCGCCCTCTGCCAGCGGGGCGCGGACATCACCATCGCCGAGATGGCCCCCCGGGTCATGCCTCTGCAGACCGACGACTACGCCGCCGCCGTGTACCAGAAGGTTTTTGAGGAGCGCGGCTGCAGGTTTCTTCTGGGTATCGGGGCCTCGGACGCGGTGGTGGACGAGGCGGGGAACATCACGGAGGTGATCCTCTCCACCGGGGAACACGTGCCCTGCGACTTCATCATTATGGCCGCCGGAGTCCGGCCCCGGATCCAGATCGCCCAGGCCAGCGGCATCGCGGCGGACAAGGGCATCACCGTGGACGACCACCTGCGCACCTCCGCCCCGGACGTGTACGCCGCCGGGGACTGCACGGGCCTGTCCGGCGTGTGGCCCGACGCCATGGAGCAGGGCAAGGCGGCGGCCCGAAATATGGCGGGCATCGACGAGGTGTACGAAAAGCCCTATCCCTTCAAGAACACCAGCAATTTCTTTGGCGTCACCATGCTGTCCGTGGGACGGCTGGATCTGACCGAGGGCGCGGAGATTCTGGTGCACCACACGCCCAAGGAGTACAAGAAGGCCATTATCAAGGACGGCAAGCTGACAGGGTATCTGTCCCTGGGGAACATCTCCAACAGCGGGCTGTATCTGCACCTCATCAAAAACGGCGTGGACGTCAGCGGCAAGCTGGACCACATCTTCCGCCTGACCTTTGCTGATTTCTACGGCATCAATGAGAAAAACGGCGAGTACGTCTACACGGTATGATCCCCGCCCTGCCTCAGCCTGTCAAAAACCAGGCATCGATCAGGCGGGAGGCGAAGGGCAGAGGGGGAGTTCGAGGGGGCACAGCCCTCCTCGAATTGGGCCAAATGCCCCGCAGCGCCTTGCCGCGCAAGGCTTGCGGCGAGCACAGCGAGGACTTTTCGCCCCAAAGTGGTACGAGAGTACTGGCATTTTTGCAGGCTGTCAAAAAAGTCTGCGGACTTTTTTGACAGCCTGTGAGGGGAGGCGCTTACGCGCCTCCCCTCAGCAAAAACCTCTTCCGTGTCAGCCCTCCCGGTACAGGATCAGGCTGAACCATGTGACAATGTTGTTCCCCGCCTGGAAGTCGATGCCGTAGCGCTCGGCGGTATCCGTGATCAGGATGCCGTGGCTCTCCACGCAGGGGAACATCCTGTCGGGAAAGCGGCAGGGTGCGTCGGGATAGGCGCAGTGCTCGCAGATAGCGCAGGACTCCGTGGAGAGGACGTAGGTCTCCACCCCCTGCTCCCGCACCAGGGTATTGATCTGCCGGGTGAGCTCCTCATGGCCGCTGCGGGTCGCCAGGGTTTCGGCCATATCGGAAATGTCGTTTACCTCGGTCATGCTGGTGATCAGCAGGGCGTTGGGATAGCCCAGGCACCGCCGCCGGCACTCCTCCACCGTCCCCACGCCGGGCGGGCAGGCCCAGCTCTTGCCATACTGCCCGCACTCCTGTTCACAGATCACTCGAACACGGTCTGAAAAGGTAAGCTCCTCTGTGGAAAAAAACACATACTGCACAATGGGCAGCTCCGCCATCTGCCGTTCCAGCAGCTCCCGATCCATAGTCCCGCCTCTCCTTTCTGATATTCCTTTTCATCATAGCACAATGCCTGTCCACCCGCAACAAAATGTGACGCTTTTTCGGCAATTCCCTTGACACAGGGGACTTGCGCTGATAATATATTACAGATAGAAACCACGATGAACGGAAAAAGTACCTGTGCCAAACGGGCAGAGAGGGGCTGTCACCGGCTGTAAGCAGCCCCGCGGGAGGCAGAGGGAATGTGCGTCCGGGAGTGGGCGGGGCAATGCCCGCCGTCTGAGCCGCGATACTGGCCTCAAGAGCGAAACAGGAGAGTGGAACCGCGCTTTGCGCCTCTCCGTCCCATCGGTGGACGGCAGGGCGCTTTTTTGACGCCCTTGGGCATACTCCATTCGCTCGCATGGAATCCTAATTAGAAGAGGATCACCCCCTATGATGCTGATAGAAACCCTCCGCGCATACCAGCGTCGCGACCCCGCCGCCCGCAGTAAGCTGGAGATCTTCCTGCTGTACGCCGGGGTACACGCCACCATCTACTACCGCATCGCCCACTGGCTCCACCGCCACCAGCTGTGCTTTCTGGCCCGGTGCATATCCCAATGGGCCCGGTTCTGGACCGGCATTGAGATCCATCCTGGGGCCACCATCGGCCGCCGCCTGGTCATCGACCACGGCACCGGCATCGTGATCGGCGAAACCACGGAAATCGGCGACGACGCGCTGCTGTACCAGGGCGTCACCCTGGGCGGCACCGGCAAGGATCTGGGCAAGCGGCACCCCACCCTCGGCAACAATGTTCTGGTGGGCGCGGGCGCCAGGATCCTGGGGCCCATCACCATCCATGACAACGCCCGTATCGCCGCAGGGGCCGTGGTGCTCCAGGACGTGCCCGCCAACGCAACGGCCGTGGGCGTACCGGCCCAGATCGTGCGGCTCAACGGCGAAAAGGTCCGCCACTACGCCGACGAGGTGGACCAGACCAGCGTAGAAAACCCCACCCTGAAAAAAATCGAGCTGCTTACGCGCCGCATCGAGGAGCTGGAGCGCAGGCTGGAAGAGCAGGAAACACAACATACCACCAAAGGAGAATAAAAGCATATGTATCTGTACAATTCCGCCTCCCACAAAAAGGAGGAGTTCGTCCCCAACCACCCCGACATCGTGAAGATGTACACCTGCGGGCCTACGGTCTACCACTTCGCCCACATCGGCAACCTGCGCACCTACATCATGGAGGATGTGCTGGAGAAATTCCTGCGCTACGAGGGCTACAACGTGAAGCGTGTGATGAACATCACCGACGTGGGACACCTCAGCTCCGACGGAGACACCGGCGAGGACAAGATGCTCAAGGGCGCCAGGCGGGAGCACAAGTCCGTGATGGACATCGCGAAATACTACACCGACGCGTTTTTTGACGACTGCGATGAGCTGAACATCAAGCGGCCCGACGTGGTGGAGCCCGCCACGGGCTGCATCGACGAGTATATCAAGATCATTTCCACCCTGCTGGAGAAGGGCTACGCCTACCAGGCGGGAGGGAACGTTTACTTCGACACCAGCAAGCTGGAAAAGTACTATATCTTCAACGACCACGACGCGGAGGACCTGGCCGTGGGCGTCCGGGAGGGCGTGGAGGAGGACCTCAACAAGCGGAACAAGAACGACTTCGTGCTGTGGTTCACCCAATCCAAGTTTGAGGACCAGGCCCTCAAGTGGGACTCCCCCTGGGGTGTGGGCTACCCCGGCTGGCACATCGAGTGCTCCGGTATCTCCATGAAGCACCTGGGGGAGGATCTGGACATCCACTGCGGCGGCATTGACAACGCCTTCCCCCACCACACCAACGAGATCGCCCAGAGCGAGGCCTATCTGGGCCACAAGTGGTGCAAGTACTGGATGCACGTGCTGCACCTGAACACCAACAGCGGCAAGATGAGCAAGAGCAAAGGCGAGTTTCTGACCGTAGCCCTTCTGAAAGAGAAGGGCTACGACCCCCTGGCCTACCGGCTGTTCTGCCTGCAGAGCCACTACCGCAAGAGCCTGGTGTTCACCTGGGAGAACCTGGACAACGCCCAGGGCGCCTACAACAAGCTGATCGCCAGGATCGCGGCGCTGAAGCCGGGTGATGGGACCATTGACCAGGCGGTATTTGCCGAGCAGAAGGAGAAGTTCCGCAGGGCCATGGGCAACGACCTGAACACCTCCCTGGGGGTCACGGCGCTGTACGACGCGCTGAAGGTGCAGGCCAACGACGAGACCAAGCTTGCTTTGCTGGGCGATTTTGACCAGGTACTGAGCCTGAGCCTGCTGGAGAAGGCGGCGGAGAAGCGGGCATCCGACGCCAAGGTGAAGGCGGCGGCCCCGGCTGCAGGCGGCATCGTCATCACCGGTGAGGGCGATCCGGCAATCGATGCGCTGGTGTTAAAGCGGGCCCAGGCTAAGAAGGCCAAGGACTTCGCGGAGGCGGACCGTATCCGGGATGAATTGAAGGGTATGGGTATCGAGGTGGTGGACACCAAGGAGGGCGCCACCTGGAAGCGGATTTAAGGCATGTGCCAATGAAATATCAGACGCGCTGAGAGGCGGGCAGCCTCTCATCGCGTCTAAATTTGTCCGCCCATGAATTGCGGAGCCTATTGACTTAACATCCGGACGCGGCGTTTATCTCGCCGGCAAAGGCCTTGAGGAAAGCGTTATAGGCGTCGGCCTGCTCCTTCTGCTGGACATTGAAGGGCTCGTATTTGCCCTGCCTTGTGTTGCTGGCATCTACTCTGATGATGCACAGCTGCTTTCCAGTCTTGTCAAACAGAACGGTCTCCGCGCCGTCCAGCTTTACCTGGCCCAGATTTTCCTTGGTCAGCACGGCTCCGCTTTTGTAGCCCAGCTCCCCGTCGTCATAGGTGATGGGCGCGACAAAAAGAGCCCCCGGCTTAAAGGCAATGGCATAGTGGTAGTAGTAAGTGGTTGTGCGGTTCCCGGCATATTTTTTCTTCTGATAGTACGCATAGGCCACAGTGTAGCTGGCGCTGTCCGGCAGCAGCTTTGCCACCACCCGGCGGATCTTCTCCATATCCTCGCCGCTCTCACCCTTTTTCTTGTTGATGGCCTCCTTGATGAAAAATATCGCCAGCAAAACAGCAAAGGCAAGGACTGTCAGAACAATTTGTTGCGTATCCATATGTTTTTTCCTCTTTTCTCTTTATCTCAATACATCACTTGTCCATAGGAGCGGTTGAACAGCTTCTTCGCGTCCTTGATGAAGGTCACGTTGATAGGCCTACAGCCGCCGAGCCTGAGATAGGTCGTTGTCAAAATGGAGTTGTTCCAGCCCTCCCATGTCACTTTTGTCTTCTCCTGGACAGGGTAGGTCTTCCCCCGGTAGAGAATCCCATTGCGGTAGAACTCCATATGGTCCCTCAGATGGCGCAAAGGCCACGCCACAAAGATCACGTATAGCAGCACCAGTATAGCGCCCGCCCATTCCCATTTATAGCTCGTTCCGTTCCGTATCTGAAGCGCCACGGCAAAAGCCACTATGGCAAGGCGCACCGCCATATCCAGTGCGATCCTCCGCTTATTCGGCCCTGCGGCAAGGAGAAAATTCCCCAGCGCCGCCTGCCCGGCATCCCCCTTCGAATTAACCCCCTCCGCCATTTTTGTCATTCTATTTCTCCTTTCCCTTCCTTTTTCATTTCACCGCAGCGTTCCCGGGGCTTTCGCCCCGGGCGCTGGGTGAAAAACAAAAACGCTGTGCAGGATTTCAGAATCCTACACAGCATACGAAGAAATGCTCTTCCCGCGACACAGGCATGAATAAAAGGTCAAACCACCCCCTTGTGCAAAGAGCTGGTTTGTCGTATAATATCCATGCGGTGCGGCCAACGGGGCCGTTGTGTAGGTGCCCTCACACCTGCGCAGGCCTATGGGTGTTCCCGCACCCATAGGCTGCCGCATCTTTGTTTTTCATGTCGATTATAGCAGGGAATCGGGGAAAAAGCAAGTGGTTTTCCTCTTCCTGCCGAAAAGTGCCGCCCCCTTGACAGGGGGACGCTGTTCGACGTTTGTCCGTTTTATCCCCACCAGCACGGTATGGCCGTAAATGTAAACCGCAATCATTACAGGCAGGGACCATCCTCTCTCTTGCGTTTTTGTCCAAAATGGCCTACAATGGAGAAAATAAAGACAACGGAGTGCTGATATGGCGGCAGAGCAGAGACAAAACGACTTTTCCCAGGGCAGTATTGCTAAAAATATTCTGAGCCTGGCTATCCCGCTGACAGTGGCCCAGCTGACGTCGGTGCTGTACAACGTGGTGGACCGGGCTTTTATCGGGCACATCGACGTGGTGGGCAGGGATGCCTTTACCGGTATCGGGCTGGTAATGCCCATGACCTACATTATCACCGCTTTCGCCAACCTGTGCGGCACCGGCGGCGCGCCGCTATGTTCCATCGAACGGGGCAAAGGGGACACAAAGCGGGCCGCCCGAATCATGGGGGTAGCCTTTACCTTCCTGCTTCTGGTTGGCGCGGTGCTGACAGTGGTGTTCTATCTGTTCCACGAACCCTTCCTCTACCTGGTGGGCGGCAGCCCGGAGACGGTAAAGCACGCCAGGGACTACCTGCTCATCTACCTGATCGGCACCATCCCGGTGATGATCAGCCTGGGCATGAACCCCTTCATCAACTCCCAGGGCTTCGGCAAAGTGGGTATGATGACCACCCTGCTGGGAGCGGTGATCAACATCATATTGGACCCCATTTTGATCTTCGCCTGCGGCATGGGGGTGCGGGGCGCGGCCCTGGCCACGGTGATCGCCCAGACCTGCTCCGCCGTCTGGGTGCTGCGGTTTTTGACAGGCAAGAAGGCCATACTGCGCCTGAGCCGGGCATCCATGGGCCTCGACGGCCCCATCCTGCGAAGCGTCTGCTCCCTTGGCCTTACAGGCTTTACCTTTATGGTGACAAACAGTCTGGTACAGGCCGTCAGCAACTCCCTTCTCCAGTCCTACGGCACCCTGTCCGGCGGCGCTGGCACAGGAGATCTATATGTGGCGGCCATGACGGCCATCGCCTCGGTGCGGGAGATCGTGTTCCAACCCATCCGTGGACTGAACTTCGGCGCGCAGCCGGTGATTGGCTACAACTACGGCGCTGGACAGTACAGCCGTGTGCGCAAGAGTATTATGGTGCTGACCTGCTGCTGCATTACCTACAATGTGGTGATCTGGATTCTTCTGCTGTCCTTCCCCAGGCAGTTTATCCTGCTGTTCAACGACGACCCCGCGCTGTTGGAGGTGGGCGCAAAGACCATGCGCATCTACTTCGGCGCATATCTGTTCATGGGCTTCCAGATGGTGGGGCAGAATACCTTCGTGGCCCTGGGAAAGGCCAAGCACGCGGTGTTCTTCTCCCTGCTGCGGAAGGTAATACTGGTGGTGCCGCTAATGCTTGTGCTGCCCCGGCTGTGGAATCTGGGGGTCTACGGTGTGTTTGCTTCGGAGCCGATCTCCGATGTGATCGGTGGACTTGCCTGCTACGGGACAATGATGGCCGTGGTGTGGCCCGCCATGAAGCGGCCGGACGAGATTCGGGCTTGAAACTTATGACAAGGAGGACATATGGATGGAAGCAGATCTGTGTGAACTGACCCGTCAGGCCGGCAGGGCTGTGGGCGAGCTGCTGGAGGCGGCAGGGCTGAAGACGGGGGACCTTTTTGTGGTGGGGTGCTCCTCCTCGGAGGTGATGGGCGGGCACATCGGCCACGCCTCCAGCCTGGAGGCGGCCCAGGCGGTGTTCCGGGGCGTCTACCCCCCGCTCCGGGAACGGGGCGTCTTTCTGGCCGCTCAGTGCTGCGAGCACCTGAACCGGGCGCTGATCATCGAGGCGGACTGCGCGGAAAAATACGGCTACGAGCCGGTGAGCGTCCATCCCCAGCCCAAGGCCGGCGGCTCCTTCGCCACCACCGCCTGGGACGCCTTCGCCCGTCCCGTGGCGGTGGAGCACATCCGGGCCCACGCGGGCATGGACATCGGCGGAACGCTCATCGGGATGCACCTGCGGGACGTAGCGGTGCCGGTGCGCCTGAGCCTGGACCACATCGGGGCGGCTATCCTCCTGTGCGCCCGGACACGGCCCAAATTCATCGGCGGCAGCCGGGCCATATACGACACCGACCAACGATAAACGCCCTCCGCGGGTCGGCCCAAACGCCGGCCCGCGATCTCTTTTTCTGCCCCATTCCGCCCTAGGCACCGCATGTTCCCCTCTCCCGGCGCATATACATGGAGCATATCGGGATAGGGAGCGTGTTGGGTCTTGAAGGGAAATATCGAGGAACGGGCCTGCGAGCTGGCCGCCTACATCATCGAGAACCGCACCACTGTGCGGGAAGCGGCCAAAAAGTTTGGCATCAGCAAAAGCACCGTACATAAGGACATTCAGGAGCGTCTGCCCCTATACAACAGGAGCCTCTACCTCCACGTCAAGGAGGTGCTGGACGAAAACAAGGCGGAACGCCACATCCGCGGCGGCATCGCCACACGGCGCAAGTACCGCGGGGACCAGTGACGAGCCAGGGGCAAAGCGTCTCCGGCAGAAGGGAAGCGGCCCGCTTCAGGCCC
>CABKMV010000073.1 GCA_902373635.1 uncultured Oscillospiraceae bacterium
CAGTTTTTGGGTTTTTTTGCCCCCAGCAACATGGCCGCGCCGCTGTACAAAAGAAAAACGCCAAAGGGCTTGCGCAGCAGGGAGACGTCCACCGCCGCGGCAGCCAGCGCCCCGGCCAGCGACGCCAGCGTGCCGGGCAGGGCCGCCTGCCTCCACACGTCCTTTTCCAGGAAGCCATTTTTTCCGTGGAAGTAAAGGCCAATGGCCGCCGTGGGCAGGAAAAATAACAGGTTGATGGCCTGGGCCAGCCGGTGGTCCACCCCCAGCAGCAGCGTCATGCACACCAGCAGCAGCGTCCCGCCGCCCACGCCCCAGGCGGAGAGGATCCCCGTCCCCGTCGCGAACAGGAAGGGCAGCAGCCACTTTACCACAGCAGATACCTCACTCCCCCGTACAGCAGGAACAGTCCGAAAATGACCTTCAGCACCCGCACCGGCACTTTTTCAAAGGTAAGGCCGCCCACCAGTCCGCCGACCACACCGCCCGCTAAGTAGGGCAGGACCTCCCCCAGGGCCGGCCGCACCTGAAAGAGATAGACCGCCGCGGAAACGCAGCACATGGGGAGGATAATGGCCACACAGGTGGCAAAGGCGTTGCGCGCGTCAAGGCCGCTCCACTTGGTCAGCAGCGGCAGCAGCACCATGCCGCCGCCCCCGCCGAATATGCCGTTGATCAGGCCGCCCGCCGCTCCGGCGGCCCGGTTTTTCCCTTTCTCTGTCACAGGATCCGTCCTCCCCTTCCCGCTATGTAGCGCCGGCCCGCCGGGCGGGCCGGCTGGCGCTTACTGCATCAGCTTGAAGCTCTGGCAGTCGGTGCACTGGTCCATGGTGGGGTTCGCCTCGTGGGTGCCCACCTGGATGGAATCCAGGCCGCAGTACTGCTCGTTCTTGCAGTGGTGGGCGCAGGACTGGACGCTGCAGTGGATGGACTTGTTGGGGGTGCAGGCGCAGCCGCCGTTGGTGCATTCGCTCATGATATCGTTCCTCCTCATTTGTTTGGCTTTGGGTCTCGCCGGGGTTAGTTTGTACAGCGCGGGAAAAAATATGCCGGGCAGGCGGGATAAAAAACCAAGTTTCCCCCTATTGACAAAAATACGGATTCGTACTATATTGTAAAAGTCCGATTTCGTACTATTAAAGGAGATGTTCCCATGAGCGCTATGCGGGAGGATGCGCGGCGGCTGACCACCGCCCTGTTCAAGATCGACGAGGTCTATTTCGCCAACGCCCAAAAAAACGCCACGAAGGAGTCCGAGCTGTGCCTGATGTATGCCCTGGACGACGGGGGGCCCCACTCCCAGCGGCAGATCGCAGAGGAGTGGCTGATCCCGAAGACCACCCTCAACACCATTGTCAAGCAGTGGGAGCGGGAGGGGCTTCTGACCCTGTCCTCCATGCCCGGCAAGCGCCGCGAGATGCGGGTCTCCCTGACCGAGGCCGGGAGGGCCTGCGCCAAGCGGTCCCTGCGCCCCGTATACCAGGCGGAGGAGCTGGCCCTGGCAAAAACCATGGCGCGCTATTCCGACGAGTTCGTCGAAGCGGTGGAGTTCTTCGGCCAGGCGCTGAAGGACGCCTTTGACAGCGCCGCGGCGCCGGCGGCCGCGGAGGAGGGCTGCGGCGGCCCGGCGGCCGGCGTCTGACGCGGCCCGATTCCCTTTTCAGGAGAAGTTTATGAACATCCAGTTGTCCGATCATTTCACTTACAAAAAGCTGTTCCGCTTTACCCTGCCGTCCATCGTCATGATGATCTTCACCTCCATTTACGGCGTGGTGGACGGCTTCTTTGTCTCAAACTTCGTGGGCAAGACGCCCTTCGCCGCGGTAAACTTCATCATGCCTTTCCTCATGATCCTGGGCGCCGTTGGCTTCATGTTCGGCACCGGCGGCAGCGCCCTGATCGCCAAGACCATGGGCGAGGGCGACCAGGAAAAAGCCCAGCGGCTGTTCTCCCTGTTCGTCTACGTGTCCGCCGCCTGCGGCGCGGTCATCGCCGCGCTGGGCATCGTCTTTCTCCGCCCCATTGCCGCCCTGCTGGGCGCGGAGGGGGACATGCTGGAGGGCTGTGTGATCTATGGCCGGGTCGTCCTGGCCGCCCTCCCGGCCTATATGCTGCAATATGAGTTCCAGAGCTTTTTTGTCACCGCGGAAAAGCCCCAGCTGGGGCTGGCCGTCACCATCGCCTCGGGCGTGACCAACATGGTCCTGGACGCGCTCTTTGTGGCAGTCTTCCAATGGGGCCTGGTGGGCGCGGCGGCGGCCACAGCCCTGAGCCAGGCGGTGGGCGGCGGCCTCCCCCTGCTCTACTTCGCCCGCCCCAACACCAGCCTGCTGCGCCTGACCGGGACAGGCTTTGACGGGAGGGCCCTGCTGAAAGCCTGCGTCAACGGCTCCTCCGAGCTGATGAGCAACATCTCCATGTCCGTCGTGAGCATGCTCTTCAACGTCCAGCTGATGCGGTACGCCGGGGAGGACGGCGTAGCCGCCTACGGGGTGCTGATGTACGTGAACATGATCTTTCTGGCCGCCTTCATCGGCTACTCCGTGGGCACGGCGCCGGTGATCAGCTACCACTACGGCGCGGGGAACTATGCCGAGCTGCGGGGGCTTCTGAAAAAGAGCCTGCTGATCATCGCCGTGTTCTCCGTGTCCATGCTGGTGCTGGCGGAAGTGCTGGCCCGGCCCCTTTCCAGCATCTTTGTCGGCTATGACCAGGCCCTGCTGGAGCTGACGCTGCGGGGGTTCCTCATCTACTCCTTCTCGTTCCTCTTCGCGGGAGTCGCCGTCTTTGGCTCCTCCTTCTTCACCGCCCTCAACGACGGCCTGACCTCGGCGCTGATCTCGTTCCTGCGCACGCTGGTGTTCGAGGTGGCGGCCGTGCTGCTCCTGCCCCTTATCTGGGGCACCGACGGGATCTGGCTGTCCATCGTGGCGGCGGAACTGATGGCCTTTGTCGTGACGCTCCTATTCCTCGCCCTTAAGCGCCGGACCTACCACTATTAACGCCCTTCTCCCCCTGTTTTCCAGGCGGAACGCCAGGGGCTGCCGCCCTTTCCGCCGCCCCTGCCCATATCCAATCAAACAATCAAAGCGGCGCGCCCGCCCACTCTCCCAGTGGGCGGGCGCGCCGCGTCATGCAGTGCAGTCTCTATAGTCTACAGTCCCAGCAGCACGGTGGCAAACTGGAAGTAGATCGCCAGGGAAATGGCGTCCACGATGGTGGTGATGAAGGGGGAGGCCATGACCGCCGGGTCGAAGCCGAGCTTCTTGGCCACCATGGGCAGCGTGCAGCCGATGACCTTTGCGCAGAACACCGTGCACACCAGCGTCAGGCAGACCACCAGCGCCACCGGCGCCGTCAGCTCGGTATTTCCCAGGAGCAGACGGTCCACCAGCATCATTTTCACGAAGTTGGCCGCCGCCAGCACCACGCCGCACAGCACCGCCACACGGATCTCCTTCCACACCACCGCCGGCAGGTCGGAGAAGTCGATCTCCTGGAGGCTCAGGCCGCGGATCACCGTGACGGACGCCTGGGAGCCGCAGTTGCCGCCGGTGTCCATCAGCATGGGGATGAAGCTGGTCAGGACCACATAGGCGCTGAGGGCGTCCTCAAAGGAGCTGATGATGACGCCGGTAAACGTGGCGGAGACCATCAGCAGCAGCAGCCAGGGGATACGGGCCTTGAAGGTGGAGAAGGTGCTGGTGCGCAGGTAGGGCTTGTCGGAGGGCGTGATAGCGGCCATCTTCTCGATGTCCTCCGTGGCCTCCTCCTCCATAACGTCAATGGCGTCGTCGATGGTGACGATGCCCACCAGGCGGCATTCCTTGTCCACCACAGGCATGGCCAGGAAGTCGTATTTGCTCAGGTCCTGGGCCACCTCCTCCTTGTCGTCCATGGTGGTGACGGAGATGACGTTGGTCTCCATGATGTCCTCGATGACGTCGTCCTCCTCCGCCAGCAGCAGCGTGCGGATGGAGACCAGGCCCAGCAGGTGGCGGCTGGGGTCGGTGACATAGCAGATGTTGATGGTCTCCTTGTCCACGCCGGTGCGGCGGATGCGCTTGAAGGCGTCCTCCACGGTCATGTCCCGCTTCAGATCCACAAACTCCGTGGTCATGATGGACCCGGCGGAGTCCTCCGGATACTTCAGGATCTCGTTGACGCTCCTGCGGGTCTCCGGGTCGGTCTGCTTGAGGATGCGCTTGACCACCGTGGCAGGCATCTCCTCGATGATATCCACGGTGTCGTCCACATACAGCTCCTCCAGCACCTCCTTCAGCTCGGCGTCGGAAAAGCTCTTGATGAGCAGCTCCTGCTCCTCCGGCTCCATCTCCACGAACACCTCCGCCGCCAGCTCCTTGGGCAGCAGGCGGTACAGCAGGGGCAGCCGGTCCTCTGGCAGTTCGCCCAGGATCTTGGCAATGTCGGCGGGCTCCAGGAGAAGCAGCATATCCCGCAGCTGGGGCCATCGCTTCCGCTCCACCAAGTCCTCCACCTGCTCCATAAACACCCCGTTTTCTAAATCGATCATATGCAGCGCCCTCCTTTCTGCCTATTTTGCCCACAGGCAAAAAATAAAAACAGCCCCCGGAATCCTCCGGCGACCGCATGTCTGTGTTCCGCAAGGCCGCACAGCGCGGCCCTGCCACCGTTCAAGCTTTAGCATCACAGGGCAGTGAAATCGCATTATGTCACGCCTTGTTTTTCGACATGACCTGTTCAGACCCTCTCACCGTGTCTCCACGGCTCCGCGGCAGCGATCCGTATCCCTGTGGTAGCCTTACCTACCGGATCCATATTCTCTTTCCGCTTTTATAGTATGCCCTCTTTTTCTCCCTGTCAACCCCTTTCCCCCTCTTTCCGGAAAATTTAACACGATCGCCCGTCTTCCGACCAGACTCCCTCCCCGCGGGAAAGAAAATTTCCGGGGCAAAACCCTCTTGTGAAACAGATGTTTGTGTGGTAAAATAACTTGATATGAGTTTTTGCCGGCCAATGGGCCATCCTATGGGACGGGACGGAGGCTTCTATGGGGATACATGACGGTCACAGGGAGAGGAAAAAGGAGCAGTTCCGCCAGCATGGCATCGACGCCTTCGCCGACCACGAGGTGCTGGAGCTGCTACTCTTCTATGCCATTCCCCGGCAGGATACCAATCCTATCGCCCACGCCCTGATGGAGCGGTTCGGCAGCCTGGACAAAGTGCTGGACGCCCCGGCGGAGGACCTGGAAAAGGTCCCGGGCGTGGGGAAAAACGCAGCGCTCCTGCTCAAGCTGATCCCCCAGGTCTACCGCCGCGCCAGAATGGCCGCCTCCACGGACCAGATCCTGGACACCACAGAGCGGATCGGCGCCTTTTTTCTGGAGCAGTTTGTCGCCCAGAGCCACGAGGTCATGTACCAGCTCTGTCTGGACGCCAAAGGGCGGATGCTCTGCTGCCGGAAGGTCAGCGAGGGGGATGTGTCCAGCGTGGGCCTCAACCTGCGCAGGATCGTGGAAAACGCCCTGCGGTGCAACGCGGTGCTGGTGGCCCTGGCCCACAACCACCCCAGCGGCGTGGCGCTCCCCTCCCACGAGGACACCATCGCCACCAGGCAGGTCCGGGAGGCCCTGGAGCCCCTCGGCGTGCAGCTGGTGGACCACATCATTGTGGCGGATGACGACTATGTGTCCCTGCGGGAGGCCGGGCTGCTGTGAGAGCGGGTCTTTGCGGGCCTGGTCGGCCCGCGCCCGGTTTTTTTGCGGGGCTACCCGCCCCGGACCCTGGGGTACTTTTTGCTCGTGCAAAAAGTACCCAAAAACACGCCAGCCTGCGGCTGGAGCGCCTGATACTGTTTTGATGAGGACGCGACGGCAAGGTCTGGTTTTGTCTCCCGGTGGTGCCAACTGCGGCGCCGCTGGTCAGAAGCGTCTACCCCTCCGCCGGGCCCTCTGGGCCTACCACTCCTTGGGGTTGGGCGCTTATCGCTTGATCCATATGAAATGTGGGTGCGAAGCGCACGCTGGTCCTTCTCTTCCACCGCAGTTCTTCCTACAGAAAAACAGATGGCTCTACCCCATTAACAGGGCGTCAGCCGAAGTTGGACGAGAAGCCCGGCGGAGATCAGATGCCCGTAGGATTTGAAATTCAGTGGCTGGATGCTTACAGGATACCACCCAGTCCGATCAGACAAGGGATTCCAAAACCGTAGGTTTTGGCGATCTTTTGGTTACTTTTCAATCGTTTGAAAAGTAACCGCGGGGCCGGGGCGCGCAGCCCCGGGAAGGACCGGGCGTGGGGCGCGTAGCCCCGGGAAATCCGAGAAAAGAAAAATCCCCCGCCGCTGGAGGCGGCAAAAGGAGCCCCTATGCCAAGATTCGAAGTTGTTTCTGAATATACCCCCTCCGGCGACCAGCCCCAGGCCATTGAAAAGCTGGCCCGGGGTATTGAGGACGGCCTCAGGGAGCAGGTGCTGCTGGGCGTCACCGGCTCGGGCAAGACCTACACCATGGCCAAGGTCATCGAGGCCGTCCAGCGGCCCACCCTGGTGCTGGCCCACAACAAGACCCTGGCCGCCCAGCTGTGCGAGGAGTTCAAGGAGTTCTTCCCCAACAACGCGGTGGAATACTTTGTGAGCTACTACGACTACTACCAGCCCGAGGCCTATATCGCCCACACCGACACCTTCATTGAGAAGGACGCCTCGGTCAACGAGGAGATCGACCGGCTGCGGCTGGCCGCCACCGCCTCCCTCCTGGAGCGGCGGGATGTGATCGTGGTGTCCTCCGTCAGCTGCATCTACGGCCTGGGCGAGCCGGAGGACTTTGAGAAGATGATGATCACCCTCCGGGTGGGGGCTACCATGGAGCGGGACGACCTTCTGCGGCGGCTCATCGAGATCCGCTACGAGCGCAACGACATCGCCTTTGAGCGGAACATGTTCCGCGTGCGGGGGGACACGGTGGAGCTGTGGCCCGCCTACTGGAAGGATGCCGCCATCCGTGTGGAGTTCTTCGGCGACGAGATCGACCGGGTCAGCGAGATCAACCCTGTCACCGGCACGGTCATCCGCCGCCTGAACACCATCCCCATCTGGCCCGCCAGCCACTATGTCACCTCCAAGGAGAAGATGGACCGGGCCATTGTGGAGATCGGGAAGGAGCTGGACGAGCGCGAGGCCTGGTTCAAGGCCAACGGCAAGCTGGTGGAGGCCCAGCGCATCCGCCAGCGCACCACCTACGACATGGAGATGATGCAGCAGCTGGGCTACTGCAACGGCATCGAGAACTACAGCCGGGTCATCTCCGGGCGGCCTGTCGGCTCCCCTCCCCTGACCCTTATGGATTACTTCCCCGAGGACTTTGTCCTCTTCGTGGACGAGAGCCACGTCACCCTCCCCCAGGTCCGGGCCATGTACAACGGCGACCGGGCGCGGAAAGAGAGCCTCGTGGAATATGGCTTCCGCCTGCCCTGCGCCTTCGACAACCGGCCCCTCAAATTCGACGAGTTCCAGACCCGGTTCCACCAGGCGGTGTATGTCTCCGCCACCCCCGCCGACTACGAGCGGGGCCAGGCGGACCAGATCGTGGAGCAGGTCATCCGCCCCACGGGCCTGCTGGACCCCCGGGTGGAGGTCCGGCCCGTCAAGGGCCAGATCGACGACCTCATCGGCGAGATCAACGCCCGCGCCGCCAAAAACGAGCGGGTCCTGGTCACGACCCTGACCAAGAAGATGGCTGAGGATCTGACGGAGTACCTGAAAAAATCCGGCATCCGGGTGCGGTACATGCACCACGACGTGGAGACCATCGAGCGGATGGAGCTGATCCGGGACCTGCGCCTGGGCGAGTTTGACGTGCTGGTGGGCATCAACCTGCTGCGGGAGGGCCTGGACATGCCCGAGGTCAGCCTGGTGGCGATCCTGGACGCGGACAAGGAGGGCTTCCTCCGCTCCGAGACCAGCCTCATCCAGACCATCGGCCGCGCCGCCAGAAACGCCGAGGGCCTGGTTATCCTCTATGCTGACACCATCACCCGCAGCATGCGCTCCGCCATGGACGAGACCGAGCGCCGCCGCAAAATTCAGGACGCGTACAACAAGGCCCACGGCATCGTGCCCAAGACGGTTATCAAATCCGTCCGGGAGATCCTGGAGCTGAGCAAGGCCGCCGAGGACACCCAGAAGAAGGCCGGCAGGAAGCTGACCCGGAAGGAAGTCGAGGAGGAGATCGCCAAGGTGGAGAAGCAGATGAAGGAAGCGGCCAAGATGCTGGAGTTCGAGTATGCAGCTGTTTTAAGGGACAGATTGATCGAATTAAGAAAAGATTTGAAGTGATCAGGCTATGAAAAAATATCTCCCCTATCTGTGCATCCTGCTGGCCGGGGCCTCCTGGGGCTTTATCGGCCTGTTCAACCGGCGGCTTCTGGACGCGGGCCTTACCCCCCGGAACATCGTCCTCATCCGCAACCTGGGCGGCCTGCTCCTGCTGACGCTGCTCTTCCTGGTCATTGACCGGGAGGTATTCAGGATCAACTGGCGGCACCTGCCTTATTTTTTCGGCACCGGCGTTGTCAGCGTCCTGTTCTTTACCCTGCTGTACTTCTCCTGCCAGCAGCAGTGCTCCCTGGCGGTGGCGGCGATCCTGCTGTACACCGCCCCCACCTTCGTGGTGGTCATGAGCGCCATTTTGTGGAAGGAGCCTGTCACCAGGCGGAAGCTGGCGGCGCTGGGGATCGCCTTTCTGGGCTGCTCCTTTGTCAGCGGTGTGTGGAGCGGCGGGCTCAGCGTCACGCCCCAGGGCTTCCTCCTGGGCCTTGGCAGCGGGTTTTTCTACGCGACGTATTCCATCTTCGGCCGCTACGCGCTGAAGCACTACAAGCCCATGACCGTCACCTACTACACCTTCGTCTTTGCGGGCCTGGGCGCGCTTTTTGTCACCAACCCCCTCCAGGTGGCCTCCTCCCTGGCCGCCAACGGGCGGCTCATCTGGCTGGCCCTGGGGCTGGTGGCCATCGCCACGGTCCTTCCCTACATCCTCTACACCAGGGGTTTAGCCCAGGTGGAGAGCGGCAAGGCGTCCATCCTCGCCAGCGTGGAGCCGGTGGTGGCGTCCCTGGTGGGGGTCGTCGCCTTCGGCGAACCCATGGGCGTCACGGTCGTGCTGGGGCTGGGGTGTATTCTGGCCTCCGTCTACATATTGAGGTGAACTGTTATGGCAAAGCACAAGGATGAAAAAACCAACGTCATGCGGACGTTGGAGCAAAAAAAGATCCCCTACACCGCCTATACCTACCCCCACGAGGAGGGTGTCGCGGTGGATGGGGAGACGGTGGCCCGCCTGCTGGGCCAGGATCCGGCGGCGGTGTTCAAGACCCTGGTGACAAAGGGGGCCTCCGGGGGGTACTATGTATTTGACATCCCGGTGGGGGCGACCCTGGACCTGAAGAAAGCGGCCAAGTCGGTGGGGGAAAAATCCATCGCCATGCTGCCCAGCAGGGATTTGCTGCCCCTCACCGGATACGTCCACGGGGGCTGCTCCCCCGTCGGGATGAAGAAGCTGTTTCCGACGGTGTTTCATGAGAGCTGTTTATTACAGCCTGTTATCATGGTGTCGGCGGGAAAAATTGGATTTCAGGTGGCGGTGAAGCCGGGGGACCTGATCGGCCTAGTCAGGGCGAGGACGGCGGATGTAGTGGGGTAGATTTTTCTGACCTTCGGGGCTTCCAGCCCCGGACCCCAGCTGATGTGGGCCTCCCCGGCCCACACCCGGGTTACTTTTCCCGTGCCGGAAAAGTAACCAAAAGGGCACGCAAGGGGGGCTACGCCCCCTTAGGAATCCCCCCATTTTTTGATGAGGACGCGACGGCAAAGTCTGGTTTTGTCTGCCGATGGTGCAGCCTGCGGCGCCGACAGTCAGAAGCGTCTATCTGACCGCCGGTCTATCGGATGATCCAGCGGAGGGGGGAATTGGAGCGATTAAGCGCCGCGCCTGGCTACAGCATCAGCACATCGCCGCACTGGCCCGCCATCAGGCGCAGGCCCAGCTGGAGCCCCAGGGAGAAGGACTCCTCGCCCCACAGCTGGCACAGGTCCGCAAACCGGTCCTGGGCGGACAGGTTTTCTTCCTTTTGTATATGGGCTATGATGCTGTCCCTGAGCTGGTCGCTCTTTTGATCGATTCGCAGAAGCGGCAAAGCATAGTGGTCGTACAACCACTGATAGGTTTCATTGGTCATTTTTGTTTTCCTCTCACATCATTTTAATTCGTCTTCATTTGTATTATATACATTATTTTGTGACGTGTCAAGGGGTTTTTATGGAAATTAAATTAGAAAATTTTTCAAAGCGAATGAAAGAATTGCGCAAAGAAAAGGGATTAAAACAAAAAGAGATGGCGGCTCTTTTAGAATGTACAGAGCGGCACTATCAAAAAATTGAGTATGGCCAAATTAACCTTCCCACTCTGGATCTGATGTTCCTGGCCGATTATTTTGCAGTATCCATGGACTATCTTGTTGGCCGCACGGATGTGCGGGAGGTGAACCGGTAGGTTTCGCCCCTGCGGGGCGGGGCGCTCTCAACTTTTCTCCCGTGAGAAAAGTTGCAAAAGCACGCTCAAGGGGAAGGGAGTTTCGACTCCCCCTTCCCCTTGAGAATCCCCTTTCCCAACGACCAAAGAAGGGGCTGTGGCCCCCTCTTTGGATGTTCCCCCAGGGGGGGGAACGGACTGCCCTGCAAAACATGCACCGCACCTCTTCCAGAAGAAAACAGATGCATCTATCCCTTTAACAGGGCGTCAGCCAAAGTAAGACAAGCAACCCAGCGGAGATCAGATGCCCGAAGGATTTTTTATTCGGCGGCTGGATGCTATCAAGCTACCACCCAGTCCGATCAGACAAAGGATTCCAAAACCATTGGTTTTGGCGCATTTTTGGGTACTTTTTGTGCGCACAAAAAGTACCCCAGGGCGCGGGGCGGG
>CABKMV010000074.1 GCA_902373635.1 uncultured Oscillospiraceae bacterium
GACCACGGTGTCGGTCGCGTTGTTGGGCGTTACCGTGGCGGCGAGCTGCGCAGTCCCGCCCGGGTTCAGGGTCAGGGCGTTCTTATCCAAGGTCACGGAAGCAACAGGCTCGGGATTGGGGGCGATGATCGTCTCGCCCTCGCCGGCGGCGGGGGTGACGGTGCCGCCATTGGGGAGCTGGGTGGTCTCCTCGCCCACCTGGACGCTTCCGGAGGCCAGCACGATCTTCCCGCTGTTGTCCACGTAGTTGTCCCCCTCGGCGCTGCCCACGGTCACGGTGGCGTCATCGACCTTGACAGTGGAGCCGGGGGCCAGGTCGATGGCCTGCTCGTCCGTGTTCTCCGTGGTAATGGTAACGCGCTCGCTGACAAGCTTCAACGTCGCGTTCTCCGCCACGATGATAGCGGGGCCGCTGTTGGAGGTAATCTTCAAGTCGCCATACGTAGTGGGACAACTGATATCCAACGTACCGTTATTCTGAATGGCCGGGCCGCCCGTGGCGGTAATGGAGGGCTGGTCATCATCACCGAAGTACAGCCCTTGTGTGATCGTCAGGACGCCGTTGTTGGTGATCAGCGCGGAAGCACCGGACGGAGAGCCAGCGATGATGGCGTTGTTCAGCGCAACAGTCCCTTCCTCGCCGATCTCCATGGAATTGCTTCCAAAGTTCATGGTGATCACATGGTGATCCTTGCCTTCTTCCTTGACTGTCAGGGTGCCGTCCACAATGAGGTCGCCGCCAAAAGTACAATTCATAGTTGCGATATCGCCTCCAATTCCTGAGAGCAGCGTCAGCTTCGCGCCGCTCTGTATTTCCAGACCGCCGCTGAAAGTAATGGAGCCAGTACGCTTGTATGATGTTTGGATGGTGACAGAGTTTGTATTATAGATGACTAACGCATCTGAACCAGTGTTTTCATTGTCCGGCTCAGTAGCAGTAATGACAACCTTCTTATTGATGGTTTCATTCTCAACACCAATGATAGTGATAGGCTGTGACGAATCAATGTACGCGGTATACTCTGTCCCTCTACGTTTTATAGTGAAAGTTCCACGAGCGAACATTTCCAAAGCCTCATTTAGAGAAGGTTTTGTACAATCATCATCAACATAGCTAAACTTTTTCAGCTCGCCATCACTATTAGTATACGAATAGGAAAAGCGAAGCACTACCAACGAAGAATCGCTGTTCGCCGCAAACGCTGTCGACATCAGTGTCAGCACCATACACACCGCCAGCAGGCTTGCCAATAATCGTCTCTTCATAGTCCTCTCTCCTTCAACGTACATAGTACATAGTTCCCCTTCTGTTCTGCGCGCAGAACAGAACAAAAGGGTACCCTTTTGTTGCCGGGAAGCCCGGCTGATCTAGGAAAAATTGTAGCATCCAAGGGGTGAAAAATCAACTGTTTCCCGCAAAGTTTTCCCAAAAACTTTTTCCGGGGGCGGGGCCTACCCCATCTCCCGGCGCAGCTTCTCCAGGGCCCGCTTCTCCAGCCGGGACACCTGCACCTGGCTCACCCCCAGCACCCTGGCGCACTGCTGCTGGGTCAGGCCCTTGAAAAAGCGCAGCAGGATGGTCTTCCGCTCCTGCTCCGGCAGGTGGTCAATGGCGGCGCGCAGGGCGATGCGCTCCACCATTCCCTCCTCCGTGACGCCGCCGGCCAGGGTGGACTCCAGCGTCAGCCCGTCCGCGTTCTCCTGCTGGAGGCTGTCCGGGGCCGCGGTGGCCATCTCCGCCACGGCGATCTCCTCCGGGGCCAGCCCGGTGGCGGCGCTGAGCTCGGAGAGCGCCGGCTCCCGCCCCAGCTCGAAGCGCAGCCGCTCCCGGGCGGCGTAGATGCTCAGGCTCTGCTCCCGGATGCTCCGCCCCACCTTCAGCGCGCCGCTGTCCCGGAGATACCGGCGGATCTCCCCGGCGATCTTCGGCACGGCGTAGGTGGAAAACTGGGTGCCGTAGCTCAGATCGAAGCCCCGCACCGCCTTGAGAAAGCCCAGGCACCCCAGCTGATACAGGTCGTCCGGCTCCACGCCCCGGCCGTAGTAGCGGCGCACCACCGCCCAGATGAGCCCGCTGTTGCTGGCGAGCACCTTCTCCGCGGCCTCCTCGTCCCCCTGCTGGGCCAGGGCCAGCAGGTCCAGGGCGTCGGTGGTCATTTTCCCGCCGGCCGCGGCAGGATGCGCCGGCGCATCGTCACCCGCGTCCCCTTCCCCACAGAGGAGCGCACCGTCACCTTATCCATAAAGCTCTCCATAATGGTAAAGCCCATGCCGCTGCGCTCCTCCCCGCCGGTGGTGTACAGCGGCTGCCGGGCCTGCTCCACATCCTCGATGCCCCTGCCCCAGTCCCGGACGGACACCTCCAACACGCCCCCCTCCAGGATCCGGGCCTTGATGACAATGCGGCCCAGGGTGTCGGGGTAGGCGTGGACGATGGCGTTTGTCACCGCCTCGCTGACGGCGGTTTTGATATCCCCCAGCTCCTCCATGGTGGGGTCCAGCTGGGCGGCGAAGCAGGCCACGGCCCCCCGGGCGAAGGACTCGTTGGCGCTGCGGCTGAGGCATTCAAAAATTATGTAGTTGGTACTTTTCATGGCGCTCCCTCCTAAATCAGATTGACATACCGGCCCAGGCCCGCCGTCTCCAGCACTTTGGCCGCCTGGCGGGGGATGTTCACCACCACCAGGTTCCCTCCAAGCGCCTCCATCCGGCGCTTGGCCCGCAGCACCACCGCGATGCCGGAGCTGTCCATAAAGGACAGCCCTTCCAGATCCAGGATGGTCTTGGAGGGCAGGTTCTGTTCCATACACCGGTCCATGGACTCCATCAGGCCCCTGGCGGCGTGGTGGTCCAGCTCCCCGGCCAGGGATATGGTGAGCTGCCGGTTTTCCGCCCTGTATTTCATCTCCATAGCTTGTCTCCTTCGTGCAAACAGAAAAATAGCTGCAAGCGGATTCGCTTGCAGCTATTATAGCGGGCCGGGGCGGCGGTTTTTGTCAAAACCCTTCGAACGGCCAAAATTCCCACCGGCGGCAGCTTCTTCCCGTTGCGCGGCAGGGGGGGATGTGCTAAAATGATACCATGGAACAAAACAGATAAAGGAGCCCCCCGATGGGATATACCTATCTTCTCTTCGACGCGGACAACACCCTCTTCGACTTCGACGCCGCCGAGCGGAGCGCCCACGCCATTCTCTGCCGGAAGCACGGCCTCGCCTTCTCCGAGGAGGGCTACCAGCTCTACCACCGGTGCAACGCCCAGCTGTGGCAGGATTTCGACCAGGGACTCTGCACCAAGGACTTCTTACTGGTGGAGCGCTTTCGCCGCTACCTGGCCCTCACCGGCGAGGAGGCAGACCCAGAGGAAATGAACAAAGACCATCTGTGGGCCCTGGGGGAGAACGCTGTGCTGCTGCCCGGAGCCCTGGAGCTGTGCCGGGCTTTGTCTCCCGGCCGCGAGCTGTACATCCTGACCAACGCCGTCGCCTCCGTCCAGCGCGCCCGCTTTGCCCGCTCCCCCCTCGTTCCCTACTTCAGGGATGTGTTCATCTCCGAGACGATCGGCGCCGGCAAGCCCAGCATGGCCTACTACGACCATGTGTTCCAGGCCATTCCCGGCCTTACGCCCGGCAACTGCCTTGTCATCGGGGATTCCCTGTCCAGCGATATCCAGGGCGCCAACAACGCCGGGCTGCCCTGCTGCTGGTTCAACCCCAGGGGGCTGCCCCGGCCTGAGGGTCTGCGCATCGATTACGAAGTCCGGGCCCTGGGGGAGATCCTGCCCATCGTGCAAAAGCAGGACCAGGCGTAGCCGGGACTGCCCCGTCACGCCTGGTCTTGTTGCCCCGCTATGGTCCGGAGGGCCTGGGGGGTATCCACATCCTCCAGCTCTGCCGCCGCCGTCTCAAACAGCAGCAGCTCCTCCTCGTGCCGCCGGATCACGGCGCTGCCGCCCCTGTCGCCGGTAAGCGCCAGCAGTTCCGGGAAGAACCTGGCCGGGAAAATACAGGGGTTGCCCCGGACGCCGTTGTGGCTGAGCCCCACCAGCTTGTCCGGGTGCCGGCGGAAAAAGTCTGCCTCCGCCAGCACCGTCTCCCGCCGCAGCAGGGGCTGGTCCGCCACCTGGAACAAAATGGCGTCGCACTCTCCTGCCGCCTCGATCCCCAGGCGGATGGTGTGGCTGATGCCCCAGTCCGGGTGGGGGTTGCGCACCGGCAAAAAGCCGAACTCCGCCGCCAGCGCCTCTACGTCCGGATACTGCGTTACGACCACAACCCGGCAGAACGCCTCGGCCGGCACCGCCTCCAGCGCC
Source organism: uncultured Oscillospiraceae bacterium (assembly GCA_902373635.1). GTDB lineage: Bacteria > Bacillota > Clostridia > Oscillospirales > Oscillospiraceae > Pelethomonas. The sequence continues at coordinate 4,312 of CABKMV010000074.1, forward strand.
CGGCGGATCAGGCTCCTTCCCTCTATCCGGGCGGCCAGCTTGTTCTCTCCAAACCGCCGGGCGCTGCCGGCGGCCATGACCACACAGCCGAGGCACAGTTTTTCCCCAACCATACGCTCCACCGTCCTTTCCCCTCCAGTATATCCCACCCCGGCCTCGCCAGTCAACCGCGCCGGCGGATGCCGCCAGAAAAAAGATCATAAAATATCTGTACAGCTAAAAATTTTTGTGGTATAATGACAATAATTTAGATACCGGGAACCGAGCGGGTGTATATTTCTGCCCAATTTTCCCCCAAAATCCAACTGACAGGAGGCTGATGCGCGATGAGCAAAAGCGTAGGTCAAAGCAAGATCCGGGTAGACGCCTTTGACAAGGCCACAGGCCGCGCCAAGTATACGGACGACCTGTGTGACAAGAGCGCCCTCGTCACCCGCCTGGTCCACTCCACCATTGCCCACGGCATTGTCACCGCCATTGACAAGACGGAGGCGGAGAAGATCCCCGGCGTGGTGAAGATCTTCACCTGCTTCGACGTGCCGGAATACTACTTCCCCACCGCGGGCCACCCCTGGAGTACCGACCCCCACCATCAGGATGTGGCGGACCGGCTGCTGCTGGCCAGGCACGTCCGCTTTTACGGCGACGATGTGGCCGTGGTGGTGGCGGAGGACGAGGTGGCCGCCTCCCGGGCCGCCCGGCTGGTGAAGGTCTCCTACGAGGAGTACCCCTTCGTGCTGGACGTGCAGAAGGCCATGGAGCCCGGCGCCCCCCAGCTCCACGAGCAGTACCCCAACAACATCCTGGCCCACACCCAGATCCGCAACGGCAACTACGAGCAGGCCAGCAAGGAGCCGGGCCTGATCAAGGTGGAGGGCTGGTACGACACCCCCACCGTGCAGCACTGCCACATTGAAAACCACATCTGCTCCGCCCACATGGAGGGGGACCGGATCACCGTGGTGTCCTCCACCCAGATCCCCCACATCGTCCGCCGGGTGTGCGGCCAGGCCCTTGGTATCCCCTGGGGGAAGATCCGCATCATCAAGCCCTACATCGGCGGCGGCTTCGGCAACAAGCAGGACGCCCTCTATGAGCCGCTGTGCGCCTGGCTGACCACCCAGCTGGGAGGCAGGCTGGTCAAGATCGACTGCGCCAGGGAGGAGACCTTCGTCAACAACCGTGTCCGCCACGCGATCCGCACCCATATCATCTCCTGGGTCCGGCCCGACGGCACGTTTGCCGCCCGGAAGATCGAGTGCTTCTCCAACCAGGGGGCCTACGCCTCTCACGGCCACGGCATCGCGGCCAAGGGCATGGGCGCCTTTCCCCAGCTCTACCCCTGCCCCAACGTGGAGGGGGACGCCTACACCGTCTTCACCAACAAGCCCGCCGCGGGCGCCATGCGGGGCTACGGCATCCCCCAGGCCATGTGGGCTGGCGAGTGCCACCTGGACGACGTGGCCAGGGCCCTGGGACGCAGCCCCATGGAGTACCGCCGCCAGGTGGTGATGCCCAAGGGCTATGTGGACGGCTTCAGCAAAAACGAGAACTACTACGACACCTTCAACCAGGTCATGGACAAAGGCATGAAGGCCATCGACTATGAGCGGAAGCTGAAGGAGTACCAGAACCAGTCCAGCCCGGTCCGCCGCGGCGTCGGCATGGCCCTCTTCTGGTACAACACCGCCGTGTGGCCCCTCTCCCTGGAGTCCTGCTCCTGCCGGATGGTCCTCAACCAGGACGGCTCTGTCCAGGTGCAGACCGGCGAGACGGAGATCGGGCAGGGCTGTGACACCGCCTACGCCCAAATGGCCGCCGACGCCATCGGCATCCCCTTTGAGGACGTACATATGGTTTCCACCCAGGACACCGACGTCACCCCCTTCGGTACCGGCGCCTACGCCTCCCGGCAGACCTATGTGGGCGGTTTCGCCCTGCAGCAGACCGGCGCCATGCTGAAAAACCGCATTTTGGACTACGCCGTGGAGCTGACAAGGCAGACCCGGGCCAACCTGGACCTGATCGACGGGAAGATCGTCCGCATCACCGACTGCCGGGAGCTGATGACCCTGGGCGAGCTGGCCACCGAGGCCCTCTACAGCCTGACCCACAGCCAGCATATCACCGCTGAGAGCACATATCAGATCAAGAACAACGCCTACTCCTTCGGCTGCTCCTTTGCCGAGGTGGAGGTGGATATCCCCATGTGCAAGGTAAAGCTTTTAAATATCGTCAACGTCCACGACTGCGGCACCCTCATCAACCCCGCCCTGGCGGAGGCCCAGGTCCACGGCGGCATGTCCATGGGCATCGGCTACGGCCTGAGCGAGCAGCTGCTCTTCGACGAGAGGACCGGCCGGCCCCTGAACAACAACCTGCTGGACTACAAGCTGTCCACCTTCATGGACCACCCCACGCTCCAGGCCCTCTTTGTAGAGAACCCCGAGCCCACCAGCCCCTACGGCACCAAGGCCCTGGGCGAGCCGCCGGCCTGCTCCCCCGCCCCCGCCATCCGCAACGCGATCTTGCAGGCCACCGGCGTATCCATCAACACCACCCCCGTAACGCCCCACGTCCTCTTCGCTTCGTTCAAGGAAGCTGGCTTGCTGTAAAGGAGGGAAAACGTTATGTATGACATGAAGGCATTCTACGAGGCCCAGAGCGTCCAGGACGCGGTGCGCCTGCGTCTGGAGCACCCGGAGGCCCAGATCATCGCCGGCGGCACCGACGTGCTGGTCCAGATGCGGGAGGGCAAGCGGGCCGGCAAGGAGCTGATCTCCATCTACGGCATCGACAGCATGCGGGGCGTCTCCATCGACGAGGAGGAGAACATCCGCATCGGCTCCCTCACCAGCTTCAGCCACATCACCCACGACCCCATCATCCAGAAGTACATCAATGTGCTGGGCGAGGCTGTGGACATGGTGGGCGGCCCCCAGATCCGCAACGCCGGCACCATCGGCGGCAACACCTGCAACGGCGTGACCAGCGCCGACTCCGCCTCCACCCTCCACGCCTGGGAGGCCATTGTGGAGCTGACCGGCAGGGACGGCGTCCGCCGGGAGCCCATCAAGGACTTCTATCTCGCCGCCGGCAAGGTGGATCTGCATCCCGACGAGATCCAGACCGCCATCCTCATCCCCAAGGCCAGCTATGAGGGCTGCTTCGGCCACTACATCAAGTACGCCATGCGCAACGCCATGGACATCGCCACCACCGGCTGCAGCGTCAACGTGGTGCTCAGCGAGGACAAAAAGACGATCCGGCGGGCCCGGATCGCCTACGGCGTGGCGGCCCCCATCCCCATGCGCGCCCCCTCCGCCGAGGCGGCGGCCAACGGCAGGCCACTGACCATGGAGACTGTAAACGCCTTTGGCGAGGCGGTCTTGCAGGACATCAACCCCCGGGACAGCTGGCGGGCCAGCAAGGCCTTCCGCCAGCACATCGCGGTGGAAATGGCCAAGCGCTGCCTGATCGAATCCATTAAACTGGCAGGAGGTGTCCCTACTTTTTCTTGAAAGAAAAAGCAGGCAAAAAGAACTTTACTTTCGCTGCCGGCCCTCATCGCGTTCTCAGTTTTCTTCCCGGTAACGAAGGTTCAGCCCTAATTGGAGGATGATAATATGGATCATCAGTATAAATTGGTACACTGCAGCATCAACGGCAAGGACGTGGAGCAGATGGTGGACGTCCGCGCCTCCCTCACCGACATGCTCCGCAACGATTTCCGTCTCACAAGCGTCAAGAAGGGCTGCGAGGTGGGCGAGTGCGGCGCCTGCAACGTCCTCATCGACGGGGAGTGCTTCAACTCCTGCCTGTATCTGGCGGCCTGGGCCGACGGCAAGAGCATCCGCACCCTGGAGGGCCTGATGGGGCCCGGCGGGGAGCTGGCCGACATCCAGCAGGCGTTCATCGACGAGGCCGCCATCCAGTGCGGCTTCTGCACCCCCGGCTTTATCATGACCGCCGTGGAGATCCTGGAGAGCGGGAAGGAGTACACGGACGACGAGCTGCGCAAGCTCCTCTCCGGCCACCTGTGCCGCTGCACCGGGTATGAAAACATCTTCCGTGCCGTGAAGAAGACCATGCTGAAGCGGCTGGGAAACGCGTAACAGAACAGAGGAAGGCAGGGGCGATGCCCCTGCCTTTTACTCTTCCATGTAGTCCAGGTAATCGCTCTCGCTGGCAAACAGCACCCAGCCGCCGTCCACGTAGCCCATGTAACCGGAGTGGTTGTAGTAGCCCTTCATATTCTTATCCTCCTTCAAGTTCCGGTGCTTTCCTTGCTTCTGAGGATAGAATACCAGAGGAAGTGTCCGAAAATCAGGACACTTTTTGGCGCCGCCCACAGGAGTCAAAATTTTACTTGATTTGGAAAATTTTACAAAAAATATTTGACACTTTTTGTAATTTTTGTTAAAATTGAATTATATAGAAGATATAGTTACTGCTTATTTAGCAATATTTTCTGCCAAATCAAACCAGTCTCCCAGCTATGGGGGTATTCCGGTTATTCGCCTGCGGGAACCGTATACAGACGTTTTTACAGAGAGGGCACTCTATGTCATATTATTTGAAGAAATTCTGGAGGATCAACCTGCTCACGTCCCTCCTGCTGGTGGCCGAGGGCTGCCTGAAGACCGCAGGCAACCTGCTGAGCATGCAGGTGTTCTTGGCCATCATCGAGCTGGATATGCGCGCCTTCCTCTTCTGGACGGCGTTGGAGGTGGCAAACTTCCTGGCCATCTGCGCCCTGCGCTGCGGTTGGAAATACTGCAAGGCCCGGGCGATCCGCTCCATGAACAACGAGGTGCGGCGGGACATGGTGGCGACGCTGCTGCAAAAGAGCTACAGGGACTTTCACGCCCAGGATGTGGGCGAATACCTGTCCCAGTTCACCAACGACATCCACCAGATCGAGTCCCTGGCCTGGGCCCCCTTTTTCGACTATATCATCTATGCGACCCTCGTCGTCTCCGGCATCGTGGCGCTGACGAGCCTCCACTGGTCGCTGCTGGCCGCCTCCCTGCTGTCGGCCGCCGTCATGATCCTCCTGCCCAAGCTGTTCTCCCGGAGGATGAAACAGCTGGGCGACGACTGCGCCCGGGAACAGGCCCAGGCCACCAGCCAGATGAAGGATCTGCTCTACGGCTATGACATCCTGTGCTTTTTCGGCAGGGTAAAGCGGCTCATCCGGAAGGCGGAGGAGGCCAGCGACCAGATCGAGCGGCCCAAATTCCGCCTCTCGTATATCAAGGGCCTGGTAAACGGGATCATGGAGGCGGCGAGCGTCCTTTTGCAGGCGGCGCTCGGCATCCTCATCGGCGTCCTCTCCATCCGGGGCACCATCATCCAGTCCGCCATGCTGGGCGGCGGCAATCTGTGCGCCTATGTCAGCAACGGGATGGAGGCCCTCGCCTCGCTCCATCTGTCTTTCTCCGCCGCCCGGCCCTATTTTGACAAGATCACCGTCCACGCCGGCGGCCCCGCTGCGCCGGCCCCCCGTGTGGAGCCCATACGGGAGTCCATTTCCGTGGAAAATGTCAGCTTCCGCTACGACGAAAAGCCCGTTCTCACGGATCTGACCCTCCGCTTCCAGGTCGGCGGGAAGTATGCCCTGACGGGGCCCTCCGGCTGCGGCAAATCCACCCTGCTCAAGCTGCTGATGGGCTGGCTGCCCAGCTACACCGGCGCCATCCGGATCGACGGCAGGGACGCCCGGGAATTTACGCCCGAGCAGCTCCAGCAGCAGATCAGCTACATCGAGCAGGACGTTTTCCTGTTTAACACGACGGTCCGCGAGAACATCACGCTGGGCGGGGAATTTACGGAGGAGCAGCTGCAGAAGGCCCTGCAGGGCAGCGCCCTGGCGGACGACCTGTCCGGCCTGGAGCAGGGGCTGGACACCGCCGCGGGCGAGGGCGGCTGCAACCTGTCCGGCGGACAGAAGCAGCGGGTGGCTATCGCCCGGGCTCTGATCCATGGCCGCTCCGTCCTGCTGGTGGACGAAGGCACCAGCGCGCTGGATCAGAAGAACGCCGACCTGGTGGAACGGAGCCTCCTGTCCAACCCCGGCCTGACGCTGATCCTGGTCAGCCACCATCTGTCGCCTGAGCGTAAAGCGCAGTTTGATCGGGTCTATGAACTATAGCCTATGAATGAATCCGGGCAAAAACAGGAAGCGGCCGCCCCCAGGGGG
>CABKMV010000075.1 GCA_902373635.1 uncultured Oscillospiraceae bacterium
CGTTTATTTGCTACTCCTTTTGGCATAATTAACACCCCACTTGTTATTCAGTATACCATACTGTCTAACAAATGGGGTGCAATTCAAACATGCCCTGGCGTTTTTTCACACATACAGCGGTCCCCTGGAAGCAGAGGACCGTTCCGCCCGGCTTACCCCATCAGCATCAATATCACGCCGTAGATCACGCTGGCGGTGACGCCGAAGACGATGACCGGTCCCGCCACAGTGAACATCTTGGCGGCCATGCCTGTGACCAGGCCCTCCGCCTTAAAGTCAATGGCAGGGGAAACCACCGCATTGGCAAAGCCTGTGATAGGTACCAGCGTGCCCGCGCCGCCATAGCGCCCCAGCTTGTTGTAGAGGTTCAGGCCCGTCAAAAGCGCGGAAAGGAACACCAGGGCAATGGAGGTGGCGGTGCCCGCGTCGGTCTTTTCCAGCCCCATGGCGGTAAAGCCGTCCAGTATGGCCTGCCCCACTACGCAGATGGCCCCGCCGATGAGGAAGGCAAACAGGCAGTCCTTGACAATGGGGGATTTCTGCGCCCGGTCCTGGACATACTTTTGGTAGTCCTTTTTTGACATGTCCATGCGTATCACTCCTTTTGCCCTAGTGTGTTCCGGTTTTGCCCGATTATGCAAAAAAACGGGCCCCTGCCTTCAAAAAACAGGGACCCGCGGAGGGTAACGAAGAGAGAATCAGGTGTTCAGCACATGGGCCTTGTGCAAGGGCTGGCGCAGAACCAGATACAGCACGGCGGCGCAGACCACGGCGATGATGCCGTTGGCCAGGGTGACAGGCAGCTTGACGGCAAGCGTCTCCGCAATGGCCACATCCCAAGTGAACTGCTTGACGTACACACCGGAGATGATGTTCTTGACCACATACAGCAGGCAGTAGGTCAGGGCGCCGCAGAGACCCGCGAACCAAACCCGGACCTTCTCGCTGCCCAGGCGGACCTTGTGCATGACCAGGCCGCAGATGAAGGCCATGAGGAACTTATTGATAAACGTGATCCAGAACTCAGGCGCCCAGGCGGGGTCGCTCAGGTCCACCAGCGCGTTGCCGATGCCGGCGGCCAGACCGCCGATGCCGGGGCCAAAGAGCATCGCGGACAGCAGGCACATGGCGTTGCCCACGGACAGGGCCGTCTTGCCCAGGGGGCTGGGGATGGGGATGCTGATAAACTTGGTCAGCGCAAAGACCATGGCGGCAAGAACGCCCACCAGCGCAATGTTCCTTACGGTAAAAAGACTCTTCTTTTCCATAGTGCTCTCTCCTTTGGAGGTATTGCCGTCCTCTTGACGGACTTGGTTGATACTGCTATTATACAGATATCTGATTCTATTGAAACGATCAGAATAGAAATTTTTTATGGTATCAGTTTAAGGAGGACGCCTATGCTGGACCTGACCGTATGCCTGGACAGCGGCCTGGCAAAGCCCCTGTACCAGCAGCTCTACGAGAGCCTTTCCGCCCAGATCCGCTCCGGCCGCCTCCGGCCCGGGGATAAGCTGCCCGGCAAGCGGAGCCTGGCAGGGCAGCTGGCGGTGGCTGTGAACACGGTGGACACCGCCTATCAGATGCTGGTGGCGGAGGGGTACCTGGAGGCACGGCCAAAGAGCGGTTTTTATGTGCTGGAGTACACCGACGAGCTGCCCCAGGCCGCCCCGGCCTTGCCTGCGGTCCCGGAGCGGCATGAGAGCGGCCTGACTTCCCCGCCGCCCCGGTTCGATCTGTCCACCGGCGCGGTGGATACGGCCCTCTTCCCGTTCCGCACCTGGGGCCGCATCCAGAAGGAGCTGCTTTACGCCAGCCCGGAGCTTCTGTACCACGGCCACCGGCAGGGGGACGAGAACCTGCGGCAGTCCCTTGCCGATTACCTCCACGCCTACCGGGGGGTGGTCTGCTCCCCGGACCAGATCGTGGTGGGGGCCGGGGTGGAGTACCTGCTGGGGCTGCTGGCCCAGCTGCTGCGGGGAGGCATCGCCGCCATTGAGAACCCCGGCTATGACCGGTCCCGGATCATTCTCCAGAATAACGGCGTCCCATGCCGGTGCGCAGATATCGACTCTGGCGGTCTGAGGCTGGAGGAGCTGGAGAAGAGCGGGGCCAACCTCTGCTATGTGACAGCCAGCCACCACTTCCCCACCGGCGTCACCATGCCGGCGGGCCGGCGGGCCCAGCTGCTGCGATGGGCGGCCCAGAGCCCCGGGCGCTACATTCTGGAGGACGACTACGACGCGGAGTTCCGCTTCGATATGCGCCCCCTGCCCAGCCTCCAGGGGATGGCGGGCCAGGGCGGGCCGGTGGTGTACCTGTGCACCTTCTCCAAAAGCCTGGCCCCCAGCATCCGCATCGCCTGCATGGTGCTGCCGGCGGAGCTGCTGGAGCGCTACCGGGCCACCTTCGGCAGCTATGCCAATACGGTCAGCCGTTTTGAGCAGCAGACGCTGTGCCGTTTCCTGACGGAGGGCTACTTCACCCGCCACCTCTCCCGGATGCGGGGGGCCTATAAGGCCCGGATGGAGAGGCTGGCCGGGGCCCTGGAGGGGACCTTTGGCCGGGAGCGGATCGCGCTCCAGGGCCGCCACACGGGGCTGCACCTGCTGCTGACGCTGAAAGGCGGCCCCGGGGAGGCCGCCATGGTCCGGTCCGCAGCGGCGGAGGGGGTGAGGCTGAAGGGCCTGGGCGAGTACTACATGGAGCGGCGGGAGGACTGCCCGCCCAACACCGTCGTGCTGGGCTACGCCTCGGTGCGGGACGAGGAGATACCGGAGCTGGTGATGGCCCTGGAGAGGGCGTGGAAATAAGAAGACGCGGAGCGCTGCCATGCACCGGCAGCGCTCCGCGCGTTTCAAATACCTTATTTCCCGCTTTTGACCACGGGGATCCACACCTCAAACCGGGCATTCTCCGGATCGGGGTTGAGATAGACCTCTATGTCCGGCGCGTCGGCGTACTCATAGCCGGAGGTGGGCAGCCACTCGGTGATCACACGCCGCTCCAGCTCCTGGATGGCCAGATTGGTCCCCGCGCCGGGGAATACCGCCCAGGTGCAGGCGGGGATCAGATACTCCTCCAGCCCCTCCCCCGCCGGCGCGGAGGAGGCCACGGCGATGAAGTAGCGCCACTGTTCCGCGCTGCCGCCGGCGCAGACGCCCAGCAGGCCCATGGGCTGGCCGTCCATGATGGCTGCCAACCGGGGGATGGTCCCGTCCTGGGCGGCCCTGCCCCACATCTCCGGGACGATGGAGAAGTTCTGCTCCATGTCCCGGTGCAGGGGCTGGGAGACGCCTAAGATACGGATAGGGCCGCGCTCCTCGATTCGGTAATTCATTTCTTCCACTCCTTTGATGATGATCTTGAAACGGATGGGCGGATAGGACTTCAGGGAGCACCCCCCTTTTCTCGCCGCGGAGGGCGACACCCCATGTACGCCCTGAAAAGCCCGGTTGAAGGCCGTTGGGGAGCTGTAGCCGTATTTCAGAGCGATATCGATGATCTTTTCATCACCGCTGCGCAGATCCACGGCGGCCAGGGACATGCGCCTGCGGCGGATGTATTCCGACAGGGGCGCCCCTGCCAGATAGGTGAACATCCGCTGAAAGTGGTAGGCGGAGCAGCCGGCGATCCGGGCCGCCTCCTCATAGGAAATCTCCTCTGAGATATGCTCCTCCAAGTAGTCTATTGCCTGATTCAGATGATCGATCCATTCCATTCACTCCACCCCGTTTCCTGCTTGATCTTACCCCAAGGAAGGGATAAAGTCCTCTCTTTTCCCGCACGAAAAAAGAGCGGATTTAAGGCCGCGGGGGGTCCCCGATCCTGAAAAACCGCTTCCCGTTCTCCAGGGTGATCCGTGCGCACTCCCCGGTGGAGATCCCCTTGATCTGGGCCAGCTTCTCGCAGATATGGAGCACATAGCCGGAGTCGTTGCGCTCCCCCCGGTGGGGGACGGGGGCCATATAGGGGCTGTCCGTCTCGATCATCAGGCGATCCAGAGGGATCGCCTGGGCTGCCTCCACCGCCTTCCGGGCGTTTTTGTAGGTCAATACGCCGGTAAAGGAGAGCATCCACCCCAGCTTCACCAGCTCCCGGGCCATCTCCACGCTGCCGGAGAAGCAGTGGAACACCCCGCGGACCCGGGGAAACTCCCTGACAATGGCGAGGCTGTCGCCGTGGGCCTCCCGGTCATGGACGATGACGGGGAGATCCAGCTCCTCCGCCAGGGCCAGCTGATCCCGGAACACCCGCTGCTGCAGATCCCTGGGGGGATTCTCCGCCCAGTAGTAGTCCAGGCCGATCTCGCCAATGGCCACCACCTTGGGATGCTGCGCCATCCGGCGCAGCTGGTCCAGATCTTCCTCCCGGTAGGGGGCGCAGTTTTCCGGGTGGTAGCCCACGGCGGCATACAAAAAGGGGTATTTTTCCGCCAGGGACAGGGCTGTCCGGGAGCTGGGCATATCGCAGCCGGGGTTCACCACCAGGCCGACGCCCCGGCCGGGCAGGGCGGAGAGCACCGCGTCCCGGTCGGGGTCAAACTGCTGGGCGTCGTAGTGGGCGTGGGTGTCGAAGAGCATAGAAGGACCTCCTGCTTGCTGGTAAGGGTATCATAGCGCGGAAGGGGAAAAAGGGGCGGCAGGGCAAAAATCCGGGGCCCGCAGGGCCCCGGATCGAAAAGCGGATCAGACGCTGGCGCCGTCGGAAGTGGCGGTGAAATAGATGAAATAGACGTCGCCCTCGCTCTCGTCCTCAAAATACTCCCCGAAGGAGACGGAGTAGTCCTGGGTGTCCGCAGGCACCTCATAGACCAGCACGCCGGTGCGGCTCTCGTTGATGCCCAGGGTGTACTCGTCGGGGAACTGGTCGTCAGTCATGGCGGAGATAGGCCATTCGAAGTCGTCGTCGCCCTCGCCGCCCCACTGGATCTGGAAGTCATACTGGTTCATGGGCAGGGACTCAAGGAAGGTGTTCTTCACGGACACCGTGACCACCACCAGCTGCTTGCCCTCAGGGGCGGTATAGCCCTCGTAGTCAGAGCAGGTATAGGCGTCGTCCACAGTAAAGTCGAACCAGTAGGTATGCATCACGTCGCCTATGTAGCCCCAGTCGCCGCCCTCCGTGTAGCCGTCCTCGTCGCCGCCGGAACTGCCGCTGCCGGAGTTTCCGCTGTCGGAGTCTCCGCTGGGGGTATAGGTGGAATTGTAGCTGTCGTCCTTGCTGCCGCAGGCGGTGACGGATGCCATCAGCAGGCAGACCAACAGCAGAGCCAGAAATTTTTTCATACGATCTTCTTCCTCCTTAAAGCTGTGGTAAAAAACTCTTATGCAAAGCAAGCCCATCATAGCACGGCGGCGGGAAAAAGACAACTCCCCTTTCCGCCGCTGTGCAAAAAATTTCTTCCGCGCCCTGGGCTACTCCACCGGGCGCTCGAAGATCAGGTCGATCTCCTTGGCGCCGCCGTTGCTGGTGAAGCAGGTGGGGATATAGCCCACATAGCGCCAGCCCTTGGCCGCATACTCGTCAATCGTATCCCGGTGCTGGCAGGAGGCGTTGTCGATCCAAAATCCGCCCCCTGTGTGCAGGGTCACATATTTGTATTCGTACATCAAGATCCCCCTAAAATAGACACGACAAGCGAAACGCAGTTTCGCGCAAAAGTTTTCTTTCAGTGCCCTGCGGGTAAGGTGCCCTGTGGGTAAAGTGCCCGGAGGGTAAAGTGCCCTGCGGGTATGATCCTTTTCTTTTTCAAAAGAAAAGGATGGATACCGGCGTCAGCACAGCTTGGCCCCGGCGGGGATGGCGTCGTCCACCATGATGAGGTTCAGCTTCTCCTCCCCCTTCTCGGTGTGGACGGCGGAGATGAGCATGCCGCAGCTCTCCAGGCCCATCATCTTCCGGGGCGGCAGGTTCACGATGGCCACCAGGGTCTTGCCCACCAGGTCCTCGGGGGCATACCACTTGGCGATGCCGGAGAGGATCTGCCGGTCCGTGCCGGTGCCGTCGTCCAGGGTGAAGCGCAGCAGCTTGTCCGACTTTTTGACGCGCTGGCAGTCCTTCACCTTCACCGCCCGGAAATCGCTCCTGCAGAAGGTGTCAAAGTCCACCTTCTCCGTCAGCTGGGGTTCCACCTCGACGGCGGGCAGGGCGGCCTTCCTCGCCGCCTGGGCGGCCTCCTCCAGCGCCTCCAGCTCCTTGGCGAGATCGATGCGGGGGAAGAGGTTCTCCCCCTTGCGGACCTGGACGCCGGCGCTCAGCACGCCCCAGACCGCGGCGCTCTCCCAGGTGCGGCCGTCCTCACAGGCGCCGATCTGGTCGAAGATCTTGTCGCAGCTGTCCGGCATAAAGGGGGTCAGCAGCACGGTGCAGACCCGGACCGTCTCCAGCAGATTGTAGAGCACCGTGGCCAGACGGGCGCCGTTGGCTTCCATATCCTTGGCCAAGGTCCAGGGGGCGTTCTCGTCGATATACTTGTTGGCCCGCGCGATGACTTTGAAAACCTCCTCCAGGGCGTTCTGGAACTGGAACTTCTCCATCTGCTCCTCATAGCGGCCCCGGAGGCCGGAGACCATGGACAGCAGCGCCCCGTCCAGTTCGCTCTCCTGACGCTCTGTGGGCAGCTTGCCGCCAAAATACTTCTCCGCCATGGCGGTGGTGCGGGATACCAGATTGCCCAGGTCGTTGGCCAGGTCGGTGTTGATGGTTTGGATCAGCAGCTCGTTGGAGAAGTTGCCGTCGGAGCCGAAGGGGAAGGTGCGCAGCAGGAAGAAACGCAGGGCGTCCACCCCAAAGCGCTCCGCCAGGATATAGGGGTCCACCACGTTGCCCTTGGACTTGCTCATCTTGCCGCCGTCCAGGAGCAGCCAGCCGTGGCCGTACACCTTCTTGGGCAGGGGCAGGTCCAGGCTCATGAGCATGGCGGGCCAGATGATGGAGTGGAACCGGACGATCTCCTTGCCCACGAAGTGGACGTCGGCGGGCCAGAATTTCTCCAGGTCGTGGTGCTCGTCGTTTTCAAAGCCCAGGGCGGTCATGTAGTTGAAGAGGGCGTCGATCCATACGTAGACCACATGGCCCGGGTCGAAGTCCACGGGCACGCCCCAGGTGAAGCTGGTGCGGGACACGCACAGGTCCTCCAGGCCGGGCTTGATGAAGTTGTTGACCATCTCGTTCACACGGCTGCGGGGCTCCAGGAAATCCGTGTTCTCCAGCAGGTCCCGGACCCGGTCGGCGTACTTGCTGAGGCGGAAGAAATAGGCCTCCTCCTCCGCGTCCTGTACCTCCCGGCCGCAGTCGGGGCACTTGCCGTCCTTCAGCTGGCTCTCGGTCCAGAAGCTCTCGCAGGGCTTGCAGTACTTGCCCTGGTAGGTCCCCTTATAGATGTCGCCGTTTTCGTACATCCTCTTGAAGATGCGCTGGATGGCGGAGACGTGGTAGCCGTCGGTGGTGCGGATGAAGCGGTCGTAGCTGATGTTCATCAGCTTCCACAGGTCCAGCACGCCGCCGGGAGCGGTGACGATCTTGTCCACAAACGCCTGGGGGGCGACGCCCGCCTCCCTGGCCTTGTCCTCGATCTTCTGGCCGTGCTCGTCGGTGCCGGTCAGGAACATGACGTCGTACCCCTGCAGCCGCTTGTACCGGGCCATGGCGTCGGTGGCCACGGTGCAGTAGGTGTGGCCGATGTGCAGTTTGTCCGAGGGGTAGTAGATGGGGGTGGTGATATAATAGCGCTTGTTCTCCATGGGAAACCTCCTAAAGCCCCAGATGAGAGGGCATTTTTTCCAGTACAGTACAAAACCGTAATAAATAGTATACCACAAAAAAACGGCGCTTTACAAGGGGCGCGGGGAGAAAACACCGCCGCCGGGCGGAATTTGTCCCCAAAAGGACCGGCGAGGGTCCCTGTCAAGCCCTTGGATAAAATTTTCCTGGACGGGGATGTTGGGAACAACGGGGACCCGGCGCCGTTCCGGAACTTTTTGGCCGGAACACCTGTTGACATAACGATGTGGAAAACCTTGTGGATAATGTGCAAAACCTCGAAAACAGCAGGGTTGGGGCGGTTTCCCGCCCGTTATTTTTTTCCTGTCAGGTAATCACTTTTTTTTGAGTTTTATCACTTTTTGTCAAAGATATGTAAAATTTTCCAGCTGGAAAAGGCCAGGGGGCGCATGATGGGCGAAATCCCTTGCCAATGGCGGAGAAATTTGTTAAACTATCCTTGATTGTGCAATTCAAACCACCGGAGGAACCTATGGCAGCAGAGAAGAAGCAAACCTACGGCAACGAGTCCATCAGCGCGCTGAAGGGGGCCGACCGGGTCCGAAAGCGGCCCGGCGTCATTTTTGGCTCCGACGGGCTGGAGGGCTGCGAGCACGCCGTATTCGAAATATTGTCCAACTCCATCGACGAGGCCCGGGAGGGCCACGGCAGACTCATCACCGCCACCCGCTATTTAGACCACAGCGTGGAGGTGGAGGACCAGGGCCGGGGCTGCCCCGTGGACTGGAATGAGAAGGAGAAGCGGTGGAACTGGGAGCTGGTGTTCTGCGAGCTGTACGCCGGCGGCAAGTACGACAACAACGGCGGGGAGAACTACGAGTACTCCCTGGGCCTCAACGGCCTAGGCTCCTGCGCCACCCAGTACGCCTCCGCCTATATGGACGTCACCGTCTGCCGGGACGGCTACGAGTACCAGCTCCACTTCAAAAAGGGCAAGGCCCTGGGCAAGAAGGGCCAGGAGCTGCAGAAGACCCTCCTGGCCAAAAAGAAGACCGGCACACGCACCCGCTGGCTGCCGGATCTGGAGGTATTTACCGATATCGCCATCCCGGCGGAGTATTTCACCGACGTGATGAAGCGCCAGGCGGTGGTCAACGCGGGCATCACCTTCCGCTTCCGCAACGAGATCGCGCCGGGCAGGTTCGAGACAACAGAGTTTCTCTATGAAAACGGCATCTCCGACTATGTGAAGGAGCTGGCCGGCGAGGGCCCCCTGACGGACGTGGTGTTCTGGGAGACGGAGCGCCGGGGCCGGGACCGGGCTGACAAGGACGACTACAAGGTAAAGCTCTCCGTGGCCTGCTGCTTCAGCAATAAGACGGCGGTCATCGAGCACTACCACAATTCCTCCTGGCTGGAGCACGGCGGCAGCCCCGAGAAGGCCACCAAGTCCGCCTTTGTCTCCGCCATCGACGCCTGGCTGCGGCAGAATAACAAGTACCAGAAGAACGAGGCCAAGATCACCTGGGGGGACATCGAGGACTGCCTGGTGCTGGTCAGCAACAACTTCTCCACCCAGACTAGCTACGAGAACCAGACCAAGAAGGCCATCACCAACAAGTTCGTCCAGGACGCCATGACGGAGTTTTTGAAGACCCGCCTGGAGATCTACTTTATCGAGAATCCCAACGACGCCCTCCGCATCGCCGAGCAGGTGCTCATCAACAAGCGCAGCCGGGAACAGGCGGAGAAGACCCGCCTGGGCATCAAAAAGAAGCTCTCCGGCTCCATCGACATCGCCAACCGGGTGCAGAAGTTCGTGGACTGCCGCACCAAGGACGTCTCCCGCCGGGAGATCTATATCGTGGAGGGCGACAGTGCCCTCGGCAGCGTCAAGCTCAGCCGGGACGCGGAGTTCCAGGGCATCATGCCCGTCCGGGGCAAGATCCTGAACTGCCTGAAGGCGGACTACGCCCGCATCTTCAAAAGCGAGATTATCACCGATCTGATGAAGGTCTTAGGATGCGGCGTGGAGGTCCAGAACAAGCACGTCAAGGACCTCAACGCCTTTGACCTCAACAACCTCCGCTGGAGCAAGGTGGTCATCTGCACCGACGCCGATGTGGACGGCTTCCAGATCCGCACCCTGATCCTGACCATGCTCTACCGCCTGTGCCCCACCCTCATCGAGAAGGGGTACGTGTATATCGCCGAGTCCCCCCTCTTTGAGATCACCTGCGGGGAGAAGACCTGGTTTGCCTACTCCGAAAAGGAGAAGGCGGAGATTGTCAAGGAGCTGGAGGGGAAGAAAGTCAAGATCGACCGGAGCAAGGGCCTGGGCGAGAATGACCCGGACATGATGTGGCTGACCACGATGAACCCGGAGACGAGGCGGCTGATCAAGGTCATGCCCGAGGACGCCGAGGCGACGTCGCAGATGTTTGACCTGCTCCTGGGGGACAACCTCCAGGGGAGGAAGGAGCATATCGCCAACGAGGGGTACAAGTTCCTTGATCTGGCGGATATTTCTTGATTTTGCCCCTGGCGGGGCGCTCCTCTCAACTTTTCTCTCGTGAGAAAAGTTGCAAAAGCACGTTTAAGGGGAGGGTGTTTCGACTCGGCCCAGGCCGCCCTCTCTTGGCCTTCGGCCAATTCACCTTGCCCCCTC
>CABKMV010000076.1 GCA_902373635.1 uncultured Oscillospiraceae bacterium
GGGGGCCCCCGGGGCAGGACGGGGGCTTGCCCCCGTCCTGCAATTCTCTCTTGACTTTTTCGACCGCCTTTTGTAGTATTTTATCATGTCCACCCCTGGACAAGTCAACGCCTGCGAGGTGATTTTATGAACGATTTATTTACCGTCCGCCAGGTCAGCCAGAGCTGCGGCGTCTCCCGGGCCACCATCCTGCGGCTGGAGGAGAAGGGGCTGCTGAAGCCCGCCCGGATCGACGGGCGCACGGGCTACCGCTACTACGACAACAACAACGTCAGCCGGATCATGCAGATCCAGCTCTTTCTGGGCCTGGGCATGAGCTACGACGATATATTGCTCTATTACGACTCCAACGGCTACTCGCCGGAGCTGTTCAAGCAGATGGAGACGAAATTTTTCACCATGAAGCGGGCCTATGAGGAACTCAAGCTCCGCTTTGAACCTGTGGAGCCCCTCCGCTTCGAGTTTATCACCCTGCCCGAATATGTCTGCTACGCCAAGGAGTTTCACGGGACGACCGTGGAGGACCGGTATTGGGCCATGTACAATCTCTACCACGAGGCGGTGGAGAAGGGCTGCCGGCTGCTGGCCTCCGAGCCGCTGTTCATCATCAACAAGCGGATGGACTTTATCGAGGGCGCGTTTTCGGAGAAAGAGGTCGATTTCGTCTGCTGCATCCCTCTGGAGCCGGACTCCGCGCCGAAGGACGCCGTGGTCTATCCCAGCTGCCGGGCGTTCTCCTGCCTGTTCCGCGGGAACTATGACGGCCGGGCGGAGGCGCACAATCTTCTCGGCGCGAAAATAAGGGAGCTGGGACTGAAGCCCACGGGCCATGTGCGCGCCCTTGCCCTGGTGGCGCCTTACACCAGCCTGGAGATCCCGGCGGACAACTACGTCTCCCGCCTGGCGGTGCCGGTGGAGGGGTGAGGCCCGCGCCGCGTATCCCTGGAACAAAAAGGCCCCGAAGGCACTGGAGGGCAGTGCTTTCGGGGCTCAGGCCGTTTTTTCCGGCAGGGGATCTGTTTTTGCGGGAGGGGACAGGGCTGGCCCGCGCCCGGGTCAATTCTTACCGGGCGCCTTTGCCGTGGACTCCCGCTCGATGAGGTTGGAGGTGGTGATGTAGGTCTGCACCTGCTTATTGGGGTGGCGGATGACGCTGAACAGCAGGTCGACGGCCTGGACCCCCATGTCCCGCACGTCGATGTCCACGGTAGTCAGCGGCGGATCAGTCTGCCGCGAGAAGAGGTAGTCGTCAAAGGTCATCAGCCCGATATCCTCCGGGATCCTGAGCCCGGCCTCCCGTAAGGCGGAGAGGCACCCCAGAGCCAGGTAGTTGTTGGCGCAGACAATGGCGTCCGGCCTGGGGGACTGCTCCAGCAGCCGCCCTGCCATCCGCATACCGTCGGTCAAAGTGGAGTCCCCCAGCCAGATGCGGTTTTCACCCAGCGGGCGTCCGGCGTCCGCAAGCCCCCTGCGCACCCCCTCCAGCCGGTTGGCGGAGCTCAGATCGTAGTCCCGTCCGCCGATGAACGCGATGCGCTGATAGCCCCGCCGCAGCAGATGTTCTGCTGCCAGTACGCCGGAGTAGACGTGGTTGATGTCCACCCAGCAGACTTGGCTGGAAAAGCCGGGCACGCCCAGCACCATGTGGGGGAACCGCCGCTCGGTCAGCAGCGCCGACAGCGCATGGGACATAACGGAGACATGCACCACCAGGGCGTCGGCGCTTCGGCGGACGATCACATCTCTGGCCGCCTCGGCGGCGTCCATCTTATCCGTGCCCTGCAGCTCCAGGGCATAGCCCCGGCGGCGCAGAGCCTCCTCCGCCCCCGCGATGATCTCAAACATGTGGGGGTTTTCAAAGGCAATGTCCCGGCACAGGTCTGTGAGCAGCGTGACCCGCCGGGTAGCGCCCCGGGCGAAGCTCTGGGCGCTGGCGTTGGGGTAGTAGGAGAGGGCCCGCATCGTCTCCCTCACCCGCTCTGCCGTGGCCTCCGAGATGCTGTAGTGCCCGTTGATGACCTTTGACACGGTTGAGACGGACACCCCCGCCTCCCGGGCGACGTCCTTGATCGTGACAGCCATAATTGCGCCTCCTTTCCCATCCTGACAGTAGTATACCACCGCTGGGCCCCCAGCGGTGGTATATTTTTTGCTTTTACGGCCCAAACACCGTGAAGCCCCAGGCCCCCAGCGCGCCGTCCGCCAGGTCCTGCGCCCACAGCGGTTTGCCGCATATCCGGGGCAGAGGAGCGGCGGCGTCCCCGGCGTTGAGGCATACGGTGACAGTGCTGTCCCCGTACTGCCGGGCAAAGACGAACAGACCGCTCCCCCGTTCCGCCTGTACCACCCGGAACTGGCCCCGCCTGAGCTCAGGCCGCTCCCGGCGCAGCGCAATGGCCTGGCGGAAAAACCGCTCCAGCCCGGCGTCCCCGCCGCCCCAGGGCATGGGGGACCGGTAATCCAATTCCTCCAGCCCTTCCACGCCCCGCTCATCCCCGTAGAACACGGTGGGCATACCGACGAAGGTCATCTGGAAGAGCACGGCAAGGCGGTACCGCCGCTGATCCCCGCCGCATAGGGTGAGGAAGCGGGGCACGTCATGGCTGTCCAGCAGATTCATCTGCGCCGGCGCTGTCTGGAGCCGGTAGCGCATGAGCATGTCTCCGCACCGGCCGGCAAAATCAAAGGCGTCGATATCGCTCCGGGCGAAAAAGAGCCGGCAGTGCTTGCGCAGATCATAGTTCATGGTGGAGTCGAACATATCGCCGCACAGCCAGTGCCGGGCGGTCTCCCACACCTCGCCCACCAGCAGCGCATCCGGTTTGACCGCCTTGACCGCGCTGCGGAAGGCGCGCCAGAAGCCGTCGTTTACCTCGCTGGCCACATCCAGCCGCCAGCCGTCGATGTCGAACGCCTCCACCCAGTACCGCCCGACGCCGCACAGGTAATCCTGCACCTGGGGGTTGGCTGTGTCCAGCTTGGGCATCATCCGCTCGTAGGCATAGGTGACATAGCCGGGGTAGTCGTCCCGGTGGGCGGGGCGCTCCACCGGGAAGGTCAGGCCGTAGAACCAGTCCCGGTAGCGGGAGCTCTCCTGGTTTTGGATCACGTCCTCAAAGGCGTGGAAATGCCAGCCGCAGTGATTGAACACACCGTCGATCATCACACGGATCCCCTCGCTGTGAAGGGCCTTGACCATACGGCGGAGAGCGTCGTCCCCGCCGAAGCAGGGGTCCACATGCAAATAGTCCACCGTGTCGTACTTGTGGTACTCCCCCGCGGCAAAGATGGGATTGAGATACACGCATGTCACACCCAGGCCCCGGAGATACCCCGCGTTGGCTGCCACACCGTCCAGGGTGCCTCCCAGACGCCCCCGGACAGCCTGACCGCCATGCTCCAGTTCCGCTCCCCGGCCGGAGATCACGCCCCGGCCCGAGGCGAAACTGTCCGGAAAGATGTTGTACACCACCGCGTCCTGGGCCCAATCCGGCACCCGGGCAATGTCTGCCCGGTGGTTGATGGGCAGCTTGAAGTACTGCGAACGGTCGTCCACCAGGGCGGTCGTGAATACATCCCCGTAGTAATAGGTCCATGTCCCATCCCTGCCGTAGAGGGTAAAGTAGTAATACACCCGGTCATAGGGGCTGTCCACCACCGCCTGCCAGTAGTCGTGAAGCCCGCCGGTGGCAGCCGGTTCCATCTCCACTGTGGTGAAAAGGATGGGGGTCACACGGCAGGCGGTGTCGCCGTAGGAGAGGGTCGCCCGGGCCACGTCTCCCCGGGCGCAGCGCAGGCGGTAGACGATCCGCCTCTCATCCAGGCCGTGGCAGTACTCGCTCATGGGCAGATGGAGGATCGCGGCAAGATTCATCCCTTCACACCTCCCGCGGTCAGGCCGGAAGTCATATGCTTCTGGCAGAGGAAGAAGATGATCAGGACCGGCAGGGACACCACGATGCTGGCGGCGGCAAACACCGGCCAGCTCCCGCTCATCTCCGTGGCCTGGAGGGCATAGAGCCCGGCGGCCAGGGTGTAATTGGATTCGCCGGTCATAAAGGTGGTGGCATAGATATACTCGTTCCAGACATAGATGAGCACCATCAGCGCTGTGACGACCACGCTGGGCTTGGCCAGCGGCATGACGATGCGCGTCACCACCTGCAGATCAGACGCGCCGTCTATCCTGGCCGCCTCCTCGATATCCACAGGGATGGTGTCGAAGTAGCCCTTCATGTTCCAGAGGCTGAACACCGCCATCGTACCAGTGTAGACGATGATGAGCCCCAGCCGCTGGTTGATGAGCCCCATGGGTTGCAGCAGCCGGTAGACGGCAAACATGCTGAGGATCGCGGGGAAGGAGTTCAGGAGCACTAGCCAGCGCAGCACCAGCCGCCTGCCCGGGAAGCGCCGGCGGGAGAAGCAGTAGGCCGCGGGCACAGATACCACCAGGGAGATCGCCACCGTGGAGGCGGCCAGGATGATGCTGTTGCCAAACCAGGTCATAATGTCCTCCCCTGTGAACACCTCGGCGTAGTTCGCCAGAGTGAAGTCCCGGGGGATGAAGGAGAAGCTGCTGCTCAAAAGGGAGTTCGTTCCGGAGAAGGACACGCTCAGCGCGTACAGGATGGGGATGAGCGTTACAAAGCAGAGGAGGATGAAACAGATATTCAGCGCCGCAAGGCCAATGTTTTCCCGGGCGTGTTTGTTCACAGTTCTCCCTCCCCCGCCAGCTTGAAGCGCGCCGAGAAGGCGAGCATCAGTAAGAATATGATGATGGATATGGCCGAACTGTAGCCGTAGTTGTTGGTGACAAAAGCGTTTTCATAGGCATAGGTCAGAATCGTGTGGAAGTTGGACCCCGTCCGCGCCCCCATCTGCTGGGTGAGCAGATAGACGACGTCGAACTGCTTGAAGGTGGTGAACACCGTAATAATGACGGACGGGGCGATGATGGGCTTGATGGCCGGGATGGTGATGTACCGCGTCCGCTCCAGCCAGCTGGCGCCGTCTAAGAGCGCGCTCTCATAATAGCTGGCGTCTATGCTCTGCAGGGCGCCGTCCATGATCATGATCATGAAGGGCAGGGCCAGCCAAAGGTTCACCACCGTACAGCAGAGAAAGGCCGACACATCGGTGGACAGCCAGCGCACCGCCTCGTGCCCCAGGGCTTCCATCCACTGGTTGAGGAGGCCAAATTCCGAGTTGAACATGCCCGTTTTCCACAGCAGGATGGACACATAGCCCGGCATGGCCCAGGGGAACATCAGCAGCGTCTTGTAGACCTTGCGCAGCCTGAGCCGCTTCACGTTCAGCGCACTGGCCAGCACAAAGGCGATGACGAGCTGCAGCGCCATATTCACAGCCGTCCACAACACCGTTGCCAGCAGCGCGGAGAGAAAGCCGGAATCGAAGACGAACAGGGCCCGCCAATAGTTGTCGAGCCCGATCACTGTGAAGTCGAACCAGTGGTACACACTCATGTTCGTCAGGGAGATAAAGAAGGTGTAGAGGATCGGGAAGACGACGATGAGCGCGATGAGCAGCAGGGAAGGCGCGGAAACGAGGTAGCTTTTCAATATACCTGTCGTGTGTTTTTTCATATCGTTATCGCATGTTGGCGATGAGGCTCTCCGCGTTTTCCAGCGCGGCGTCAAAGCTCTCATCTATATCCCGGCCGGAGAGGTTCACGTCGGTGAGCAGGCCGCTCATGACCGTCCACATGACGTCCATCTCCGGGATGTTGGGCATGGGCACGGCAATCTCCGCCGTGGCGCGCATGGCCTGTACCAGCGCGTCATTCGCCACAGCCTCGTCCTCATAGCACGCCTCCCGGGCCGGGGCGCAGCCGCTGGCCAGGGCCAGATCGATGCCTACCTCAGGGGCGCACAGGGCCTCCAGCACAGCCCGGACCGCCTCGTTTTTGCTCTCCGCCGCATGGGTCAGGACATGGATGCCCTGTACCCCGGAGTAGGGGGCCAGAGCCAGCCCCGTCTCATCCACAGTGGGCATGGGGGCGATGCCCAGGTCGATGCCCGCCTCCCGGGCGCTGGGCACCATCCACGGTCCGCCGATGGTGGCGTCCGCCTTGCCCTCCAGGAAGAGGGTGTTGACAGTGGAGTACTCCGTCTCCCCGGGCATGAGCTCCACGAACTTCAGGTGGTAGGCCAGAGCGGACTTGATGGCCTCCGGATCGGGGAACGGAACGCCGTCCCCGCTGATGATCTCCCCGCCGAAGCCGTGGATCCAGGCCGCGGAGTAGTAGGCGGTGGAGTGCTGCTCCACAAAGCCGTAGCGGTCCCGCCCGGTGTTGGCCTGCATATAGGCGTACAGCTCCTCCGTCGTGGAAGGCGCCTTGTCGTCGGTCATATAGCGGCGGTTGTACATGAACAGCAGCGTCTCAAAGTAGAGAGGGAGCTGATATGCCGTGCCCTTATAGGCGGCCGCCTCGGTGGTCATGTCCAGATAGTTCTCCAGCTCGCCCTCCGGCAGCAATCCCTCTATGTCCGCCAGGATCCCCATCTCAGCGAACACACCGATCTTGTCGTGGGCAAAGATGAACATATCCGGGGCGCTGGAGGGATCGTTGCCCACCAGCTTGAGGGAATCCGTCAAGCTGGTCTTTTTCTCCAAGGTGATGTCCAGGTCAGGCAGGGCTTCTTCAAGATACGCCTGGAGCACCTGGGCCACGGCGTCCTCCTTGTCGTGCCAGATGACGATGCCGCCGGTATCCTCCTCCCGCGCGATGCAGGCAGACAGGGAAAGGACCATGGCCGCCGCCAGCAGGAGCGAAAGCAATTTTTTCATGAACTACCTCCCAATAAACCGGTGGGCGGACGCGCAAGGCGCGCCCGCCCATGTGTGTAAACAGGAACGCGGAGCGGTCACTTCTTTTTCTTCCTGCTGACGACAACAGCCACAGCAACAACAGCGACCGCTGCAACGATCACGATGGCCCAGACCACTGCGCTGCTGCCGCTCTGGCCCTCCTCCGGCTCAGGTTCCATGCTGGACTCCGGCGCCTCGGCCGGCGTCTCTGCCGGCGCCTCGCCGCTGGGCTGCTCATAGCTCACCGCGGCATTCTCCGCGTCGGTGATGGTGATCCACACATCCCGTCCTGCCTCAACGGAGAGATCTGTCGTCTGTATACCGCCCTCGTTGGCGTTGATAATGATGGAGTTGATCCAGCCGGGGACCTCAATGGCGTACCAGCCGTCCTCCCCTTCGGTCAATGCCTCGCCGGGCCAGGCGGAGAAGGCGTTGGTGCCATCCGGGGCCGACCACGCCCAGCAGCAGGGGCTGGCCCAATCGGCGGGCACCTGCGCATAGACGGTGATGGGCGGCGCGGAGGGCGCGTCGGGATCCTCATAGGCTGCCTCGGTGGTCAGATCGTTGTACACAGTCACCCAGACCTCCCGGGATTCTATCGCCACAGATCCGGTGCTTGCCGCGCCGTCATTTCCGCTGAGAACAAGGCTGCCTGCCGTTGTGGGCACATTGGCGGTGAACCAGCCGTTTTCCCCCTCGGCCATGTCCCTGCTGTAGGAGGCGCCGTCGGCCAGCGCCGCAGTCACGCTTACGCTGGTCCACTCCAGGGGCACATAGGCGTGGACGGCAAAGGTCTCCACATAGGCGGGGATCTGGACGCTGGACTGCGGATCATAGCTCACCGCGGCGGACAGGTCATCCGCCACGGCGATCCAGACCTCACGTCCGGCCTCCACCACAACGCCCTCGGTCTGCACCGACGCCTCGTTGGCGCTGACGATCACATTCTGTACATAATCCGGCACATAGATGTAGTACCAGCCGCTGTCCTCCAGGGGCTCCATCCTCTCGCCGGGCCAGGCGGAGAACGCGTTGGTTCCGTCGTCCGCCCAGGCCCAGACACAGGGATCGGCCCAATCCCCGGGCACCTGGGCCAGCACAGGTACCATTTCATAGTCCTCGCCGTCTGCCATCGCCGTCGTTCCAAGGCAGATGAGCAGCAGCGCGGACAACAGTGCCGTTGCAAACTTCTTCATCCTATGACCTCCATTCTGTTATCACTTTTTTGGGTTTGTGCGTCTCTGAGGTCATAGTATCATTGGGATTTTTGGCCGTCAACGAAGAATTGGGAAACTAATTTATAAGCCAATTCAAACTAATTACATAAAATTTTCTATCAATTTTTGTTAAAATTGACGGCAATTTTTCCGATATTTCAAAATTGATCTCCGCTTTTTGCTCCTCCACCTGACGGCTGAGAGAAACTAGTTTCTTATTTTCGGCAGCGGGGATAGCCTGTAGCTCCTATTGTGCTCTTTTCGTGTTTTACGAGGGCAAGCAGGCATATGGCCAACAACCAAGGCGGCGGCGTCACCGATTTTTGCCCCCTTCTGCCTCTTCAGCTGTTGAGCATCCTGCCGGCAGCGTCCAGGAAAAACCGCGCCATCTCCTCCGGGCAGGTCCTGCCGTCCTCAGACAGCCAGACCAGCGCCGTGTTGAGCAGCGCCCCGATATACAGGTACAGCTGATATTTTTCGATGGAGGAAGACGCCATGGAGCCCTCGACGCTCTCGTGGAAATGGTTCAGCTCTTCCACCAGGATGGAAAAAAATCCGGAGCGGTACAGATCCAATACATAGTCCTGGTATTTTTTGAAATACTGGAAACTCAGCAGGATATTTTCATAGGTGTAGAAGCCGCCTTGTTCCGTATGGATTTCTTCGCGGAATTGATCCAGGATATCCCGGATCAAGGTGACGAGGACGTCCTCTTTGGAGCAGTAGTTCCGATAGAAGGATGCCCGCGCGACGCCCGCGCCGCTTACCAGCTCAGTGATATGGATATCCGCCAGGCTTTTTTCCTCCATGAGGGAAAAAAGCGCCTGGGAGATGCGCTGCTTGACCCGCAGATTTGCTTCTTTCCGCTTGTCCATGGAGCCTCCGTTTCTGACGACCTGATACATAAACAAGGATTTTGTCTCAGTATTGTGCATTGATGTGCCGGGCATAATATGATACACTTGTCTCATATTATATCATCCGTTATTTTTGGTTGTCAATGGAGGACAATGATGGCCGCCGCCTTGTGAAGGGATGGGGCCCTGTCCTTTCAGGGAAGATCTCCGGAAAAGGGAGGGAGGCTTCCCTGCCGGCGGCCGGCCTGTCCCCGCAGCCTTGCCCCTGCGGGGGAGAGGAACGGGATGACTAAGAGCGAAAGAAAGGCAGTAGCAGAACGATGAAAGTTGCGATCATGACCGATACCAACAGCGGGATCTCTGTGGAGGAGGGCGCCCAGCTTGGCGTGTATGTGATTCCCATGCCTGTGCTGATCAATGGGAAGACCTATTATGAGGGCGTGACTCTGACCCATGATGAATTTTACCGTTGTCAAAAGGAGAACCGGTCTGTATCCACCTCTCAACCCGCCCCTGCTGATGTGATGGCCCTGTGGGACCGCATCCTGGAGGAGTATGACGCGCTGGTCTACATCCCTATGTCCAGCGGCCTGAGCGCCTCCTGCGAGACGGCTGTCGGCCTGTCCGGTGACTATGGCGGCAGGGTCCATGTTGTCAACAACCACCGCATTTCCGTGACCCAGCGCAACGCTGTCATGGACGCCCTGCTTTTGGCGGAGGCCGGCTGCTCCGCGGCGGAGATCCGGGCAGAGCTGGAGCGCATGGCCTTTGATTCCATTATTTATATCGGCGTCGATACCCTGGAATACCTGAAGCGGGGCGGGCGGATCACCCCGGCGGCTGCCGCTATGGGCTCCATCCTGCATCTGAAGCCGCTTTTGAAGATCGAGGGGGAGAGGCTGGATGCCTTTGCCACCGTCCGCGGCAGGAAAGCCTGCCAGCAGAAGCTGGTGGACGCCATGAAGCGCAGCGTAGAGGAATTTCACAAGGGGGAGGGCCCCATCTGCATCGGCGCGGCGGGGAGCTTCCTGGAGCGCGAGGAGGATGAGGCGTGGCTGGCTTTGGCCGCTGAAACCTTCCCTGGGGAGGAGATCCGCTATGACCCGCTGGCCCTCAGCATCGGCTGTCACACGGGGCCTGGGGCTTTTGGCATGGCTGTGAGCAGGCGGGTCGCCGTTTCAAAAAAATAAGAGGACGATGCACCGCTGGAAAGCGGTAAAAGCGGCCCGCCGGGGATACCCTTCGGCGGG
>CABKMV010000077.1 GCA_902373635.1 uncultured Oscillospiraceae bacterium
GCTGCTTGAACGATTTTTCTTTTTAAATATTGTCTAACTTTTGGCGGGCACTTCAGATGATGAAGTCCCGGTATTTTTATGCTTTTATAAAGAAATGCTGGAATAGGGAAGTACCTCCACACAGAAGCGGACTGCGGATCGTGTTTTGTCAATCCTCATAGATTTGCTGCTTTCCTGAGATGGCCTGGCCCAAATACTCGTCAATCCAGGCTGAGGCAGCCTGCATGTCCCTCTGGCAGAGGGACTGATATAAACGGTTCATATTGTAGTGCAGCGCTTCCACACCATAACGTCTGCAAAAGCGGACCCACAAGGCAATGCAGGGCACCTTGAAAGAGGAGTAAATCAGGGGGAGGATGCTATTTCCGCCCAAAATAGTCATCTCATGCTGGAAGCGGAAGGCGATCTCCGCCGCCTGCGCGGGGGAGGGGGGAGGGGATGCGGCCAGCTGGGCCACATGCTCTCCCAGCTTCTCCAGTCCGTCGTCTGTCGCATACAGAATGGCACGCCGCACCGTCATGTGTTCCAGCCCCTGCCGGACCTCCAGAATGGATCGGATCTCCTCCTTTCCCAGCACACCTCCGTTGTAGCCCATGATGGCCAGCAGGGTGTCAAAATTACCGTTTCGGCGATAGTCCGCCACAAAAGTCCCCTGGCGTGGCCGAACCTCCAAAAAGCCCTGACGGGCCAGTTCCGACAGCCCCCCGTTGACCACGGCGCGGCTGACATGCATCTGGTCGGCCAGCTCCCGCTCGGAGGGGAGCCGTGCCCCCTTGGGGAGTTCTTCCGATAAAATCATGCCCTGCAGCTGCTTGACAAAAAGTTCCTTCAGACTGGGGGCGTACAGCTTCTCAAATTCCACAAAAATCTCCTCCTGTAAGGCTCTGGCTATACCACATGCCACAGATAAATTTTAGCATGCCTTTTGACCAATTTCAAGAAATTAAAACCGATAAATT
This sequence comes from uncultured Oscillospiraceae bacterium, assembly GCA_902373635.1. Lineage (GTDB taxonomy): Bacteria > Bacillota > Clostridia > Oscillospirales > Oscillospiraceae > Pelethomonas. The sequence goes on from CABKMV010000077.1 coordinate 960, forward strand.
GACGAAAATTCATTCAAAACATTGACATTTTCGCCAAAATCGCTTACATTGATAAATAGGTAACAATTCAGGAGATATCTGGTATAACCAGGAGGAGGGAGCGAGTGCCATTGGAGCATGTAAAGATCCTTGAGATCAAGCAGAGCGCCTTTGCCAATAACGACGCGCAGGCTGAAGCGCTGCGTAAAGAGCTGAAGGCGCGGGGCGTCTATCTTTTAAACCTTATGTCCTCTCCCGGGTCCGGCAAGACCACCACCCTGACGCGGGTCATCGAGGCGCTGCGGGGCGATCTTCGCATCGGCGTCATGGAGGCGGACATCGATTCCGACGTGGACGCCAGGACCATCGCGGCCACAGGCGCGAAGGCTATCCAGCTCCATACAGGCGGGATGTGCCATTTGGATGCGGCCATGACCCGCCAGGGGCTGGAGGGGCTGGCGCCGGAGGGTATGGATCTGGTGATCCTGGAAAATGTGGGCAATCTGGTGTGCCCGGCGGAGTTTGACACGGGAGCGGTAAAAAACGTGATGATCCTGTCCGTCCCGGAGGGGCATGACAAACCTTTGAAATACCCCCTCATGTTCCAGGTCTGTGACGTCGTGCTGGTCAACAAGATCGACGTCCTGCCCTACTTTGATTTTGATATGGAGAAATGCGCCGAATATATCCGCCTGCGCAATCCAAATGCGGTAATTTTTCCCATCAGCGCCAAGACCGGCGAGGGGATCGGCGCCTTTGCGGAATGGCTGAAGGAAGAAGTGGCCGCTTGGCGCGGCTAAGTCAGGAAAAGGAGAGAGAAGCATATGAGCGAGACAAAATTCCCTCTGGACGAGAGCAGGCTGTCCTTTCAGATCCCCCGTGACCCGGCGCCCCGGGAGAAGATCCTCCAGCTGGGAAAGAAGATCACAGACCGGGTCCCTGCCAAGCTCCACGGCGTTGCCGGCGACGATCCAGAGTACTGGGGGCTGGCTGGGATAGTCACAGATGAGATGGCGGACGTGGCCCTGAAAATGGACGTGCGTAAGCCCCAGACCCTGGAGCAGATGGTAAAGCGCACCGGTATGGAGAAGGGGAAGCTGGAAAAGCTTCTGGAAGAGATGAGCCGCATTGGCCTTCTGGAGTACCACTGGGAGAATCTGGACGGCAAGAATCCCAACCACGAGAAGCGCTATGTGCTGCCCCGGTTCGTCCCCGGCAGCGCCGAGTTCTTCAACATGAATCAGGATCGGATCAATGAGCATCCGGAGCTTGCCGCTTTCTTCGAGCGGATGACTTTCCTGCCCCTGGAGAAGATCACCCCCATGGTGCCTCCAGGAGGCGCAGGTATCGGCATGCACGTCATCCCGGTGGAGAAGGCCATTGAGATGGAGAACCAGTCCATTGACATCGAGCACATCTCCTACTGGCTGAAAAAATATAACAAGTTCGCCGCCTCCCCCTGCTCCTGCCGCATGAGCCGGGCCAAGATGGGGGAGGGGTGCGGCGACGATCCGGGGGACTGGTGTATTGCCGTGGGCGACATGGCCGACTATGTGGTGGAAACCGATAAGGGCGGCCGCTACATCACCTACGAAGAGGCGCTGGAGATATTCCGCAAGGCGGAGGCCAACGGCTTTGTCCACCAGATCACCAATATCGACGGCCAGGAGAAGATCTTTGCCATCTGCAACTGCAATGTGAACGTCTGCAACGCCCTGCGGACCTCCCAGCTTTTCAACACACCCAATATGAGCCGCAGCGCCTATGTGGCCAAGGTGGAGACGGAAAACTGCGTGGCCTGCGGCCGCTGCGTGGAGTACTGCCCCGCCGGCGCGGTAAAGCTGGGGCAGAAGCTGTGTACCAGCAGCGGCCCTGTGGTCTATCCTAAGCACGAGCTGCCTGACAATACCAAGTGGGGACCCGAGAAATGGTCCATCGACTACCGGGATAAGAACCGTATCAACTGCTATGACACCGGCACCGCTCCCTGCAAGACCGCCTGCCCGGCCCATATTGCCGTCCAGGGGTACTTGAAGCTGGCCGCCCAGGGCCGCTACACCGAGGCGCTGCAGCTGATCAAGCGGGAAAACCCGTTCCCCGCCGTCTGCGGCCGCGTGTGCAACTGCCGGTGTGAGGATGCCTGCACCAGGGGCACCATCGATCAGGCGGTCGCCATCGACGAGGTAAAGAAGTTCATCGCTCAGCAGGATCTGGATGCGACGGTCCGCTTTGTGCCGGAAAAAGTCATCCCCAAGGCGGTGGGCGAGTTCGACGAGAAGATCGCTATCATCGGCGCCGGCCCTGCGGGCCTGAGCTGCGCCTACTATCTGGCGGAAAAGGGCTATCATCCCACGGTCTTTGAAAAGAACGAAAAGCCCGGCGGTATGCTCCGCTACGGTATCCCCAGCTTCAAGCTGGAGAAGGACGTGCTGGACGCGGAGATCGAGATCATGCGCCTTATGGGCGTGGACATCCGGTGCGGTATCGAGGTAGGCAGGGACGTGACCTTGGATGACCTGCGGGCCCAGGGCTATAAAGCTTTTTACCTTGCTATCGGCTGCCAGGGGGGGAGAAAGGCGAATGTCCCCGGCGAGGAATCCGAGGGCGTCATGACCGCCGTGGATTTCCTGCGCGCCGTAGACGCTGATGAGAGCTATCCCGTCAAGGGCAGAGCGGTAGTGGTCGGCGGCGGCAATGTCGCCATCGACGTGGCCCGGACGGCTCACCGCTGCGGCGCGGAGTCTGTGACTATGTTCTGCCTGGAGCCCCGGGACAAAATGCCCGCCTCCCTGGAGGAGATTGCGGAAGCAGAGGAGGAGGAGGTTTCTATCCACTGCGGCTGGGGTCCCAAGGAGATCCTCACGGAAAACGGGAAAGTCACTGGCGTCGTGTTCAAGCGCTGCACCAGCGTATGGGACAAGGAGGGGCGTTTTGCCCCGGCATACGATGAAAATGACACCCAGACCATCCCCTGTGAGCACGTGTTCCTCTCCATTGGCCAGAGCATCCTCTGGGGCGACCTGCTCAAGGGCAGCAAGGTGGAACTGGGGCGGGGCAACGGCGCTGTGGCCGATCAGCTGACCTATCAGACCGCCCAACCTGATATCTTTGTTGGCGGCGATGTGTATACCGGCCCCAAGTTCGCTATCGACGCGATTGCCGCAGGGAAGGAGGGCGCTGTCTCCATCCACCGCTTTGTCCAGCCTGACGCCAGCCTGACCATTGGCCGCAACCGCCGGGATTTCATCGAGCTTGACAAGGCCAACATTAAGGTGGAGGAATATGATACCGCCTCCCGCCAGATCCCCGGCATGGATAACAGCATGGACTGGAAAAAATCCTTCCGGGACGCCAGAAAGCCCTTTACCGAGGAACAGGTCCGGGCAGAAACCGCCCGATGCCTGGGCTGCGGCGCGTCTGTGGTGGATCCCAACAAGTGCATCGGCTGCGGCCTATGTACCACCAAGTGCTCCTTTGACGCAATCCATCTCCACAGGGAGCTGCCGGAGTGCTCCACCATGGTCAAGACAGAGGATAAGATGAAGGCGATCCTTCCCTATATGGTCAAGCGGGAGATGAAGATCCTTTTCAAGAAGAAGGATACATAATATGCACGAGCTGGGAATTGTTTTTCATATTATGGATACTCTGGAGGCAGTAGGGAGGGAGAACCATCTTACTTCCATCCGGTCCGTAACAGTGGAGTTAGGTGAGGTTTCGGCTGTAGTGCCGGAGTACCTGACCGACTGTTGGAACTGGGCGGTGAAGAAAAAGGGCCCACTGCTGAAGGAAGCTGAACTCTCTATCGAAAAGATTCCCGCAGTCGCTCTCTGCCAGAGCTGCGGAAGGGAGTATGGTACCGTGGAGCACGGGCGGATCTGCCCTTACTGCCAGAGTGAGAAGACCCACCTCTTGACAGGCTCTGAGATCAATATCAAGCAGATCGAAGCAATTGAACCCTAAATTATATTGAACTGTGTTTTAGGAGGTTGTAACATGTTATTTCAAATTTATGGAGAGCGTGCCGGATTTCAGCTGCTGGGCTGGCTGCTGGTATTTTTGGGGCTGATCCTCACCAACGAGATCGCCCGCCGCTCGAAAAAGGGCGGGATCTTCTTCTTCCTGGCGCTGCCTGCCGCGCTGACGGTCTACTTTGTGGCGGTGGCTGTCTGCGCCGCCGCAGGGATGGAGTGGGCGCTGAAAAATCCCACTTACCTGTACATGAACAGCTGGTTCCACTATGCAAAGCTGTACGCTGCCACAGCGGGCTGTATCGGCTTTATGATGCTGAAGTATAAGTGGGGCGTCGGCAAGGCCGATTGGTTCAAGGTCTTTCCCTTTGCCATTGTGGCAATCAACATCCTGATCGCCGTGTGCAGCGATTTTGAATCCGCCATCAAGGGCGCCATGGCCATGAAGGAGTTCGGCGACCACTGGTGGCTCTCCAGTGAAAATGTCTGGCTGTACGGCGGCTGGTGGAACTGGCTCAACGGCATTGCCGGGATCATCAATATTTTCTGTATGACCGGCTGGTGGGGGATCTACACCTCCAAAAAGAAGGACGACATGCTCTGGCCGGATATGATCTGGCTGTACATCCTGGCCTACGACGTATGGAACTTCCAGTATACCTATCTGAATTTGCCCACCCACAGCTGGTACTGCGGCCTGGCGCTTCTGCTGGCCCCCACTGTGGCAGCGGCTCTGTGGAACAAGGGTGGCTGGATCCAAAACCGTGCCAACACCCTGGCAATCTGGTGCATGTTCGCCCAAGTGTTCCCCCTGTTCCAGGATAACAGCGTGTTTACTACCATTCCCGTCCTCTATGCCGACGGCTTCATGGACGCGGCCATCCGGCCCACCCTGGTCAACCCAGTGCCTCAGGGCGTCATCTCCATCCTCTCCCTGGCGGTCAACGCCCTGGTGCTGGCGATCATCGTCAAGCGCTCTATTCAGCTTAAGAAGAACCCCTACCGCAACGAGATCTTTACAGATACCAAGGACTATCAACTTGCGATGGCAAGGGCCTCTCTGGAGGCTCCCGCAAAGTAATGCTGCAAAGCAGAGAAAAGGGACCCACTCCCAGTGGGTCCCTTTTCTGCGCTATGCGCTTCTGATTCGCCGCATCACTTGTCAAAAGACGGATTCATATAGTAGACGTTCTTCTCGCCAAGGCGGTCCTTGGCAAGCCTCAACCCCTCGCCAAAGCGCTGGAAGTGGACGACCTCCCTGGCCCGCAGGAATTTGATGACGTCGTTGACATCCGGGTCATCGCTCAGGCGCAGGATATTGTCATAGGTAACGCGGGCCTTTTGTTCTGCCGCCAAATCTTCCGTCAGATCAGCGATCAAATCACCCTTGCACGCCATGCTGGCGGCACTGTAGGGGAAACCAGAGGCGGCGGTGGGGTAGACCCCCGCGGTCCGGTCTACAAAATAGGCGTCAAAGCCCGCCGTCTTGATCTGTTCGTCACTGAGATTGCGGGTCAGCTGGTGAACAATGGTCCCGATCATCTCCAGATGTCCGAGCTCCTCGGTACCAATATCCGTCAACAGCCCCTTCAACTCCGGGTAGGGCATGGAATAGCGCTGGCTCAGGTAGCGCAGAGATGCGCCGAGCTCACCATCGGGCCCACCGTACTGGCTGATAATTAAAGCAGCCAGCTTGGGGTTGGTATTCTTGATATTGACCGGGTATTGCAGCCGTTTCTCATATACAAACATTACTTTTTCCCTCCTTCGTAGTCCCAGGGCCACGGATCATCCAGCCAGGACCAGCCCGCTTCGGTAACAGCGTTCTGCTGCAGGGGGCCGTATTTTTCCTCATAGCGCCGGCGGCCTTCTTTTGCCAGGGCCGCGTAATTCAGATAGAGCTCCAGCGCCTCCTTATCATCCTTGTGGGTATCCAGATAGAGGCCCAGTTCGTCGAGGGCAAATCGCAGCGCCATCAGCTCGCACAGCGCCGCGTTATCGCAGTTCATCCGGGTCTTCATTTCTTTAAAAAAGGGCATATTCAGGCCCGGGAACAGCGTTCCGGTGGCCAGGGCTTCTTTTTTGTCGTAACGTTCTGCGTTCATCCCCTGCATGGGGATATAGGGAAACACCATGCTGGCACATTTTCCAGGCAGAGAGCCCTCCATGACGCCGCAGGTGTTGGGTGTCGTATTCTCCAAGAGAAAATTCCTCCTTCGGGGAAAGTGGGAGGCGCGAAGACGCGCCTCTGTTCCCATACTATGCCGGGGGCTGGAAGGGGGTGACAGGCCCGTCCCTTTGATCCTCTCGGGTAATTCCATTTTCAGGTATGGACAGGGGGTTTTCCTCATATAGTGCATGGGGGTGTTTGCCTTGTTTATCACGTTTAAAAAATGGACTGCGCTGTATATTTTATGTCTTGTCCTGCTGTTCGCCGGATTTGCCGCTATCTTATGGAAGGGAAGCGCCATACAGGCATCCCGCAGCCTGGAACTCAAACAGGAGGAGCCTGTCCTCATTATCGACCCTGGGCATGGCGGTGAAGACGGTGGCGCGGTGGCGGCAGACGGGACCGTGGAGTCACAGCTCAATCTGGCTGTTGCCCTCCGTATAGAGGAGATGGCAAGTCTCCTGGGGTGGGACACAGTTATGACCCGGTACGAGGATATATCCATCCACGATCCTGATGCCGTCACACTGCGGCAGAAGAAGGTGTCGGATCTTCACAACCGGGCAGAACTTTGCAACGGGATACCAAATGGTATCCTGATCAGCATCCACCAAAACAGCCTGCCCTCTGTGCCAAGCGTACAGGGAGCGCAAGTGTTCTATAACGGGATAGACGGCAGCGAAGAACTGGCGTCTGCTATCCAAGAGGTTCTGAACGCCTGTGTCAACGGGGATCATCCAAAAAGCGCAAAGAAAATCAGCGACAGCGTCTATCTGATGAAAGCCGTGACCTGCCCGGCCGTGCTGGTGGAATGCGGCTTTCTGTCCAATCATTCAGAGACGGAACTGCTGAATACCACAGAATACCAGACGCAATTGGCCGCTGTCATTCTCTCAGCAATATCGGAGTATTTGGAGCCGATTCCATAAAAAAAGCTTTCCAAAAGCGAACATCTGTAGTATAATCATATAGGGAAGCATATCGTCCATACCTCTCCGGTACGCCGGCAGGGATTCTGACCAGGTGGGGGGAGAATACCCGCCGGCATGCTGCCAGAATAGTGGTCCTGTAAAAATCAGCCGGCGAAGCACCCGTTTGAGAGATATATTCGTACATCATAGGAGACATTCTGTGGCTAAAAATAAGACAACGTTTTTTTGTACCGAGTGTGGTAATGAAACTCCAAAGTGGTCAGGGAAGTGTCCTGCCTGTGGCGCCTGGAATACCATCGTCGAGCAAGAGACGGCCCCCAAAACCGCCCGTACACGCAGCGCTTCTTCCGGCAGATCCTCATCCTTTCATATTGTAAAGGCAGTTTCCTTGACAGATATTGAAGGAAGCCATGAGATCCGCTTTTCCACTGGTATGGGAGAGCTGGACCGTGTTCTTGGCGGCGGTGCGGTAAAGGGTTCCTTGGTCCTTGTTGGGGGAGCCCCAGGCATCGGAAAATCCACCTTGATGCTGCAGATCTGTAAAAGCCTCTGTGAATTTTCCAAAGTCCTATACGTTTCTGGTGAGGAGTCGGTCAGCCAGTTGAAGCTGCGCGCCAAGCGGCTGGGCGTTGAAAGCGGCCGCCTGCTAGTCCTGTCTGAGACAGCTTTGGATGATGTGCTGCAGTGCGCGGGGGAAGAAGCGCCGGATATTCTGATCGTGGACTCTATCCAGACCTTATACAATGGAGCACTGGACAGCCCTCCCGGCAGTATCACACAGGTCAAGGACTGCACCATGTCCCTGATGCAGCTGGCCAAAGGGCAGAGTATTACCGTTTTTGTGATCGGCCACGTCAATAAGGAGGGCTCCATTGCCGGCCCCAAGGTTCTGGAGCACATGGTGGACTGTGTCCTGTATTTCGAGGGTGATCAGCACAGCACCTGTCGTATTCTGCGCTCAGCTAAAAACCGCTTTGGCGCCACGAATGAGATCGGCGTCTTTGAGATGATGGGAAGTGGGTTGGAGGAAGTAGAGAATCCATCTGAAATGCTTCTCTCTGGTCGTCCTAATGACGCCCCCGGTACCTGCGTCACCTGTGTTATGGAGGGCGCACGCCCTGTTTTGGCGGAGATCCAGGCCTTGCTGGCTCCTGCTGCATACGGCAACGCCCGGCGCTCCAGCAATGGCTTTGACTACAACCGGGCCTCCATGCTTCTGGCCGTTTTGGAAAAACGAGGCGGGCTGAAAGTCAGCCAGTGTGACGCTTACATGAATATCATTGGCGGCCTGACGTTGGACGAGCCTGCGGCCGATCTGGCAGCGATATTGGCGCTCTCCTCAAGCTATCTGGATAGGCCCATTGCAGCGGATCTGGCGGCAATCGGGGAGGTGGGGCTCACCGGCGAGCTGCGGGCTGTCAATAACCTGGATCAGCGGCTGAGTGAGGTCTGCCGTCTGGGCTTCAAAAAATGTGTCGTCCCGCACAGAAGAGGAAAAAGTCTCCCGCGCTTTGATAACCTCCAGGTTGTGGAGGTATCTAACATCGGCGAGGCCATTCGCGCTGTGCTGGGAAAATAACAGAGACCATCTGGGGGGTCTGTGATTATCATTCAAATTGTTTTCGTTTTTGCGCCGATAGATATGTGAAGCCGATAGACATGTGAAAGGGAGGCCATTTGCGGGTATATCATAAATTGAACAAAATAAATGGCCGTTTTGTTCAAAAATGTCCGAGGCAGACGCAGCAAACCGGGGGAGGTGACGCAAACACTCCCCCGGTTTGTTATATAAAAAACCCGCAGCCATGGACGGGGAGCAAAACCCCGGCCCCCGAAGGGGCGGCTGCGGGCGTGGTGCATTTCTGCATCACCTGGCAAGATCATAATAGCATATCCGTGTGAAGCTGTCAACAGGTTTTGCAGTCGGCAGGACAAGCAGCGCCGGGGGGCCGCGACACGCGCCAAAAAGCGGCCCCGCAGGGGCCGCGCCGACCAAGGCC
>CABKMV010000078.1 GCA_902373635.1 uncultured Oscillospiraceae bacterium
AAAGTAACCCGGGCGTGGGCCGGGGAGGCCCACGAAAGCCCCCGCCCGCCCCGCAGGGGCGAAAAAGCCTCTAGGCTTTGGGGCGAAGCCCCCGGAAGACAGGAGCGCTCACTCCACCCCCCGGTAGAACAGTCCCCTGGTAAGCTCCTCCGGGGCATAGGGCCCCTGGCCCATATATCGCTCCAGGGCCGACACGCAGGTCCCCGCGTCCTCGGTGGTGAACCGCAATCGGCCATAGGCCAGACCGCAGCGGCGGTACTCCGGCTTATCCGCCAGGAATAAAGTCTTTCCGTTTTCGATCTCATTGCGGCAGCCAAACACGGAGAAGACAGGGAAAGACTCCCCCTTTCGATCCGTCAGGGCGTGGGGGGCGCGGCAGGCGCCGCTCAGGTCCTTCGCCTTGCAGCCCAGGCCGTTGGCAATAACGCAGTTCTCCATCACCATCAGGGGCAGACGGCCGTAGACGATGGCCTCGCAGGGCAGGAGCTTCTCCAGGTCACGGACCTGCTCATACCGCAGCTCAAAGGAGACTGCGGCGCTCTGAAGGCCCCAGCGTTTCAACTCCGCCAGGGACCGGCTGTTGAATACATTCAGGCCGTAGTCCCCCCGCAGGAGAAAGCCCAACTCTCCCGCCAGCTCCAGCTGGCCGATGTTCTGAATGGCGGCGGCGGTGCAGCCCCTGTCCCTGGCCGCCTCCAGCAGCGAGCGCAGGGCGGGCACCTCGCTGTCCTTGCAGATGCGGGGGAGGGAGACGCAAAACTCCGTGCCCCGCCCCAGATAGGGGGCCAGATCAAATTCCCTGATCCGCTCCGCCGGGAGATAGACGATGGCCGGAGACAGGTCCAGCAGGGCGGAGGACAGCTGTCCGCCCCGGGCCAGGGAGAGGGTAAAACGCATTTCTTTCGCGGAAAAGGCTCCCTTTTCCTGGGGAATGGCCGGGTTTTCCCGGCGCACAGGCGGGGCGGTGCGCAGCGCGGAGAGCTGCTCCAGGGCATCCCGCCGGAGGCCGTTGACGGCGCTGGCAGGGAGGGACAGCCCATCGGCCAGCTCCACACGGATCTTCTCAGCCCGAAAAACGGTTCCGCCGGTCTTGCCCAGCCGCTGGGCCAGCTCGCTCTCCGTCAGGGGGCGGGTCCGGGCCGGTTCGGGGACGGGCCCCAGGACCGTAGCGGCGTTGCCAACTCCATCCGCGGCAGTCAGGGCCGCGGGTTCTCCCGCCAGCACCCTGGCGCTGAGGGAGATGGGGATGGTACGCAGGGTCTCCTTCTCGTAGGCGGCCCTGGCCTCCCGGAACAGATCCGTGGGTTCAGGGGCATTTTCCGGCCGGGTGCCGAACATGTCCGGGCCTTTTTTCCCCTCCCAGTAGCCCTCGGTGAAGCCGCTGCGGGAGAAAGCCCGCTCCAGCTGCTCCAGCTCCTGGCGGGTGGGCATGCGCCCCTCCTTCAGCAGGGAGGCGTAGGTCCGGGTGACGACCGCCACATACTCCGGCCGCTTCATCCGCCCCTCCAGCTTCAGGATGGATACGCCCATGTCCCGCAGCTCCCCCAGATGGGAGGCGAGACTTGCGTCCTTCAGGCTCAGGGGGAAGCCCTGCTTCCCGCCGTCCAGCCGGTAGGGGAGGCGGCAGGGCTGGGCACAGGCGCCCCGGTTGCCGCTGCGCTGGCCGATGAGGGCGCTCATGGCGCACTGGCCGGAGTAGCACATGCACAGGGCCCCGTGGGCGAATACTTCAATTTGGATAGGGCTGCGCCGGCAGATATAGGCGACGTCCTCCCGGCTCAGCTCCCGGCTGAGGACGGCGCAGCGCATGCCCAGCCTGGCGGCCTGCTCCACCCCGGAAAGGGAGTGGATGGTCATCTGGGTGCTGCCGTGGAGAGGCAGGTCCGGCACGATCTCCCGGGCCAGGGCGGCCAGGCCCCAGTCCTGGACAATCACGCCGGCCACCCCCCAGCGGCTGGCCTCCCGCAGCAACTCCTCCGCGGAGGGCAGCTCCCGGTCCGTCAGCAGGGTGTTCAGCGTCAGATAGACCTTCACGCCCCGGAGATGGCAATAGGAAACCGCCGCCAGATACTCCTCCTCGGAAAAGTTTCTGGCGCCCCGGCGGGCGTTGAAAGCGCCCAGCCCCATATACACGGCGTCCGCCCCGTTCTGGACGGCGGCCACCATGGCCTCCCAATGCCCGGCGGGCGACAGAAGCTCCATGGGGATTACTTCTTGCCCTGCAGCTGCTGCTGGAGCTTGAAGATCTCCCGCTTGCACTCGCTGACCTCGCTCTTGGCCCGGTTGGCCTCGTCCAGGTACCCCTTGAGCTGGGCGCGGAGGTTTTCCGTGCCGCTCTGCTGCTTGAGCATCTCGTCGGCAATGTTCATGGCGGCGAGAACGGCTGCGTCCATGCGGCTGACCCGGCCGGAGGCGGTGATCTCGCTCATCTTGGCGTCCACCAGGGCGGCCACCTTCTGCATGTAGGAGGGGCTCTCCTCGGCCGTCACCGTGTAGTCGGTTCCGCAGATGTTGACAGTAATGCGGTTCTCCATATGTGTTCCTCCTCATCCTATGTATCGGCGCGGCAATTGATAATAATTCATACTAAAGTATACCATGTTCTGCGGGAAAAGCAATCAATATTGTGTGAATGAACCATGAATTTCCAGCTGTTTGCGGGGCAAAAAGAGGGGCCGTCCCCCAGAGGGACGGCCTTTTGTCAGCAGGATAAAGCGGCGGCGGGGCCGCGGAGGCGGACAGGGGGCTACCGGGCGGCGTAGGCCCAGAGGAACGCGAAAACAATGGCGGGCAGCATGTTGACCACCCGGAACTTTTTCTCCCAGATCAGGTTCACGCCCACGCAGAAGATCAGGATGGAGCCGGTGAGGGAGAGGTTGTCCAGGGCCGGCTGGATGATCAGCGGGGAGATCAGCCTGGCCAGCAGGGTAACGCTTCCCTGCAGCAGGGCCACGGGGATGGCGGAGAAAACGCAGCCCCTGCCCAGGGAGGCGGACATGACCAGGATGATGATAAAGTCCAGGACAGCCTTGAGGGCCAGAATGGAGAAGTCCCCGCTGACGCCGTCCTCAATGGCGCCCACAATGGCCATGGCGCCCACGCAGACGGTGAGGGAGGCGGTGACAAAGCCGTCCAAAAAGCGGGGGTCGCCGCTGTTGCCGGTTTTGACCTTCAGCCACTGGCCAAAGCGCTCCAGGCGGGACTCCAGATCCAGCCACTCCCCCAGCAGGGAGCCCAGGGCGAAGCTTGCGATCACCATCAAGGTGCCGCCGGCGCCGTCCCCGGCGAGCATGTGCTCCAGAGCGCCGCTGATGCCCACAAACAGGACGCACACGCCGCTGGCCTTGGTCAGCGTATCCTGGCACTGCGGGCTGAGCCACTTTCCCCCCAGCAGTCCCAGCAGGCCGCCCAGCAGGATGCCGGCGGTGTTGAGGATCGTACCCAGTCCAATCATATCTCCATCTCCTTTGCCGTGGTCGTTTAGACGACGGGGATTATAGCACAATGGGTCGAAGGAGGCAAGACAGGCGGCGGCAAAAATATCCCACCGCCCCTCCGGGGGACCGGTGCGGAACTTGCCCGCCGCATCTTCAAAAAACTTGCCCCTTTACGAAGAAGCGGTTTTCGTGTAAAATAGCGGGGAGACCCGTCGACAGCGGCGGGACAGGATAAGAAAGGAAAGGAGGCGGGAGCTGTGAGCGGATATGTGCTGCATCTGCCGGAGGACGAGAGCGTGGTCCTGTCCGGCCCGGCGGCCCGCCGCCTGCTGAAGGCGGGGGACGGGGACGCCGCCCTGCTGTACATCGCCGTGCTGCAGAGCCGGGGCGGCGCGGACGACGAGCGCCTGCGCGCCGGCCTCGGCTGGCCCCGGGAGCGCTTTGACAGGGCCCTGGGCACCCTGGCGGACCAGGGGCTCATCGCCATGCCGGGCCGGGAGGGCGCAGGACGGCCCTCCGCTCCCCCCGCCGCGCCGCCCCCTGAGCGGGGCCGGGAGCGGCCGGAGTACACCCGCGCGGACATGGCCCGGGCCCTGGAGGGAGCGGAATTTGCCGCCCTCACCGGCGCGGTGGAGGAGAAGCTGGGCAAGAAGCTGACCACCCCGGACCTGTCGGTGCTGCTGGGGCTGTATGACGAGCTGGGCCTGCCGCCGGACGTGATCTTCCTGCTGGTGGGGTTCTGCGCCGAGCGCACCGCCCGGCAGTACGGACCCGGCCGCCGCCCCACCATGCGGCAGATCGAGCGGGAGGGCTACGCCTGGGCCAGGCTGGGCCTTATGACCCAGGAGAGCGCCGCCCAATACATCAAAAAATACCAGCGGGGCAGGGAGGCCCTGCCCCGGCTCATGGGCCTGCTGCGCCTGGGGGACCGGCAGCCCGCGCCCAGCGAGGAGAAATACCTGCTGGCCTGGAACGACATGGGCTTTGAGGACGCCGCCATTGAGCTGGCCTACGACAAGACCATCCTCAAGTGCAAGGAGCTGAAGTGGCCCTACATGAACAAGATCCTCACGTCCTGGCACCAGAAGGGCCTCCACACCCTCCGGGAGGTGGAGGAGGGCGACCGGCCCGCCGGGGCCGGCGGCCGCCGCCCGGACCGGGACGGGGAGGCCGCCTCCATCCGGGAGAATCTGGCCCGGATGGAGAGGTACCGCCAGCAGCTGCAGAAAACACGGGAAGGGGAGGGGAAGTAATTGGCCCTGGACGCGAACATTATGGCCGCCGCCCAGAGCGGCTTTCAGGCGGACCGTGAGCGCCGCCGTGCGGAGCTGGACCGGAGGACCCGGGAGGTCTACCGCCGCCTGCCCCGTGTGGAGAGCATCGACCGGGAGCTGCGGGGGACCGTGGCCCAAATCATGGTGTCCGCCTTTGAGCGGGACGCCGACCCGGAACCCGCCCTCCGCGCCCTGGAGCAGCGGAACCTGGCTCTCCAGCGGGAGCGGGCGGAGCTTCTGGTGGGCGCCGGTTACGCCTACGACTATATCGATGAAAAGACGATCTGCCCCCTGTGTCAGGACCGGGGCTACCTCCGGGACGGCAGCCCCTGCCGGTGCCTGATGGCCTATTACACCCGGGAGCAGAACCGACGGCTGAGCAAGCTGCTGGATCTGGGGAACCAGTCCTTCGATACCTTCTCCTTTGACTGGTATGACAGCCAGATCTGGCCGGAATACGGGCTCAGCCCCCTGAAGAACATGGAGCTGATCTACGACATATGCGGGGAGTTCGCCCACAGCTTCGGCTCCCAGACCCAGAACCTGCTCTTTACCGGCGCGCCGGGCCTGGGCAAGACCTTCCTCTCCGCCTGCATCGCCCGGGAAGTCAGCGACCACGGCTTCTCTGTGGTCTACGACACCGCCGCCCATATCTTCCAGCAGTTTGAGAGCGGTAAATTCGGCAGGGAGAACCCCTATGAGGAGGACCCGGACCGGGAGATCAACCGCTATCTCAACTGCGATCTGCTGATTATGGACGATCTGGGTACGGAGATGCTCACCAGCTTTGTCCAGTCCACGGTCTACCGCATTGTCAACGACCGCCTCCTCTCCCGGCGCAGGACCGTGCTGTCCACCAACCTGACGGTGGAGGAGATCGCCCGGCGCTACGGCGAGGCCGTCCGCTCCCGGATCGAGGGGGAGTACCGCATTCTGCAGTTTTTTGGCAGGGATATTCGGATACTGAAAAGGGACCGGTAGCGGTCCCTTTTTATTTGCCCCTGCCGGGGCGGCACCTCCTTTTTTACCCCTGGCTTTTTTATGTTACTTTCCCCCCGCCGGGAAAGTAACCAAAGGGGCGCTTAGGAGGGAGGGGTTTCGATTCCCCTCCCTCCTAAGAACCTCCTGCCCACAAACGACCAAAGAGGGGGCACAGCCCCCTCTTTGGATGCTCCCCCGGCGGGGGCCGGGGGATGGAGCTACTGAATGTCCCAGTCCACAGGCTTTGCTCTTGGGTTTTTCTTTGCATCCAGATATTCCATGTACCGCCAGAGGATCAGGCGGATATAGCCCGATTTTGTCCGGTGGGCCTTTTTCGCCTGCTCCTCTATCCGCTGGTTCATTGCTTCCGGCAGCAATATGCTGACGGAAACTTTTTTCGCCTCCATTGCTATCACCTCTTATCGTTATATAGTGCTATAACTATATAATGATATTACTGAATTGTCAAGTCAGTATATATTGATTATACTATATATACTGAAAAGAAAATGGTGATCATATGGAAGTATCGGTAGAAATTGTTTTAGATGATATCTTAAAACAGCGGGGAATTTCCCGTTATATGCTTGCAAAAAAGACAGGTATTGCCTATACAACAATTGACAGCTATTATAAGAATACTGTTTTACGGTATGACAAAAATACTATTTTAAAAATTTGTCAAGCGTTAGAGTGTGAGCCAGGCGATATTATCAAATTAGTCAAGACAGAGTGTTCATCTTCCTCATCCGGCACCTGCTGACGCTGTGCGAATACTACCATGTATCGGCGGACTATTTGTTAGGGCGTACTGACAGGAGATGAAGGCACCCCGACGAGAGTCGGGGGGAGCATCCAAAGAGGGGGCTGTGCCCCCTCTTTGGTCGTTTCAAGGAGCGGGGGGTCAAGGGGGGAGAGGGAAATCGAAATCCCTCTCCCCCTTTGCGCCCCTTTGGTTACTTTCCCGGCGAGGGGAAAGTAACATATAAAGTAACATATAAAGGAAGGCGGAAAAAATAAAAAAATCCCCTCCGACAGGATTTGCTGTCATTTGCATCGGACAGGCCGTAAAATGGGAAAAAAGGCAAGTCTGCCGCGAAGGGGGAAGGAACATGGAGCAAAAGCAGTCCGGGCTGCAGCTGTCCCGCCGTATCTACCAGGTGCCCATTGAGAAGATCTCGCCTAATCCCCGGCAGCCCCGCCGCCACTTCGAGGAGCAGTCCCTGCGGGAGCTGGCCCAGTCCATCCAGCAGAACGGCGTGCTCCAGCCGCTGAGCGTGCAGCGCACGGCAGGGGGCGGCTATGTGCTGATCGCGGGGGAGCGGCGGCTGCGGGCCGCGGGCCTGGCCGGCCTCACCCATGTACCCTGCATCCTGGTGCGGGCCTCGGCACGGGACAGCGCCCTGCTGGCGCTGATCGAGAACCTTCAGCGCTGCGACCTGCACTATATGGAGGAGGCCGCCGCCATCTCCCGGCTGATCACCACCTACGGCCTGAGCCAGGAGGAGGCGGCCCGCCGCCTGGGCTTTTCCCAGTCGGCGGTGGCCAACAAGCTGCGGCTGCTGCGGCTGAGCCCCGCCTGCGTGGAGCTGCTGCGGAAGTACGACCTGACGGAGCGGCACGCCCGGGCCCTGCTGCGGCTGGAGGGGGAGGACCGCCAGCTGGAGGCCCTGCGCCACATCGGGGAGAAGCGGCTGAATGTGGCCGCCGCGGAGAGCTACATAGAGGGCCTGCTGCAGAAGGGGCAGCGGGAGGGGCCGGGCCGGAAGCCGGTCTATATTATCAAGGACGTGCGGCTGTTCCTCAACAGCGTCACCCGGGGGATGGACACCATCCGCCGGGCCGGGGTGGACGCCAGCTACGACAAGCAGGAGGACGACGACCAGATCACCATCACCATCCAGATCCCTAAAAAGCGGACAGCGGGCTAGAAGAAGCGGGCGCCCGTCTCCTGTTCTGTTCTCATCAGGCGATGGAGAGGATCAGCTCCAGCAGCCGGGTGAAGTCCCCCTTCACCCGGGCGGCGGTCTCCACCACTTCGGCGTGGTCCAGCTTGCGGTCCAGCACGCCGGCGGCCATGTTGGTGATGCAGCTGACGCCCACCACGTCCAGCCCGCAGTGGCGGGCCACGATGGCCTCCGGCACAGTGGACATGCCCACCGCGTCGCCGCCCATGGCGCGGAAAAAGCGGATCTCCGCAGGGGTCTCATAGTTGGGGCCGCTGTACATGACATAGACCCCCTCCCGCAGGTCGATGCCCGCCTCTCTGGCCAGGGGCTTGAGCCTCTCCCGCAGGGCCCTGGTATAGACGTCGGTCATGTCCGGGAACCGGGGGCCGAAGTCCGGGAGATTGGGGCCGATGAGGGGGTTCATGCCGGAGTAATTGATGTGGTCGGAGATCAGCATCAGGCACCCGGCGGAGAAGTCCAGGTTCACGCCGCCGGCGGCGTTGGTCAGAACCAGGGTCTTTACCCCCAGCTTTGCCATGACCCGCACCGGCATCGTGACCTCCTGCTGGGTATAGCCCTCGTAGTAGTGGATGCGCCCCTTCAGCGCCACCACCGGTTTTCCCCGATAGGAGCCGAAGACAAAGGCGCCGTCGTGCCCCTCCACGGTGGAGACCGGGAACTGGGGGATGGCGGAAAAGGGGACGGTCAGCTGGTTTTCCAGCTGGTCTGAGAAATCTCCCAGGCCGCTGCCCAGCACCAGCCCCACCTGGGGGGTGAGCCCCGTCCGGGCGCGCAGGCAGTCATAGGCGGTATCGATCCGCTCCGAAATGGTCATGGCAAACCTCCGTTTCGGGCCCCGTCTGCCAGGGCCTGTGATGGCCCTATTATACAGGAGCGGCAGGGGAAAGGCAAGGAGGAATGGGGGGCTGCCGCGCCTGACGCGGGAAAAAGGGCTCCCACGAGAAAAGGGGTTGACAACAGGAGGGAAATATAGTATGCTGTTTTTGCGAGTTAGATATTACTAACCATCGCGTTTTTTAGGGCGAGAAGTTAGTAATTACTAACTGTATGCTGCAGAAAGAAAGCGAGAACACACCATGGTACTGGAAAAAGGATTGGTATCCCACTGCGCGCCCACCCTGGCCTCCATCAAGACCGGCAGCCTGTTCCGCCTGCTGCATGAGCCGGAGGAGAGTCCGGAGGGGCAGGTGGCGGCGCTGGACCGCCAGCTGAGCGCCCGGGGGGTGCGGGTGACACTTCTGCGCCGGGGGCGGCAGGGGTCGCTGATCTATGTGTTCCGTCCAAAGCAGCTGGAGCGCGATTTGAGCTGCCCCAGAGTGGCGGAATTTCTCTCCCGCTGCGGCTACCCCGGACCGGAGCCCCGCTCCGCCCTCTGCCACTTGTGCCGGCGGCTGGAGGAGAAGGAGGACTTTCCCCATGAGATCGGCCTGTTCCTGGGCTATCCCCTGGAGGACGTGGAGGGCTTTATTGCCAATAAGGGCAAAAACTGCAAATGCACCGGCTGTTGGAAGGTGTACTGCAACGAGGAGGAAGCGGTCCGCCGGTTCAGGCAGTTCAAGAAGTGCGCGGAGGTTTATCGGAAGCTGTGGGAGCAGGGACGGTCTGTGGAGCAGCTTACGGTAGCTGTATAAAAATCATGAGGAAATGAGGTATTTGCAAAGTGAAAAAGATTGCGGTCGTATACTGGAGCGGCACGGGGAATACCGAGGCTATGGCCCAGCAGGTGGCGGAGGGCGCCCGGGAGGCCGGCGCCCAGGCCGACATCATTCAGGCGGCACAGTTTGGCCCGGATCAGCTCCCGGACTATGACGCCGTTGCCTTCGGCTGCCCCGCCATGGGCGCCGAGGTGCTGGAGGAGAGCGAGTTTGAGCCCATGTTCGCCTCCTGCCAGGGCAAGCTGCCCGGCAAAGCGCTGGCCCTTTTTGGCTCTTATGGCTGGGGCGACGGCGAGTGGATGCGAAACTGGGAGGAGCAGTGCCGGGACTGGGGCGCCCAACTGGTCTGCGACAGCGTGATCTGCTGCGAAGCGCCGGACGACGAGGCGAAGGCGGCCTGCCGCAGCCTTGGCAAGGCGCTGGCCTGACGAGGAAAAGCATCTGCGGGGCGCCCGGCATGCCGGGCGCCCCGCA
>CABKMV010000079.1 GCA_902373635.1 uncultured Oscillospiraceae bacterium
CTTTTACAAGGACATGGGAAACCTCGCCGCTTTCAATGCTTTCAATCATGCGCTTCCAATTCGGACGGTCAAAATTAGCCCCAGACCACCCATCGTCGGTAAAGTGGACGCAGTTAGTAAAGCCATGCGATTTTGCATAATCTTCAAGCAGCTTCTTTTGATTGATAATCGAATTGCTGTCGCCTGTCAGTTCGTCGTCGCGGCTCAACCTCTCATAAAGGGCTGTGATTTTTCCGCTTCCTGTTTGCTTTGTTTTCATGGGTCAATTCTCCTTTCTATGGGCGATTTCTTATCCCCCTTTCATAGCATATAACATCCGTGTACGCCTTGGGCGGGGCGGTGAAGTGCTCGGTGACAGCGGCCTCCAACCGGTCAAAAAGTTGACCCTCGGTGAAATCCGGCAGGGCGGCGGGTTCCGCCTCGTCCTCCGGCTGCTCCTTCAGGGAAGCGCGGAAAATGTGGTCGATCTCACGCCAGCCCTCGGAGAGGATGCGCCGCCCCCTGGCGGTGAAGGTCTGCCCGCCGCAGGTAAAGGTTGCCGTCACTGCCTCGTACACATAGGGCTCCGCAACCGCGCACAGCAGCTCCCGGCACACCAGCAGAAGGATATTGCGCTCGCCCACGGGCAGTTCGGATAGACTGGCCTTCTCCATCTCCAGGGTAGGGATGATAGCGTGGTGGTCGGACACCTTCTTGTCATTCACCAGCAGAGACACATCCGGGAAGAATTCCCCGCACCCGTCAAAGGGCGGCACCTTGGCCGCCAGGTGGAGGACCGCCGAAGCGGTCTCCGCCATATCGGCGGTCAGATACCGGCTGTCCGTCCGGGGATAGGTCAGCAGCTTTTTCTCATAGAGGAATTGCGCGTAGTCCAGCGTCTGTTTCGCCGTGTAGCCGAAGATGCGGTTGGCCTCCCGCTGGAGGGTGGTCAGGTCGTAGAGCCTGGGCGGCGCCTCTTTCTTCTGTTCCCGGGTGACGGAAGCGCAGACCGCCTCCGCGCCGGCACAGGCCGCCCGCAGGACCTCCGCCTCCTCCGGGGAGGTGATCCGCTCGCTGACCGCCTCGGCCCCGCCCAGGGTCAGGCGCACATGGTGGTACTTCTCTTTGCGGAACATTGTGATTTTGCTGTCCCGGTCCACCAGCATGGCAAGGGTGGGCGTCTGGACCCGCCCCACATTCAGGGTGCGGTGGTACAACACCGAAAAAAGCCTTGTGGCGTTGATCCCAATGAGCCAGTCCGCTTTCTGGCGGCAGAGGGCAGATTGATACAGCGGGTCATACTCCGCGCCGGGGCGCAGGTTCTGGAAGCCCTCCCGGATCGCCGTGTCCTCCATGGAGGAGATCCACAGGCGGGTGAAGGGCTTCTGACAGCCCGCCATATCATAGGCCAGCCGGAAGATGAGCTCGCCCTCCCGCCCGGCGTCGCAGGCGTTGACCAGTTCGGTGACATCCTCCCGGTCCATAAGGCGTTTCAAGTTCTGGAAGGCGTCCTCCTTGTCCTTCGCCAGCACATAGCGGAAGGGCTCCGGCAGGATGGGAAGGTCGTCGTACTTCCACTTCTTATAGCCAGGGTCGTACCCAGCCGCGTCCATCGGGGACACCAGATGCCCCACGCACCAGGAAACGATGAGCCCATTCCCCTCAAAACAGCCATCGGCCCCGGATGTCACACCCAGGGCCGACGCGACGGCTTTTGCAACACTCGGTTTCTCACAGATCACCAGCTTCATTTCGTATCCTCCGTTTCTTCCTCCTGTTCAGGTTCGTCCTCGTTGATATACTCCTCCTCATCCGCAAAATCATAGTCGTCCGGGTCCGCGCTGGCCTTGGACGCCTGCTTGGGACGGATGAACTTGATATAGGCAAAGGCTCCGCCGCCGCCCAGCACCACCAGCGCCAGGACCAGCGCCAGGGCGCCCATGCCCCCGGACTTCTCCTTCTCCTCCTCCGGCTCCGGTTCGGGTTCCGGCTCCGGCTCCGCGCCGGCGCACTCGGCCATATTCACCGCGCACACCTCGCAGGAGGTGTTCACCGCCCCGGCCTGGCATTTCTCCGTACAGGTGCAGACCGCCGGCGCCTTCTGGGCCTCGCCATCCTCCATCAGGGCAAGGAGGTCCGCCTCGTCCACCTGGTTCAGGAAGTGGACGGTCTGCGCCCCCTCGTCATCCCGGTCGATGATGAGATAGAACACGTTGCCGCCCTTTGTCTCCACCGTGATGAACTGCTTGCCGGAGGATGCCCCGCCCAGGTCGTCAATGAGGGACAGATTCCCGTCCGGGGTCAGGGCGGCCCCTCCGCCTCCGGAGAGGCTGGAGGCGAACAGCTCCAGCAGGGCGGAGAGGTCCGTCCCGTCCAGGGAGAGGGAGAAGCTGCCCGTGTCCGTGATGGTCAGGTAGTCGGAATGAACATAGCCCTCCCGCTCCGGCAGAAGCACCTTGACCCATTCGCCCTCGGTGCCGATGACCTCCACCTGCGCCCCATCGGGAAGCTGGGTGAATGCGTCGTTGTCCAGCCCAGCGCCGGTGCGGACATTCAGGTTGCCGCCGCAGGTGGTCACGGTGCCGGTCTGCTGGGTCTCCCATTTCTCCGTGTCAGGGGTGAACAGGATACCGTCCTCGGTGACAGTCACAGTCCCCAGGCCGCCCAGCAGCTCGGTGATCTGGTCTAGGGCGTCCCCGCCAGCCTCCGTGTTATTGTCTGCGCTATCATCGCCGGCGGGATCTTTCTTATCAGTGACAGTGACCTCCGGGGCCTCGGCGTCCTCCGCAGGGTCCGCCTCCGTCCCGGCCGTTTCGGTGTAGTAGGGCTCGCCTTCCCCGCCGCCGGCGAAGGCGGGGACAGCAAAGGCCGTGGCACAGAGCGCCACGGCCAGGGCCGCCGTAAACAGGCGGAGGATCTTCTTATTCTTCATACTCGGTATCCTCCATCTCGTTCTCGCCGGGGTCCGCCGCGGCCTCCGCCTCCATCATGCCCTCCGGCAGGGTGATGAGGCCGCTGGCGTAGGCCTTCAGGAAGGCCGTCAGCTCCCGGTTGTCCATCTTTACCGCCTTGACCATGCGGACGATCTCCAGGTTCTCCTCCTCGGTGAGCTGTGCTTCCAGGGTGCGGAGGCGCTTCTGCTGCTCGGAGATTTTCTCTTTGGTCTTTTCAATGTCACGGCGGATCTTCTCAACAGTTGCCATGTGTGCAAAACTCCTTTCCATATCGTTCTTTCCATGAATAGTTACGGCCCAGGCCCTGGACCGTTTTCAAATTGGGACGGGCGTTGTCCTCCAGGGCGATGGCCCGCCGGAACAGGTCCGGGTGGTGATCCCGCAGATAGATGATCTCCTCCGCCCTCATGCTGGGGCAGAAGAAACAGGAGGACTTGCCGGGCTGGGGCAGGCCCGCATTTTCAACGGCCCGCATACACGCCGCCCGGTCCCATCCCCACTCCATCAGGGGATACCACTTGCTGTACTTGGGGTCGGCCAGGTCGCCCAGCAGCACCTTGTCGCTGCGGTAGCTCTCGCCGGCGTCGTAGCCGATGAACTTCACCACCCGCTTGCCCGCCGCCCATACCTTTTGGCAGGGTAAATAGTGATTGCAGAACTTTTCCTGCGGCCCGATCTTGTGTTTCAGGGAACACCGCTTGAAGCCGTAGGCGATGGAGGGCAGGGTGCCGCTCTGCAAGCACTCCTGCTCCAGGGTCAGCCGCTTGCCGTCCCGCGTGGTCTTGTAGACTCTGGTGATGGGCGGCATCCCGTGGTCCTTCAGCCAGCGGTTCATGATGTCCAGATAGGCATAGGTGTGGGGATGCTCCGCCCCGGTATCCGCAAAGAGGATCAGGTCCACCGGGATGCGGTGCTGGTGCAGGCCGACTAAAAGGGCGGTGCTGTTGACACCGCCCCCGTAGGAAACCATATTGATGCTTTACCACCTCCCATCAGTTGTAAGGTGGTCTGGCATACGCATAAAAATGGGACTGCCAGTAGCTCGTGTTCAGGTTCGTGTAAGAGATCGGATCTCCACAGTGCAGCATCATATTGTCACCCACATAAATGCCCACATGGGAAACACCTGGGGTGTCGTAGGTCCCCACGAAAAACACCAGGTCGCCCGGCTGGGGGTCGGATACCGGGGTGGAGATATTGTAGAGCCCCTGGGCGCCCAGCCGCCCGGTGTTGCACAGGCCGGTGCTGGTCAGCACATAGCTGACGAAGCCGGAACAGTCGAAGGAGGTCTCCGGGCTGCTCCCGCCCCAGACATAAGGGTATCCCAGGTATTTCTCCGCCTCGGTGATGAGGGTAGCGAACCGCTCATCCGTCAGATACTCGGCGGGGATGTCCCAGGCCGTGGGCGGATTCTCCACATACTTGCCCACATACCCGGAGGACGGGAACAGGTCCGGCCGGTTGCCCAGGGTGGACATATACACGGCGTACATGGAGAGCTGGTCCTCGCCCATGATGTAGACCGGCACATGGGAGAGGTCGAAATTCTCCAGCGTGACGGTGCAGATGTACCAGGTGTAGGGAACCTCCACTTCATACTCGTTGCCCTCGCTGTCCGTCCTCGTTTCCGTCCGATACCTCGTTTCGGTGGTCACGGTCTCGGTGAGGATATACTGCTTTTCAAACAGCATCTCCAGATCTCTTTGCACCTCATCCAGGGTGAATACCCCCTCATGGAGGGCGGACAGGATAGACAGCAGCACATAGGGATCATGCTCGATCTCGTCCAGGTCAAAGTGGTACTCGTCATAGTCGTGGGTGCTCTCATAGGTGTCCAGATACTCTTGCAGTTCTGCCTCCATCCCGCAGTAGGCGGCCTCGGCCCCGGTCAGGTCCGCGTCCTCCGAGAGATAGGAGGACGCCACCAGGCCGGAAGTCCCGCCCCCGAACATGGAGGTGCAGGACTGCATCAGCCCCATGATGAGCATGAGGATCAGCCCAATGCCTCCCACGATGAGAAGGGTGTGCTTGTTCTTGGTAACGAAGCCACCCAGCTTTTGGGCGATGGTCCCGCCGCCTTTCTTCGCTGCGGAGGCGGCGGTCTGGGACGCCTTGCCCGCGGCCTGGGCCGCGCCAGTCCCTGCCCGGTGCGCGGCGGCGTACTGCTTTTGCAGCCGTTTCTTCTGCCACAGCCGGGAGATGGGATTGCTGGACGCAAGCTGGGGATTATCCATGACGGACTTCCGCCAGTAGAAATCGGCATTGGTTTTCACCGCCGCCTGCTCCGCTTTCGTTACATCCCGCCAGGGCTTCATCTTTTGGTCAGCGCGCCAGTTCTTGACGCGCCGGCCGCCGTAGCCCACGGCCTTCTCGATCTGCCGCTCCCCCAGGTGCCCCGCCTGGACGCCGGAGTTCTCGCCCTCCACCTTGCTCACCTCGCCGTGGATGGTGGATTTCAGTTCCTGGACCGGCCGGGATAAGGGACTGCCGTGTTCCTTCCCAGGCGGTTTCACAGGGACAGCGGCCTTCGCCGCGTCCAGCTTGTCCGCCGCCTTGTCCGACTTGCGGATGGCCTTTTTCAGCTTCGGTGCCGCCCGTTCCTCCTCTGTAAACTGCAAACGGGAGGAAGGGCGGTTCCTGGCCGTCTCCCCCTCCCGGAAGGTGTCGCGCCGCTTGCGCCGCGCCTTTTTCGTCTGGCGCCGTTCCACATGGCCCGCCACCTCGTCTGCCGCCCGGTTCAGCACACCGGCGGTCTCATCAGCAGAGGAATAGTCCTGTTCCGGGGGACGGTCCGAGATGTGGGTGGCCTCGCCGGTCACCAGGTTCACCGAGATGGCCCCGTCACGGGTCATCTTCTGGGCCTCCTTCTCGGAGTCTTTCCATTCCTGCATTTATCCGTCATCTCCTCCATAGGGGCAAATACTGGCGCAGGTCCCGGTCTCAATCGCCGCGATATAGTGAAAAATGGGATAGGCCTGGGGCGGGCAGACCGCGTTGCCCAGGGTTTTCAGCCGCAGGGCCCGGTCTTTCGTGTCCTCGGTGATCCGGGGGACGCCCTCCGGCTCGGCGGCCCAGAGGATACGGCCGTCCATCCCTGGGGGAAGCCCATGAGCCATTCCACCCAGTCCGGGTTCAGCGCCGCCTTCTCCGAGAGCGGCTTCTCCTGGTGGATGATCTGCGCCGACAGATTGGTCGCCGGAGATTTGTCCCGGAAGGCCTCCGGTTTCAGGGTGGAGCGGTAGCCCTCCGACGCCGCCGGGGTCAGGTAGTACACCGCCGCCGACAGGGACAGGCTCCAGATAGACCCGTCCTTGTTCTTCTTTCGGAAGATCCCATTGTCCGACAGGTACACATCCAGGTTGGCCGCGTCCCTGCAGGTGGATTTGTCGGAGGCAAGGGGCGTGGGAAACATCAGCCGCGACGATAAAAGTTCGCTGGCGCTCATGCCATGCGCCGACGCCGCAAGCCGGAAATACGAATGGGAGAACAGCGTATCCCGCTTTTGCCAGGTCAAAAATCGTTTTGTCGAGCCCCATATTGATGAAGCCAGCAACATTTTCCCCAAGCACCCAATGGGGCCGCAGTTCGGCAATAACTCTGCACATCTCCGGCCACAGGTAGCGTTCATCCGCAAAGCCCCGCCGCTTTCCGGCGGTGGAGAAGGGCTGACAGGGGAAGCCGCCGGAGAGGATGGTGACTGTTTCAAGTCCTGTTTTCTCAAAAAACGCCTCCTTCGTAAATGTGGTGATGTCCCGGAACTTCGGCACATCCGGCCAGTGCCGCTCCAGGATGGAATAGGGGTAGTCCGCCCATTCACACTGGCAGACGGTCTCGAACCCGGCCGCCTCCGCCGCCAGGTCCAGACCGCCGATGCCGGAGAACAGGCTTACATGGGTCAGTCGCTCCATACCTCATCCCCTTCAAGGTCTCCCTCATCCTGGGGCTCCTCCTCCACATCCTCCAGGCGGACCATATTGTGGCGCCGGATGATGGACTCCTCCAGGACATCCTGGGCGGCGCCGCTGTCCTCTGGGAGGCCCAGGCTGCGGTAGAGCTTTTTCAGCGCCTTCTCATAGCCGCCGGCCTTTTTCTTCAAGCGGAGAAAGTCCTTCTCCGTCTCCGCCTCGGACAGGCGGCGGGCCAGCGAATAGTAGAGGACGATCAGGTTATGGATGTCGCCCACCAGCAGGCGGAACCCGCTGCCGGGGATGATGTACTCGTCCCTGTACTTCTTGGGCGCCGGCTCCTCCAAGGTGACCGGGGTGGCCTCGGCCAGTTCCTTTGCTATGAGGTCCTTCAGGTCCTTGGGATCGCCGAACACCAGGTAGCGGCCGGGGATGTCCCAGCCCTGGAACTTCTCCTCGGCGATCTCGCCGTAACGCTTCGCCGTGTCCAGCACATGGAACACGTCCTCCTCGTCCTTGATCCGGCCCGCCAGGAAGGCAAGCTGGTGGAGAAGGCCGTACAGGTGGACCTCATCGTTGATGTGATTGAGATAGGTCTTGCCGTCGATAATGTAGATCTTGTTTTTCATATTCATTCCTCCGTTTCCGCCGCGTGCTCCACCTCGCTGGGCTTGGTGGTGAGCAGCCTGTAAAGCTCCGTGTCCTTGGGGAAGTCGTCCGCAAAGGGCAGGATCACATTGTTGAAGAACAGCAGCCCATGGCCCGGCTCGGAGTTGGTCACATAGGCAAGCTGCTCCGCTGAAATGCCCAGCCGTTCCGCCAAAATCTTGCGGTCGCCGGCGGCCTGGTTGAGCATATAGATGAAATCGCTGTTTTCCAGGATGTTCTCGATCTCCGGGGAGGAGAGCAAATCCTTGGGGTTCTGGGTGGCCCCCGTAGGCACCCCGCCCCATTTCCTGAACCGTTTCCAGATCTCCGCCGAATAGGCCGCGGTCTGCTCCTCCTTCAGCAGAAGGTGGAACTCGTCCACGAAATACCAGGTGGAGCGCCCGATGGCCCGGTTGATGGTGACGGTGTTCCACACCGCGTCCTGGACGATGAGCATTCCCGGCTTTTTCAGGTTTTTCCCCAGACCCTTGATGTCGAAGCAGACCAGCCGGTTGCGGATGTCCACCGTGGTGCGGTGGTTGAAGAAGTTGAGGGAGCCGTTCACATACAGGTCCAATGCCTGTGCCACACGGTCGGCCTCCGGGATGCCCTGCGCCAGCAGCGCCTCCATCAGGTCGCCCAGAATGGGCATATTCTTCGGCCTGGGGTCCGCGAAGTAGGGCTGGTAGATCTTCTGCACCGCCCGGTCGATGACGGTTTTCTCGATGGCCTCCAGCCCGGTCTTGCTGCCCATGATGAGCTCGCAGAAGGACAGGACAAAATCACTTTTCAGCGCCAGGGGGTTCTCCTCGTCCGAGTAGTTGAGGTTGATGTCCAGGGGGTTCACATAGTCGGTGCTGGAAGGAGACAGCCGGATCACCTGCCCGCCCAGCCGGCGTACCAGGGGCGAATACTCATCCTCAGGATCGCAGACAATGACGTTATCTTTGGTGGTCAGGATGATGAAGGTGATCTCCCGCTTGCAGCTCATGGATTTGCCGCTGCCCGGTGTGCCGAACACCAGCCCGTTGGGGCTCCTGGACTGTTTGCGGTCCAGAAGGATCATGTTGTTACTCAAAGCGTTGAGGCCGTAGTACATGGCGTCCCCGCCCATGAACAGCTCCTGGGTGACGAAGGGGACGAACACTGCCAGCGCCGAAGTGGTGAGGCTCCGTTCGATTTTGATACGGTTGAGCCCCAGGGGAAGGCTGCTCATCAGCCCGTCCTCCTGCTGGAAATCCAGCCGGGTCAGGAGGCAGTTGTAGGTCTGCGCCACGCTGGCCGCCTGGGACACGGCGATCTCCAGTTTCTGCCGGGTCTCCGCCATGTGCATGACCAGGAAGGTCAGGTTGAACATTCGCTCGTTCCGGCTTTGCAGGTCCTGGAGGATGGTCTTTGCCGCGCCGCCGTAGGTGGCAAGGTCGCTGGGGAGTATGTCCATATCGTATCCGCTGCGTACCGCCCGCTTCTGCTCCGCAATCTTCATGGCATCCAGGTCGGTGATCTTGCGCTTGACCATCTTGATGGCCTCATTCTGGTTGATGCCCCGGATGTGCATGGTCACCAGGATGTTGCCCTCGGTCTCCATGAACTCCGCCAGGATACGGTCGTGGATCTCCGGGGCGGTGATCTGCAAAAAGCTCACCGCGCCATACATCTCCCCAATGCGGAAGGTGCGGGTCTCCCCGAACTGGAAGGAGGTCGGGGAGATGAAGTCCTTGGCCGACAGCCCGCTGGGCGCCAGCCAGTCCCAATCAAAGGCGAACCTGCCGCCTTCCGGGTGGAGGATACCATGAAGCAGCTCCAGCCGCTCCTTCCCGTCCAGCACATGGGCGGCGGCCCCCATGACCTTGAAGCGGTTGAGGGTGTCGGTCTCGATACGGGCGAACCGCGCCCGCGCCGCCGGAAGGTTCTCCGCCTCGATGGTCAGGGTCACATACTTGGTTTTCACATAGCCGTTGCTGCCCCGCTCATACTGGAAGCGGAGTATCCCGGCCGCGTCCTCCCGGACAGGGTCCAGGTCGTCCCCCTGGGGATGGATGCCGAACAGATCCTCCTCCGGCCCATGCTCCACATACCGGCTGCTGAGCGACATCTGCACCCCGA
>CABKMV010000080.1 GCA_902373635.1 uncultured Oscillospiraceae bacterium
CACCCCACTTGTTATTCAGTATACCATACTGTCTAACAAATGGGGTGCAATTCAATCTGTGGAGTCCCGGCATTTTTATGGTTCAGAGTACAAAGTATGGTACAGATACTGAGAACAATTCCATTAAGCGCGTTCGTTGACCAGGATGAACCCCGCTTTTGTCAGCTCATCCTTGATATGCTGGATTTGCGCCATATCTCTGGTTTCCAGCCCCAGCTTGATAAAGCAGCTGGTAATGGCCATGCTGGTATCCGCGTGGTCATAGTGTACGTTGACCACGTTGCCGCCGCAGCGGCTGATGATCTCGCTGACGCCCTGCAGCTGTCCCGGCTTATCCTCCAGTGCGATCATCAGGTTGGTGTTGCGTCCGCTCATCACCAGACCGCGGGTGATGACCCGGCTGAGGATATTGACGTCGATATTGCCGCCGGACACCAGGCATACCGCCTTTTTCCCCTTGATATCCACCTTATCGAACATGGCGGCAGCTACGCTGACCGCGCCTGCGCCCTCGGCGATCAGCTTCTGCTTCTCGATCAGCGCCAGGATAGCGGCGGCGATCTCATCCTCTGTGACCGTTACCACATCGTCCACATACTGCTCTACCATAGAGAAGGTGATGTCGCCGGGATGCTTCACTGCGATGCCGTCGGCAAAGGTCGAGACGCTCTCCAGCGTCAGCTTTTCGTGGGCGTGGATGCTGTCGAACATGCTGGAGGCCCGGGCCGCCTGGACGCCGTAGACCTTGACGTCAGGCCGGAGGCTCTTGATAGCAAAGGCCACGCCGCTGATCAGACCGCCGCCGCCGATGGGGACCAATACCGCCTCCACGTCCTCCAGCTGGTCCAGGATCTCCAGACCGATGGTGCCCTGCCCGGCGATGACCAGCTCATCGTCAAAGGGATGGATAAAGGTGGCGCCGGTCTCGTCCCGCAGCTTGCAGGCGTACTCATAGGCGTCGTCGTAGGCCCCCTTCACCAGGCAGACTTCCGCCCCCAGCCGCTTGGTGGCCTCCACCTTGCTGATGGGCGCGCCGTCAGGCATGCAGATGGTACTGCGGATGCCGTTTTTTGTGGCCGCCAGCGCCACGCCCTGGGCGTGGTTGCCGGCGCTGCAGGCGATGATCCCCCGAGCCTTCTCCTCCTCTGTCAGCTGACTGATCTTGTAGTAGGCGCCCCGCAGCTTGAAGCTGCCGGTATTCTGAAGATTTTCCGTCTTCAGATACAGTTCCCCGCTGCCGCCCAGGTTGGGTGCGGCGATCAAGTCGGTTTTACGGGCGACTTCCTTCAAAACAAAGGCTGCATGGTAGATTTTGTCTAATGTCAGCATATCCGGTTCTCCTTATGATGTAATGATGGAAAAAGAAAAGTCCCCGTCTCTTTTGCCAAGAGACGAAGACTTGGATCTCCGCGGTACCACTCTCATTGCCGCAGACAGCGGCCACTCTGCGCGGGCCCATCAGCCCGCTGACCAATAACGGTGTCTGCCGTCCTCCACTACTGCCGCAAAAACGGTTTCATAGAGGCTGCTGCGGGGCGATCCGCCACAGCCTGCAGCCCCGCCTCGCACCACCCGGCGTCTCTCTGCTCCTGCGTGAATGCTGTGTCCATTCCCCGTTTATAACGCATTTTTTATTAGTTTAGACTTTTCTGATTGATTTGTCAACTATTATTTCCTCGGCTGGAGCAAGGCGGAATTTTGAGGGATAACCGCCTGTAAGCAGCAGACGGGCCGCTGTCTGGGGCGACGCGTTTGGGTGGCGGCTGCAGCGAAATACCGGCAAGCGCTCCAAATCATACTCCACCCCAAGTCCCCATATGTTAGGACAAGGGGGAATGTGCTTTGCGCCGAAAAATGCCTATCTTCTATAGTGCGCTGCTGCTCACGGCAGTCAACCTCTTGCTGCGGCTGGTGTCCACCTCTTTTCAGGTCTATCTCTCCGGGCGGATCGGGGCGGCGGGGGTCGGACTATTGCAGCTGGTCATGTCGGTATCCATGCTGGTCAGAACGGCGGGGATCGCCGGGGTGCGCACGACAGCTATGTATCTTGCCGCCGAGGAATTGGGGCGGAGGCGGCGCGGAACGATCCGATGGATACTCGGCGGCTGTATTCTGTACAGCATCCTGTGCAGCGGGGCCGTCAGCATGGGGCTGTATTGCGCCGCCCCCTTTCTGGCGGAACATTGGATCGGGGATATCCGGACATTGGGCGCTCTGCGCCTGTTCGCCGCCTTCCTGCCGGCAACCTGCCTGGGAGGGGTGATGACAGGGTATTTTACCGCCGCCAACAGCATAGGGACATTGGCGGCAGTGGAGATCGCGGAGCAGCTCTGCTCGATGTGGGCGACCCTGGCGGCGCTCGCCCGCTGGGCCGGGAGCGACCCGGCCAGGGCCTGCCAGGCGGTGATTTGGGGAAACGGCGTGGGCGCCTGTCTCACTCTGTTTTGCCTGGTGCTGCTGCGCCTATGGCATAGAGAACCTGCCTCACCCAGGATCCCCGTTGCCGAGCGGTTGCTCCGGATTGCCGTCCCGCTGGCTTTTGCGGATAATCTGAAAGCCGGCCTCTCCACTGCTGAAAACCTGATGATCCCCAAGCGTTTGGCAGGATACACCGGTACGGAGGCGGCGCTGGCAGCCTTTGGAACCGTGTGCGGCATGGTCTTTCCTGTCCTTATGTTCCCGGCCTCCATCCTGTTTGCGCTGGCAGAGCTGCTGATTCCCGAGCTGGCCAGGTGCGCCGCTGCGGGCAGCGGAAGACGTATCCGGTATCTGGCCAAACGGAGCCTGCGGGTGTCTATGCTGTACGGCCTGTTCTGTGGCGGTCTGCTGTTCCTGCTGGCCGATCCCCTGTGTGAAAAGCTCTATCCCGGCAGCGAAGCCGGAGGCTATCTGCGGCAGTTTGCCTTTTTGGCGCCTATGCTCTACTGTGACGCCGTTACCGACGCTATGACCAAAGGGCTTGGACAGCAGCAGTACTGCGTGCGGTACAACATCATTACCTCCGCCCTGGACATCGCGCTGTTATACCTTCTGCTGCCTGAATATGGCATGGACGGCTATTTTATCAGCTTTTTGGTTTCGCACCTGCTGAACTTCATCCTCAGCATCCGGCGTCTCCTGATCGCGGCAAAGCTGACCGTTCCCTTCCACACGCCAGTCCTGGCCATGGCCGCCACGCTGCTGTCGGTTTTCGCTGCCGCACAGTTTACGGGCGTTGCAGCACAAAGCGCTGTGTTCCTCAGCCTGATCTGCTGCCTCCTCTATTTCTTTGGCATACTGCGGCGGGAGGATCTCCAGTGGCTCTGGGGACTGACCACCGGAAAACGGTATGGGGCGTGACCGCCGACGGGAAAGGAAGGCTGTAGGTTCATGTGCAGATGACGCGTCCTACTGCTGGCAGCCGGGGAGGCTCCCC
Organism: uncultured Oscillospiraceae bacterium; assembly: GCA_902373635.1. Taxonomy (GTDB): domain Bacteria; phylum Bacillota; class Clostridia; order Oscillospirales; family Oscillospiraceae; genus Pelethomonas. The sequence goes on from CABKMV010000080.1 coordinate 3,416, forward strand.
TTTTGGCCTTTCAGCTTCAGGCCGCGCAAATAGTCCTTTTGCTCCGCCGTGATACGGTAGCTTTCTATGGCCTTTTGGATGGCCTTGTTGTGCGTCCAGGGAGCCAATCGTCTATTCTCGATGTAGGGCAGCGCCGATTCGTACTGCTTGGCCAGCGCTGTGGCAAAATACCAGGCGATCATCATATTGACGTAGTATTCTTCACTCCGGATACCGGCTGCCAACTCCAGATATTCCGGACGGAACTGTTCATCCAGGTAGAAGCTCATCAGCATTCCGATACCAAATCGGATGGTGTAGGTGCGATCGGAGGAGATCCAGCGCTTGATCTGCTCCAGCAGCTGGGGCAGGTGCCGCTGAAACGCCCTGGGATGCATCAGGTCACAGGTGGCCCAGTTGTCCACAAAGGGAAGAAATTCCTCCAGTGCGGCGATCGTCTGGTCGTAGTCCTTCATGGACTCGATCAAAAAGCCGTGGAGATTGTTTTCCTCATAATACTGGTGGGGCAGCGCCTGTAAAAATTGTGCCGCTTCAGGTGCTTTGGCAAATGCTTTCGCAAATTTCCGTAACTCCGGTGTACGGATACCAATGACGGTTTCAGGAGGGACCGTGGGAATCAGTCTGCACTGAAAGTCCCGGTATTGCAGGTCCTGCATCTGAAAAAGCCGGGCCTGTATCGTCTTTTCTATATCGCTCATAGCAAAACTCCATTTATTTATATTACCCGCCTGGAAAGCGTCAAATCACTCTGCCGGGCGGCTGGATCAACAGATGCCGTACCGCTCCTGCACAGCGTCTCTGATCTGGGAGAGAGGCTTGACTGCGGGCGGATCGATGACAGGCTCGCCCAGGTGCTTTTCCATCCACACCATGCCATACCAGCGGCGGAATTTATAGGCGCACCGGTCAAATCGTCCTGTCATCCTGTAGCCGAGGCGCTGATGGAAGGCGACGCTGTCCCGCGTCAGATACATGTCCTCCTCCTCCGGATAGGCAATGCAGGCATTCAAAATCAGAATATTCTGAGCGGACAGAACATTTTCCAGCGCAGTATAGAGCGCCCGGCCGATTCCCAGCCGTCTGCAGTCCATCTGAACATAGATGGACGTCTCCACAGCCCACTGGTATGCGGCCCGCTCATGAAAGCGGCCTGCATAGACATAGCCCAGAATTTCCCCATCAGCCTCCGCCAACAGATAGGGGTAGTTCTCAAGGGTATGCCGGATCCGGTCTGTAAACTCCCGCAGGGTAGGGACCTCGTATTCAAAGGTAACTGCGGTCCCCGTCACATAGGGGGCATAGAGATCCAGCAGGGCCTCTGCGTCCTCCTCCCTTGCAAAACGTATCCGGACGGCTTCGCTGTTCATAGGCAATTCTCCTCTCAGGCCCGCCGACCGGCAATCCAGCAGGCAAAGCTCCTGTTTTGAAAATCTGAAAGAGCGGACGCTACCTCTTGGGAATATTGCGAGGCCCTTCCTCCCCCTGCGATCAGCGGATCAATGAAGCGCTTTTTTGCCGCGACGCGGTAACAAGGGGTACCCTCTGCCGGAACGTCCGATACTGTCAGGCCACTATACTTTGTAAAGTTTTCCCAGGCGTCACGGCTCGCCTTGTCCGTGCGGAGCTTGGCAATGACCGCTGGCTCCGTGGTGCCCAGGTCGGATTCTGTAAGGACACCCCGGCCAAGGGCGCCTCTCAGCAGATCAGCCAGAGCCATCATAGAGAAACGGTCCTCATCGGATACATAGACTCTGGAGCAGCGCAGGGCGTCCAGGGCGAACCGGCAGGCCAGATCGGGCGACCGGAATGACAGCTCGGGCTCTCCGCTCTCATTGGAGCCCACCACGAGATCCCTGTAAAACTCTGCTGCGATATCCAACGGACAAAATCCAAAATTGACCAGGTTTCCCAGGGTGTACTCCAGCCGGTCGGCAGAGAGCCTGGGAGAGTCGTTGTCGGCAATGGGGTACCGGTGGTAGTCCGATACCGCAGCCGTCGTCATCCCGTGGCGATGCAGAAGGGACTGTATCTCATCCGACCGGGCGATCACAGCCTCCGTCAGCGCCTCAGTGGACTCCTGGCGCAAAAAGTCTCCGTTAAGAAAGTCGACGACATGGGCAAAAACCGGCGTGGCGACATCGTGGAGCAGCCCCGCCACCGCCTGGGCTTTGTCGTGGGTAAAGTGCCAGACGATCAGGGCCACGCCAAGGCTGTGGTCATAGCGGGAGTAGGGACCAAGGCCGGCAAACCGCGGGAAGCTGGTGTACTCACACCCGCAGTTCATCCCCACCTGCCTCAGCCGCCGGACGGCCGGTGCGGCGGAAAAGTCCAAAAGAAACTGTGGGATACTGGAATGATAGACAGGCCATAGCTGCTCCATAGGTCACTTTTTCAGCTTTTCCACAAAATCCGCCAGCACCTCTGAGATCTTGATGCCCTGGGGACAGACGGCCTCACAGCTGCGGCAGCCCAAGCAGGCGGAGGGCTTCTTCTCATCCGGTACAGACAACAGCGTCATGGGGGCGATAAAGCCGCTGCCCTCGCTGACGACATGCTCGTTGTACAGCTTCAGAAGGTAGGGAATGTCCAGATGCATGGGACAGTGGTTGGTGCAGTAGCGGCAGGCGGTACAGGGCACAGCCGTGCGCCGTATCATGCTGCCCGCAATCCCCATAAGGACATCCAGCTCCTGTGCGCTCAGGGGCCTGTCCGCATCAAAGGTGCGGATATTATTTTGCAGCGTCTGGAAGGTAGTCATGCCGGAAAGAACCATGGTAACGCCCTCTACTCCCTGCAGGAAGCGGAAGGCCCAGGCGGGGATATCCTCATCGGGCCGCAGTTCTTTCAGCTTTGCAGCGTCTTCGGGCGCAAGCTCCGCCAACCGTCCGCCGCGCAGGGGCTCCATCACCCAGACAGGAAGCTGGTATTCCCGCAGCAGCTCAACCTTCCCCTTTGCGTCCTGGAAGGACCAGTCCAGGTAGTTCAGCTGGATCTGGCAGAACTCCATATCAGCGCTGTATGCCTCCAAAAACCTCCGCATAACCTCCACGCTGCCGTGGGCGGAAAAGCCCAGGTGCCGGATGCGCCCGGCCTCTTTCTGCTTTTTGAGGTAGGAGACCACGCCGTAAGTACTGTCGTCCAGGTAGGCGTCCACATTCATCTCCCAGACGTTGTGCAGCAGATAGAAATCAAAATAATCAACCTGGCACCGCTCCAGCTGCTTTTCAAAAATTTCCTCCACCTTGGACAGGTTTCGGCGGTCATAGCCGGGGAATTTTGACGCCAGATAGAAGCTCTCCCGTGGGTATTTGCTGAGGATTTCTCCCATGACGCCTTCGGAGGTCCCTCCATGGTAGCCCCAGGCCGTGTCATAGTAGTTCACGCCGTTTTTCATGGCGTACTCCACAAGCTCCGCAGCTGCCGCTTTGTCGACGGCAGTGTCGTTCCCATCCACTACAGGCAGGCGCATACAGCCAAACCCCAGAGCCGACAGTTTCATCCCCTGGAAATCCTTATAAAGCATATGTAACTCCTCCTAGCATTTGTCCCAAAAACGGATGTCAGTCTTTCGTCCCCAAAGACTCTCCTATTGAATAGAATACCTGGAGTTTGCCATAAGTGCAAGTGTAATGTGGATATTTCTATTTGTTATGGAAAAATCCGCCGGCCGCAAAAGATGCGGCCGGCGGATTTCCTTTTTTGCCGTTATTGCTTTTGGATCAGATCCATCCAGGAGCGCCAGTCAAACCAATTGAACGGCTCTTCCTCGTCAGGCGGGGGCTCTGGCTCCTCGCTTGGGACATAGGGGGCCGGCTCATCACCGCTTTGGCTATCGTCCAGATGCGGAAGCAGCCAGTACCACCAGTTGTTGTGGACAGAACAGGTTTCCCCTGTCAGCCCCTCGGGGATCACCGCGTCCTCGTCGGCAGTCCCCGCGCTTCCCTCACGCAGATATACCGCCGTCGTCAGGCCATAGCTGGGACAATAGCTGCTGGCAGGCTGTCCGGAACTTTCGCAGATCGTCACCGCTGCATGGCAGCTGCAGCTCTCTGCTGGCTCAGTACCCGGGACAAAGTACTCCCAATAGCTCATGTCTCCCTGCACAGTCTGATCACAGAGCCCGGCAACTGCCAGAAGTCCGCATTTCGAACAAATCCGCTTGGAAATCAGCTCCGTGCTGTTGGAGAAGTCGCGGTACGCCGCCCCCTCATGGGCGCGCTGCATGATCGCCCGCCAGATTTTTTTGACATAAGCGCTGCTGTCCTGCGGGGAAAAGTCATCGTACCCGCCCCAGACGCCGCAGACGTAATAGGGGGAGTAGCCCACGAACCAGACGTCCCGCATCTCAGAGCTTGTCCCGCTCTTCCCAGCCAGCGGAACGCCGGAAAAGGCCGCCTGGACGCCGGTCCCCTCCTCCAGGACGTCTGTCATGGCGTTAGTAAGCAGGGCGGCAGTGCCGCTTTGCAGGACTGTGCGGCTCTGGGGCTCGCGCTGCAGCAGCACCTTCCCCTCCCGGTCCAGAACCTCGGTGTAATAGGAGGGCTCCAGATAGACGCCCTCATTGGCGATAGCGCCGTAGGCAGCCGTGAGCTCCAGATTAGTCACGCCTCCGTGGGTGCCGCCCAGGGCAAGGGCCTCCACCTGGTCCTCCTCCGTCAAATGGGCGAAGCCAAACTGCTGGAGATAGGACCAGACTTCATCCATTCCGATCTGCTGGAAGCACTTGACGGCCACGATGTTTACCGATTTTGTAATGGCGCGGCGGATCGTCATTTTACCGGCATAGGTACCGGTTGAATTTCGGATCGGCGTTCCATCTGAATAGGTGTAAGGCGCGTCGTCATAGACCTGCGAGAGCGTCACAGCGCCGCTGTCCAGGGCGGCGGCGTACTCCCCGACCACCTTCATGGTGGAGCCGGGCTGCCGGACGCTGGAGATAGCCCGGTTTAAGCTCAGGCTCCCGGATTTCTCGCCCCTGCCCCCGACAATGGCTTTCACCTCTCCGGTATAGGGATCCATGACGACAACAGAGGACTGGACGTCGGCCGGATACCAGCTGTCCCGGTTGATCTCCTCCTCACAGATGGCCTGCAGCGCGGTGTCCTGGGTAGAACAGATGGTAATGCCGCCCCGGTAGATAAGCCGCCAGGCGTCCTCCTCCGAGTAGCCGAGCTGCTCCATCAGATCGTCCAGGACCTGATAAATAAGCGCGTCCTCAAAGTAGGAGAGCACCTCGATTTCCACACCAGGCGTGCTGTCCCGCTGGATGCGGTCATACACACTGTCCGCCAAAGCCTCGTCGTATTCCTCCTGGGAGATGCTCCCCAGCTCCAGCATTTTTGCCAGCACCAGCTCCTGCCGCTCCCGGCTGGCCTCCGGATTTTTCAGCGGGTTATAACCGTTGGGACTTCTGGCGATCCCGGCCAGCACAGCGCACTCCGACAAGGTCAGGTCCGACACGTCTTTGCCGAAATAGCGCACAGCGGCGGTCTGTACCCCCCAGGTGCCGCCGCCCAGGTTGATCGTGTTGAGATAGTTCTCCAAAATCCACTCCTTGGAGGCGCTGCCCTCCAGGCGCAGAGCGAGATACTGCTCCTGGAGCTTACGGCTGATCTTATCCCAGGCGGTCTTCTCCTCTGTCCAGGAGGAGAAAAGATTATTTTTGATCAGCTGCTGGGTAATAGTGCTTGCTCCCTGGGAGAGACTCCCAGCGCCCAGATTGTGGAGAGCCGCCCGGGCGATGCCCCGCAGATCGATCCCATGGTGCTGGTAGAACCGCTCATCCTCAATGGCGATAAAAGCGTCTTGCAGCGTCTGTGGGATCTCATCCAATGTCACATAGACCCGGTTTGCTTCCGCTCCCACCAGGTCCAATATTTTTTCTCCCTGATCGTCCAGTACGGTTGACCGGTAGCCGTCCGGGGCCACGTCCGCCATATCCAGTGGCGGCGCGGTGCAGATCACATAGGCCAGCAGTGCGGTCGCAGCGCAGCAGAAGAGCGCCGCGCACACCAGCAGAAATTTGCCGATACGGCGCAATACTTTGCGGCCTGGGCGGCGCGGGACATACTCCAGCTCGTCTCTTTCCATTTTCACTCCTCCCTTGGTACCCTCAGTGAACAAAGGGCAACACGCCTGCCAGCGGCCAAAATCAACGCTGGCGGCGTCATTGTC
>CABKMV010000081.1 GCA_902373635.1 uncultured Oscillospiraceae bacterium
CACCCAGTCCGATCAGACAAAGGGATTCTTAAACCGTAGGTTTAAGCGATCTTTTGGGTACTTTTCAATCGCTTGAAAAGTACCCCGCCCGTGGGTGCGGGAACCCACAAACGGACAACAAGAAACAATCCCCTCGCCCGAAGGGCGAAAAATAAAATCCCCACCGCCCGGTAGGGCGGCAAAAAAACAAAAATTAAAATTATTGATAGGAGGAACCCATCATGAACAAGTATCTTGACATCGCCCCTGAGGTCGCCGAGGCTCTGGCCGCCGGCAAGCCCGTTGTGGCTCTGGAGTCCACCATCATCTCCCACGGCATGCCCTATCCCCAGAACGTGGAAACCGCCCTGGCCGTGGAGAAGATCATCCGGGAAAACGGCGCTGTGCCCGCCACTATCGCTATTATTGGCGGCCGTCTGAAGGCCGGCCTGTCCGCTGAGGAGATCGAGTACTTTGGCAAGAAGGGCCCGGCTATCGCCAAGGCCAGCCGCCGCGACCTGCCGGTGCTGATCGCCAAGGGCGAGGACGGCGCCTGCACCGTCACCACCACCATGATTATCGCCGCTATGGCCGGTATCTCCGTGTTCGCCACCGGCGGCATCGGCGGCGTGCACCGCGGCGCCGAGACCACCATGGACATCTCCGCCGACCTGGAGGAACTGGGCCAGACCTCTGTTATGGTAGTCTGTGCCGGCGCCAAGGCCATCCTGGATCTGGGGCTGACGCTGGAGTATCTGGAAACCAAGGGCGTGCCCGTCATTGGCTACGGTACAGACGAGCTGCCTGCCTTCTACACCCGCTCTTCCGGCTTTGGGGTGGACTACCGTCTGGACACTCCCGCTCAGCTGGCCGCCGCCTTCCATGCCCAGCGTGAGATGGGCCTCAAGGGCGGCATGCTGGTGGCAAACCCCATCCCCGAGGAGTACTCCATGGACGCCGACGTGATCAACAAGGCCATCGACCAGGCCATTGCCGAGAGTCGGGAGCAGGGCATCCATGGCAAGGAGACTACCCCCTTCCTGCTGGCCCGGGTGAAGGACCTGACCGGCGGCGACAGCCTGGAGAGCAACATCCAGCTGGTGTTCAACAACGCCCGTGTAGCCGCCAAGGCCGCCTGCGAACTGGCAAAGCTCGGCTGAGATGAAGGCGCTTTTTCTGCCGGAAGCAGCCAACGATACCGTCTGGACCTCTATGGGCTCATCGTTGGTTCTTTTGGCCGCCTATCTGATCATCGTTAACCTGACCGCTTTTTTCCTCATGTGGGCCGACAAGCGCCGGGCCAAGCGTGCTGGCGCCCGCCGTATCCGGGAGCGCACCCTGTTCCTCTCCGCCCTGCTGGGCGGCAGCGTCGGTGCCATTGCCGGAATGTGGCTCTTCCACCACAAAACCAGGCACTGGTATTTCGTCTGGGGCATGCCCTTGATCCTTTTGGCCCAGATCGCCCTTGCCGCGTTTGCTATCTATCCTTTTCTTTGATCGCCTGCTGCGCCGCGGCGGAAGGAAGGATCTTCCTCCCTGGTTTGCATCAGGCATGGCGTTTTGAAACATTCTCTTTCCCCCGCGCAAGACAAAAAGGCCGCCCCGGCATCCACTGCCTGGGGCGGCCCTTCTTCTTTTGTGCGTTCCGGAACGCTTTCAGCCTGTTACTTTACGATTTCAAACTCCACGACGCCCATAGCGCCAATGGCCACAGCAGCCCGCGGGAACACCACCACAGCATTCCCCGCCTGGTTCAGGTAGAAGCCGGTACTCTCGTCCACAGAGGAAAAACCGCCCTCCTCCTCACTGAAATATACGCTCGGATCCTCTGCGGCCGCCATCTGTGCGCGGATACTGTCGTTGCAGAGGGCGGCCCAATTCTCGCCCAGGACATCCCGCAGCGTCAGCTCCCTGTCCGCCGCCAGATCCAGGTTGTAGAAGAATTGCTCGTGGTATGCGCTCGCTATGGAGACATAACTCTCCACCACAAAGGATACTGTTGTGTCCGTCTGCGACTTGATCTCATAGTCCACGGAAACGGTCGTGTCCCGCTGGGCCCACTCCTCCTCAGTGCCGCCGGTGGCCAGGAATGCCGCCTTGGCCTCTGCAACGATCTGGTTTCCTTCAGCCACTTTCTCCTCTACCCGTGCCTGGATCTCTGCGTTTACCCTCTCCGCGAACGCCCCGCCTGTGACGCCGGGCTGATCCACCTCCACAGTCCGGTCATCGTTCTCATCTGTAAAACTTCGGACTGTCAGCACCTGAAATAGATCTCCCAGCACCGGCACCTCGGCGGCCGCCGCCGCAAAGGCAGGGAACATGTTCAGCGCCGCCAGCAGGACGACCAGGCAGGCGGCCAGGGATGCGGCAGCCCGCCAGGCGGGCCTCCTGGCGCTGCGGTACCGCTCCCGGCCCTGCCGGATCCCCTCCTGGACCCGCTCCCCCAGCTCCTCCGGGATCGGCGCGGCCTCATAGCTCTCTCTCGCTTGCTTCCACTCGTTCATTTCTCTTGCACTCCTTCCAATGATACACGCAGTTTTTGCAGGCCCGTGTACAGACGGGTTTTCACTGTGTTCAGGTTCCAGCCGGTGACGGCGCTGATCTCCTTCAGCGGCATATCCTCATAAAAGCGGAGTTTGATGACGGTGCCGACCTCCACAGGCAGCGCGTCGACCCTGCGTGCCAGGGAGGAATCCGGGGGCGGCGGGTCCTCATAGCATCCCTCCCCCAGTTCCTCCGGCGGGGCAGGCGTCTCCTTTTTCCGCCTTCGCAGCGTGTCTGTACATTCATGGACCAAAATGCGGTAAAACCAGGTGCGCACGGCGTCCGGATCACGCAGGCTGTCCTGTTTTTCCAGTGCCCTGCAGACAGCGGCCTGCACCGCGTCCAGAGCGTCTTCCCTGTTTTTCAGATAGCTGTAAGCCAGACGGTAAAACCGCGCCTGATTTTCCACAAGAAACCCTGTCAGCTCTTCCTCCCGGATATTCGGCATATCCCTCTGCTCCTCTCTGCCTGTTTCTGTTTGATAGACGATCCGGCGGTCCGAAAAGTTTGCTCCCGCCCATATTTTTTGAAGGGGCTTATTCCACAAAGCCCCCTGTCCCAGCCGCCGTCCAAAGCGCCCTCCCGGGAGCTTCATAAAATGTTAATACTTTTTTACGGGAATTACCTTGACAGGCGAAGTATGTCGTGGTAAGATGAGGCCACATCACAGGAACGGGCCGTCCCGGCGGCCCAAAGTTTCAGGAAAGGAGTGTTCCACTTGTCCATTTCAGCGGATACCCTGCGGGGCCATACGGATACCATTATACTGACCCAGCTGATGCGGGGAGACAGCTACGGATATGAGATCAACAAGAACATTCAGCAGCGTACCGGCGGACAGTACGGCTTCAAAGAGGCGACCTTGTACACCGCCTTCAAGCGGCTGGAGCAGGGCGGATTCATCACCTCCTACTGGGGGGAGGACGGCCCCGGCGCCCGCCGCCGGTACTACGCCATTACGGATTCCGGCAGACAGCAGTGGGAAGAGAATTGCCGGGAGTGGCAGACCACCAGGGCTCTTCTGGACGCCCTGATCACATTAGAGGAGGAATGATTATGGACCGCATGAAAACCAAGTTTATTATCGCGGTGTCCAGCCGCCTGGCGGCCGCCGCCGACAGCAACGCGAAGACCGAGCTGATCGAGGAACTCAGCGACAACCTGTACCAGCGCTATCAGGATCTGCTTGCCGCCGGCATGGGCGAGGATGATGCCTACGCCAGGGCCCTGGAGGATCTGGGGGACGTGGACGAGCTGCTGGAGTACCTGCGCTCCCTGGGCCCCGAGGGGGAGCTTCCCCGTCAGGAGGGCCAGAGCCGGGATATGCTCAACGACATTCTCCACAGCGCGGAGGAGATCGTTCGGGAGACCATCTCCCAGACCAGGGACGCCGTGGACCAGGCCAAGGTCATCGTCCGGGACGTGGCCGGCAAGCTGAAGGAGAAGTATCCCAACGGCTTTGACAGCAGCATCCAGATCCACTTCAACGATGAGGACGACGACCACGGCGAGCACCCCGCCGGCGAGGATCACGAGGGCAGCGACAACGGCGGCTGGAGCGTCTCCATGGGCTACAATAAGGACCGCGGCGGTTTCTACTGTGAGAAGGGCCACAGCCGTCCCGTGTCCGGCACCTCCTTCCCCTCTGAATCTCTGCGGGGGTTGGATGTGAAGCTGTATAACGGCGATGTGACCATCCATCTGCTGGACGATCCCCAGGCGGACGTGGCGATCTCCGGCGACACAGACAACCTGGAGGTCCGTCTCTCCGACAGCGGCGTGCTGTCCATCCGCCAGGGCAAAACCGCCTCTTCCTCCTTCTTCTTTGTGCGCGGACTGGCGGCGGCAGACGTGGAGCTGGCCATCCCCCGGCGCACCTGGGAGTTTATCCAGGTGTCTGCTGTCAACGGGGATATGAACATCGCCGACGGCCTGACGGCGGACCGGCTGGCGGTGAAGACCACCAGCGGCGACGTGGACGCCGGCCAGGCCCACTGCGGAGAGGTCATCTTCAAGTCCTCCAGCGGCGATCTGAAGTGCGGCGGCAGCTGCGGCAGCGTGCAGGCGGAAACCATGAGCGGCGACGTCACCCTGAACGGGCGCTTCGACTCTGTCCGGGCGTCCTCCATGAGCGGCGATCTGGACGTTACCGGCAGCGTGCGGGAGTTGAGGTCCTCCAGCACCAGCGGCGACGTCTCTGTGGAGGTGGGGGAGGCGCCGGAGCTGCTGGAGCTGTCCTCCAAATCCGGAGACTGCGATCTCCGTATGCCGGACGGCGAGGGCTTCACCCTGCGCTTTGAAACTGTCAGCGGTGAGCTGGAGAGCGACTTCCCCCTGGTAGGCCCCATCGGCTCCAAGTCCGGCGAGGCTATCTACCTGGACGGCGGCAGCCGCAGCTACCGCATGGCCAGCGTCAGCGGCGACATCTCCCTGCATATTTCCTGAACAGACGATAAGGAGGGAACCACATTATGAACAAACGCACCACCGATGTTGTGGCCTATCTGACCTGGGTCGGCCTGCTCCTCGCCTTTGTGATGGGCGACCGGGAGAACTGCAGGTTCCACCTGAACCAGTCCCTGATCATCTGGTTGGCGGGCACGCTGGTGGGTATCCTGGCAAAGGTGCCCCTGGTGGGGTGGCTGATCGGTCTGGTGGGCGGCGTGTTCTGCGCTGTCTGCTGGTTCATTGGCATCATCAACGCCATCCAGGGCGTAGAGCGGGAGGTCCCGCTGATCGGCCATGTCAGGCTGTTGTATTGATGTATCAATTCAATAAGAAAGGCGGCGGCTGATTCCTCAGCCGCCGCCCTTTGCTGTTTCGGGAAACCTGCTAAAAATTCTTCCGAGCGCTGAGAAGGCCCAGGCACTGGAGCAGCACCAGCTGGTGGAGCAGCTGGGTGCGGTAGCTGTTGTAGCCCGCAAAGAGGTACAGCGGCGCGTTGGACCAGCAGGCGAAGAGGTCCCACCCGTCCTCCTTTTTCCCGCCCGCGCGCTGGAAGAGCCGGTGGAACAGATCGTGGAGGCTCTGCCGCAGGCTGTCGTCATAGAGGGGGTCCGCCGCCACCGCCGCCAGCCGCGCCTCCAGATCCCCGGGCACAGCCTTCAGCTCCTCCTCCGCCCGCTCCTCGAACAGCGGCAGCTCCGCCAGGGTCCGCAGCTCGTCCGTCTCCCGGATCAATCCCCGCTCCTGGATGGCCCAGTAGAGCAGCACCTCAAAGCCGTGGCGCAGCCGGTCCCGGGTGTGCTCCATGTCCTCCCCGGTGTTGTGGCGATCCGGCTCGTAGTCATAGCGGCTGTCGTTGGTGATGGTGATCTCCCGGATGCGGCCCAGGCTGTCGGTATCCACCAGGCAGAGGAAGGCGTACCGGTCCCCCGGCAGCCCATCCCCCAGCAGCAGGCACCGCTTGCCCGGCGCGCAGGACGGCGGATTTTTCCCGGTCCGGTCCACGCCGGTGATAGTCCCCGGCATGCACTGCCAGAGCCCGGCCTCCTGCAGCTGCTCCCCCACCGTCTCCAGCAGGGCCAGCGCCCTGTCGACCCCCTCCTGCCGGTTCTCCAGGAAAGCAACGGCGCAGTCGCTGCAGGCAGCGCCCCGCAGCCGCTGGGCGCCGCCCCGCTGAAAGAAATATTGCAGCAGCTCCAGATCCTTCCCCTCGCTGAACACTACGCCGCCGGCGTACTCCCCAACGGCCGCGTCCCCGGAGAGGGTGCAGAGGGCGGAGACAATGGCCCCGGGCTTTACATTGTCCTTCTGCTCCTCCGCCACCATCTCAAAGGGGTGGCACAGCTCCAGGTCCCCAAACTGGGTGGAGACAGCGACGCTTAAAAACCTGGTCAGCGGCTCCATGCCCAGGTAGGTCTCCCCCACCCGGGCGTCCTTCACCACGCCCCGCAGCAGTACCTGGTCATACTCCAGGGTCGGTTTTTCCAGCTTCCTGTTTCCGGCACGGAAGGCATCCGAGCTTGCCCACATTCCGGCCTCATAGAAGCGCCCCTCCTTCAGAACGGCCTTCTCATAGGGCGGCTTCTTTTTCTGGGCGGAGATGTATTCCTCCTCCGTGGTGAAATACTCCACCCACTTAGGGAAAGCGGCCATATTCAGGCGCACAGGCTCCCGGCTGGCCCAGGTCAGCACGTCGGCGTTCACCACGCTGATGAGCACCGAGCTCACATCCGTGCTGTACTCGTCGATCCGCTGAGACCAGGACTGTACGGCCCAGCGCTGCATGGGGTCGCCCCGGAGGATGGCGGGGTCGTCCGCTCCCGCCAGGGGGTGCCGCTCCCCCTCGATCACCTGGGGCCATAAACCGCCAGGTATCTCCCACACGCAGCCTGATACGGCGTGGGTGTCCATGCCCAGCAGCAGCTCCTCCCCTGTCTCCGGGTCCGGCATGGTGCGGACGTTTACGATGGCGTCCCCCAGATAGAGGCGGTAGTAATCCCCCCGGTAGCCCCGGATGCGCTGGCCCTCGGCCATGGCCAGGGAGCACAGGCGGAAGGCGTCCTCCGGCCTGGCCGCCAGATCCTCCAGGCCGAAATTTTCAAATCTTGCCGCCACCGCTTACACCTCGTAGTCCACAGCCACCCGGTCCGTGCGGATGGCCTTGCACAGCGCCGACACCGCCACATGGCGGGGGTCGGTCTTATATGCCTCCAGGTCCTCCAGGGAGTCGAAGGCGGACACCAGCACGGCGTCGTAGTTGCCGCTGACCAAATTGACCCCCACCTCCTGCTCTCTGATCTGGGGGATCACGCCGTACAGGCCCCGCAGGCCGGCGATAAATTCGTTCATCTCTTTCTCCGTGCCGGGCTTGAATTTCCACATGACGATGTGCTTGATCATGACGACAGCTCCTTTGTTCCTTATAAAATAAATAATGGGGGCAATTTCTTGCCCCCATTATACCCATAGGCCATATAAAAATCAACCGACAACCTTCCGCCCCGCGCTGTACACGGCCCGGATGTGTTTCTTCTCCATCAGGTATACCGCCCGCTCGAACCGCTCGCTGAGGCTCAGCTCCCGGGCCGGCTCCGGCAGATCGCCGTCGTCCACCACGATGGCGTGGAGCTCGTCGCCCGCGGCAAAGCCCGCCCTGCCGCCGAAGTACCGGTGCCCGGCGGCGGTACCCAGATAGTATGCCTCCGGCACTGTCAGGAAGGGGGCCCCGGTCTCCATCTGCTTGGCCTTGGAGGCCCGGATGGTGGTGACGATCACCTGGTTCATGGCCAGCTGGTCGCCACCGGCGATATCAGACCCCAGGGCCACCTGTACGCCCCGCTCCACCATCTCCCGCACCGGCGCGGTGCCGGAGCAGATGTTCACATTGGAGGCCGCGCAGTGGACCGCTGTGACGCCGTGTTCGATCATGGCCTGCTGCTCCCGCCCGTCGCTGTGGACACAGTGGGCCATGAGCGTCCCCTCCTTCCACAGCCCGTACTTGGCGTAGGTCTCCCAGTACTGCCTGCAGTCGGGGTGGAGCTCCCCCACCCAGGCGATCTCCCCGGCGTTCTCCGACAGGTGGGACTGCACCGGCAGATCCCTCTCCATAGCAATCCGCCCCAGAGCCTCCATCAGCCCATCCGAACAGGAGGGGGTGAAGCGGGGGGTGAGGATGGGCTTTACATGTTGGAAGCTGCAGCGCTCCAGCCACCGGAGGGTTTCCCGGATGGACTCCTCTGTGGTCTCCTGGCTCTCGCCGCTGTTGCGGTCCATGTTCACCTTGCCCACATAGCCTGTGACCCCCGCCCGCTCCAATTCCTCCATCAGGATCAGGGTGGCGTCGGTGTGGCGGGAGGAGAACATAGCCACCCGGGTGGTGCCGGAGGTGATGAGGTCCTCCGCCAGATGGCGGTACACCCGCCGGGCGTACTCAGTATCGCTGAACCGCGCCTCGGTTTTGAAGGTGTAGGTGCTCAGCCAGTCCAGCAGCGGCAGGTCCATGCCCATGCCCAGCATGGGGTATTGGGGGGCGTGGAGGTGGAGATCCGCGAAGGAAGGCATGATGAGCGCGCCGCCGTAATCCTCCACCGGGCAGGCGGCGTACCGCTCCGGCAACTCGTCAAAGAGGCCCAGGATCACCCCGTCCTCCAGCGCCAGATACCCGCCGGGGATCGTCTCCAGTTCTCCGAACGCCGGCGTGTGAATGATATTCCCCCGCAAAATCGTCGTCATGGTCTTCCCCTTCCTTTCTGAATCCGTATCGTCTGAATCCGTCTTGGCGCGGTGAGCAAAGAAAAAGCGCCCCGCTCCGGGACAGACTTTCCCGGCTCGGAACACCCATAGCAGGGCCGATATGGCGGCCCCGTAGAAACTCTCGTACCATCACTACGAAATTATATGAGCGGCATAACTTTTTCTATTCCCAGTATAGCAGGGATCGGGCCCGCTGGCAAGGAAATTTTGCGGCAGCCGGCCCCCGCCGTTGAAATTTCCCGCAGATCGTGTATACTTGTGGTGAAATACACAAGGAGGACGCTTTCCATGGTACTGATGATCGCCTCGGACCTCCACGGGTCCGCCTATTATGTCAAAAAGCTGATGGACCGCTACCGGGAGGAAAAGCCGGATCGGCTGCTCCTGCTGGGGGACCTGCTCTATCATGGTCCCCGCAACGCCCTGCCCCAGGAATATGACTGTCCCGACGTGGCGGAACAGCTCAACGCCGTCAAGGACCGGATCATCGCCGTGCGCGGCAACTGCGACTGCGAGGTGGACCAGATGGTGTTGGAGTTCCCCCTGATGGCGGACTACGCCCTGCTGGAGGTCAACGGCCTGACCCTCTATGCCACCCACGGCCACCTGTGGAATGAGACCTGCCCGCCCCCTATGGCCGAGGGCACGGTCCTTTTAAACGGCCACTTCCATATCCCCGCCTGCAATCCCCACGGGAACTACCTCTACATCAACCCCGGCTCCATCTCCATCCCCAAGGGCGGCAGCGTGGGCAGCTACCTGATGCTGGAGGGCAGGACCTTCACCTGGAAGGATATGGACGGGAACCCCTACAAAAGCTATACAGTGGAATAAGCGCGCGCCGCC
>CABKMV010000082.1 GCA_902373635.1 uncultured Oscillospiraceae bacterium
ACCAAAGAGGGGCGCCGCCCCTCTTGTGGAATCTCCCGCAGGCCCTGGGGGACACTCCTCTTTCTTTGGGGCTGCCGCGGCGTTAGCTGTGGTACAGCTGAAAGCTTAAGGCCAATGTTATTTGGAAGACATGCCGCAGCTCCAGTGAACTGGCGGCGGTCTCTTCCTCCATATACGCCTCAAACAGCCGCTTCTGCTCCGCTGTCAACGTCTCCTCCAGCGCGCACTCCGCCTTCTTTGATATTCTCCTGCGCATGATATATTCCCGGTTATCATGCAGCTCCCGGAATTTATTCTCCAGGATATAGTTATAAAGACATTCTTCGTATTCGTTCATCATATCACCCCTAAAAATAAGTCTATTTGGACTAAAATTATTATAACTTATACCGTAAAGACCTGTCAAGAGGTGTGCTATGAAAATTTTGTCAGAGAGATTATTTTCCTTGAGAAAAGGCAAAAAGCTATCCCGCCAAGCGGTGGCTGATGCCGTAGGTATTGCCTCTAAAAGTTATGAACGGTATGAAAAAGATGAGCGGGATCCGGATGCTCCAGTGCTGATTGCCCTAGCCTCTTTTTTCGGAGTTTCCGTGGAATTTCTTTTGGGCCGCACGGATGGATGGATAGGACCAAACGGTGTTGTTCTCCATGTCTACTATACCGGGACGCCGGAGGCGATTCTTGCCTTTGTAGAGGACATCCGGCGGGAGGGATTACAGGAGACAGTTCGGGCGGAAGACGGCTGTTTGCAGTATGACTATTTCCTCTCCTGCCAGGAGGAGGGGGCGCTTCTTCTGGTGGAGCACTGGCGGGACGCCGCGGCGCTGGAGAAGCACTCGGCCCAGCCCCACATGGAGCAGATCAAGCACCTGAAGGCCAGCCGGGGGCTGGAGACCCGGATTGAAAGGTTTGAGTAAAGTTTGGCCTCTGGGGCCTCCGGCGCCCCTGTTTTCCCGGGCCTCCCCGGCCCGAACCCGGTTTTTTGGCGGGGCTTCCAGCCCCGAACCCTGGGCCCCTTTTTGCTCGCCCAAAAAGGGGCGAAAAAGGCGCTCAGGAGGGAGGGGTTCCGATTCCCCTCCCTCCTGAGAACCACCCTCCCACAAACGGCTCTTCAAGGGGGCTTCGCCCCCTCGGCAGAGGGCCTACCCCCCTTCATGGACGGACTGCCCTACAATCCATGCCCTGCATTTCTTCAAGAAGATAAGATAATAGATGCCTTTATCCCTTTAGGAGGGCGACAGCCGAAGTAAGACCAGAAACCCGGCTGAGATCAGATGCCCGAAGGATTTCTGATTCAGCGGCTGGATGCAAACAGGACAACACCCAGTCCGATCAAACAAGGGATTCTTAAACCGTAGGTTTAAGCGATCTTTTGGTTACTTTTCAATCGTTTGAAAAGTAACCGCGGGTCCGGCAAGGTGAATTGGCCCGCAGGGCCAAGACAAGGTGAGCCCGACAGGGCGAGAGGGTGCCCTGGGGCAGAAAGCGGCCTGGGCCGGGCGCGTAGCCCCGCAAAAACCCGCCCGTGGGTGCGGGAACCCACAAAATAACCGAAAAAACTCCCCCTCGCCGCTGGCAGCGGCGAAGAAACCCCGCCGCCGGGAAGCGGCAAAAAAAGCCGCGAAGAAAAGGATAAAAACAATGGCAAAGAAGAAGACCCCCGACCAGGGGGAGAGCAAAAAAGTCAACAACCCCAATGTGATGGGCCTGCGTGCCGCGGTGCTGGAGCAGCCCATCACCGACACCCTGGAGACCAACTACATGCCCTACGCCATGTCGGTGATCGTCTCCCGGGCCATCCCGGAGATCGACGGGTTCAAGCCCAGCCACCGGAAGCTCCTGTACACCATGTACAAGATGGGGCTTCTCACCGGGGCCCGCACCAAGTCCGCCAACATCGTGGGACAGACCATGCGGCTGAACCCCCACGGCGACGCGGCTATTTATGATACGATGGTGCGCCTCAGCAAGGGCTACGACGCCCTGCTCCACCCCTTTGTGGACAGCAAGGGCAACTTCGGCAAGGTCTACTCCCGGGACATGGCCTGGGCCGCCAGCCGGTACACCGAGGCCAAGCTCTCCCCCATCTGCCAGGAGCTGTTCCGGGATCTGGACCAGGACGCGGTGGACTTTGTGGACAACTACGACAACACCATGAAGGAGCCGGCTCTGCTGCCCACCACCTTCCCCAATATTTTGGTTTCCGCCAACCAGGGCATCGCCGTGGGCATGGCCAGCCAGCTGTGCGGGTTCAACCTGGGGGAGGTCTGCGACACCACCATTGCCTTCCTGAAGAACCCGGACTGCGATATTTCTGCCACACTGCTGGGACCGGACTTCACCACCGGCGGCGAGATGATCTACGACCCCGCGGCCCTGGAGGAGGTCTACCGCACCGGCCGGGGTTCCATCAAGATCCGCGGCAAGTACCGCTATGTGAAGAGCGAGAACGTGGTGGAGATCTACGAGATCCCCTATACCACCACCACCGAGGCTATCCTGGACAAGGTGGCGGAGCTCATCAAGGCCGGCAAGCTCCGTGAGATCAACGACATGCGGGACGAGACGGACCTGAACGGCCTGAAGCTGGCCATTGACCTGAAGCGGGGCGTGGACCCGGACAAGCTGATGGCCAAGCTCTACAAGGCCACCGACCTCCAGGACAGCATCAGCTGCAACTTCAATGTGCTGGTGGCCGGCATGCCCAAGGTGATGGGCGTCCGGGAGATCCTGGACGAGTGGTGCGCCTGGCGCACGGAGAGCGTGCGGCGGAGGGTGTACTTCTCCCTGAACAAGAAAAAGGAGAAGCTGCACCTCTTAAAGGGCCTCAAGCGCATCCTGCTGGACATTGACAAGGCGATCAGGATCATCCGGGAGACGGAGGAGGAGTCCGAGGTCATCCCCAACCTGATGATCGGCTTCGGCATCGACCAGGTCCAGGCGGAGTATGTGGCGGAGATCAAGCTGCGCAACATCAACAAGGAGTATATCCTCAAGCGGGTCCAGGAGACGGAGGCCCTGCGGGAGGAGATTGAGGACCTGGAGGACCTGGTGGGCAGTCCCGCCCGGATCAGGAAGGTCATCATCGGGGAGCTGGAGAACGTCAAGAAGAAGTATGCCCAGCCCCGCCGTACTGCTATTGTCTATGAACACGAGATTGAGACCTTTGACGAGGCCGAGGAGACGCCGGACTACCCGGTCAGCGTGTTCCTCTCCAGGGGAGGGTACTTCAAGAAGATCACACCCCAGTCCCTGCGCATGGCGGACACCCAGAAGTTCAAGGAGGAGGACAGCCTCCGGCAGAGCTTTGAAACCACCAGCCGCGCGGAGATCATGTTCTTTACCAGCCGCCAGCAGGTCTACAAGTGCCGCCTGACAGATTTTGAGGACACCAAGGCCAGCGCCCTGGGGGACTACCTCCCCACCAAACTGGGCATGGAGGCGGAGGAGACGGTGGTGGGCATGGTGTTGCCCGGGGACTACAGCGGCGGCCTTCTCTTCTTCTTTGAAAACGGCAAGGCCGCGCGGGTGGAGCTGAGCGCCTACGCCACCACCTCCAACCGCCGCAAGCTCACCGGCGCCTACTCGGACAAGAGTCCCCTGGTGTCCATCCTGCCGCTGCGGGAGGACCGGGAACTGGCGCTGTATTCCGACGAGGTGCGGGCCCTTGTGTTCAATACCGCCCTTCTCGCTCCCAAATCCACCCGCTCCACCCAGGGGGTGCAGGTGATGACCCTGAAGAGCAAACACCGCCTGGCCCAGGTGCGCACCCTGGAGGAGAGCAATATCACCAACCTGGGCCGCTACCGCTGCCGGGCCATCCCAGCGGCGGGGGCCGTTCTGAAGGAAGAGGATGGGGACAACCAGCAGATGCAGCTGCTGTGACGGGCAAGGAGGAACATTTGTGAAGAATCATAATCCGGTGCTGCGGCGCCTGTATGAGTACGGGGTGATCCTGCTGGGCAGCGCTATCTACGCGGTGGCGTTCAACTGGTTTTTCCAGCCCAACAACATCTCCATGGGGGGGTTTACCGGCATCGCGCAGATCATCAACCGGCTGGTGCCCGCCCTCCCCGTGGGCGTCCTGGCTATTGTGCTGAATATCCCGCTGTTCTATCTGGGCGTCCGCAAGCAGGGGCTGAAGCTGCTGGTCTCTTCCCTGTTCGCCATGACGGTGGGGTCCCTGATGATCGACGGCCTGGGCATGGTCTATACCTTCCAGCCCATGGAGCCCCTGCTGGCCTGCATCTACGGCGGGGTGCTGCTGGGCCTGTCCATGGGGCTGCTGCTGAACGTGGGGGCTACCACCGGCGGGACGGAGCTGGCCGCCCGGCTGCTGAAGTACAAGCTGCGCCACCTGTCCATCGGGAAGCTGTGTTTGGGCATCGATGTGATCGTCATCTGCCTGTACGCGCTGACCTTCCGCAGCATCAACAACGCCCTGTACGGCATTATCTCCATGTATATCTCCAGCCTGGCCATGGACATGATCGTCTATGGGTCCATCAACGCCAAGATGGCGTACATCATCAGCGGGAAGAGCCAGGAGGTCACACAGCGCCTGCTGGAGATGAACCTGGGCGTCACGCTGCTCAACGGCCGGGGGGCCTTCACCGGGGAGGAGAAGCAGGTGGTGCTCTGCGCCTTCAAACGCAGCCAGATCGCCGCCATCAAGGCCGCCGTCATATCCATCGACCCCAATGCCTTCATCATTGTCTGCGAGGCCCACGAGGTGCTGGGCGAGGGCTTTGGGGAGTACACGCCGGACAGCCTGTAAGGGCGTTTAGATTGTAAGCAGGAGGAACGAAAAAATGGCATTTGAGGAACTGAAAAAGAGGCTGGAGGACAATGGGTTCGCCGTGTCCGTGTTTGCCACCGGCGAGGAGGCCGCCGCCTACCTGAACCGCCAGATCGACGGCGTCACCGTGGGCATGGGCGGATCCATGACGCTGACGGAGCTGGGGCTGAAGGAGAGTCTGTCCGCCCACAATGTGGTGTTCAGCCACGGCTACACCCACTGTGCGCCCGGCGCGTGCCAGGACCTGGCGGCCAATGCGGAGGTCTATCTGCTCTCCGCCAACGGCATTGCCGAGGACACCGGCGAAATACTGAACATCGACGGCAACGGCAACCGGGTGGCCTCCTCCCTCTTCGGCCACAGGAAGGTCTACTTTGTGGCCGGGAAAAACAAGGTCTCCCCGGACTTCCACAGCGCCCTTGAGCGGGTGCGCAACGTGGTGGCCCCAAAGAACGCCCAGCGCCTGCACAGGAAGACCCCCTGCGCCGCCAGGGCGGACCGGTGCTACAACTGCAACAGTCCGGAGCGCATCTGCCGTGGCCTTGTGGTCCACTACAAGAAGATGAGCAGCATGGACATGGAAGTGGTCCTGGTGGATCAGGAGCTGGGCTATTAAAAATTCCCAACAGGGGGTGTCTGCCGTGAACAAGAGGATACTGCCCATGGCCCTGGCCCTGTGCCTGGCGCTGACCGGCTGCGCCTCCCTGCTGGAGCGGTCCTACAGCGTGGTGGAGCCCTATGCCGACCGCTTCTGGGAATCCGGCGTGGAGGACACCCTGAAGGTGGAGAACTACCAGGACCTGGTCAACTCCCTGCTCATGCAGGTGGAGCAGCGGGTCCAGGAGTGCGTGATCCGCTTCTACCAGGAGCCCAGCGCCGAGGCCTACCAGCAGATCCTGGACGCCAACCGGGAGGTGCGGGAGGAGAGCGTGCTGGGGTCCTACCTGCTGTGGAGCATGAGCTTTTCCAACGAGAAGGCGGAGGGGTATTACACCCTGAACTACCATATGATCTATCGGGAGGACGCGGAGGACCCCGACAGTCTGATGACGCTGTCGGACAGCCAGTCCCTGGTGGATCTGCTGCGCATGGCGGTCCGGGAGGGCCACGGGAAGCTGACCGCCCGCTTTGTCTACGACACGCCCCGGGAGGAAGTTTCCGCCGCGGTGGAAAGCCTGTGGCGGGAGCTGTGCCTGGATGAGCAGGAGGAAAGCGCCGGGGAACCAGAGACGCCGCCCGGACAGGAGGCAAACGGCGTGGAGGCCGGGGCGCCTTCTGACCCAGAGGAGGAGCAGGACCCGGAGGGGGAAGCGCCCGCCGAGGAGCAGACGGGTGCCCCGGAAGATGCAGAGGCGGGACAGCCCGGGGAGGAACTGCCGGAGGAGGAGCCTGTCCAATATCCCCCTTGCCCCTGGGAGATCCGGTTCTATCCGGATCTGGAGGCAGCGGGCATCGTGGAGATCCTGCTGGGCTGAGCGGCATGAAAAAGGCGCCAAGGGAGCCGGAGGGCTGAAAAAACCGTTGACAAGATGGGAAATGCCTGTTATAATACACTGTGTTCTGCGGGCGTAGCTCATCTGGTAGAGCGCCACCTTGCCAAGGTGGAGGTAGCGGGTTCGAGCCCCGTCGCCCGCTCCACTGAAAAGAAGCATCCAGAGTTGGATGCTTCTTTTATTTTGCGCAGGAGGCGAACCCGCTGCCTCCACCCGCGCCGGAGGCGCATAAAATCTGAGGTGAGGCAGGGCTCCTGCGAATGGCGAAAGCCATTCGTGGGATGCCGGGAAGCGGGTTCGAGCCCCGTCGCCCGCTCCACTGAAAAGAAGCATCCAGAGTTGGATGCTTCTTTTATTTTGCGCAGGAGGCGAACCCGCTGCCTCCACCCGCGCCGGAGGCGCATAAAATCTGAGGTGAGGCAGGGCTCCTGCGAATGGCGAAAGCCATTCGTGGGATGCCGGGAAGCGGGTTCGAGCCCCGTCGCCCGCTCCACTGAAAAGAAGCATCCAGAGTTGGATGCTTCTTTTATTTTGCGCAGGAGGCGAACCCGCTGCCTCCACCCGCGCCGGAGGCGCATAAAATCTGAGGTGAGGCAGGGCTCCTGCGAATGGCGAAAGCCATTCGTGGGATGCCGGGAAGCGGGTTCGAGCCCCGTCGCCCGCTCCACTGAAAAGAAGCATCCAGAGTTGGATGCTTCTTTTATTTTGCGCAGGAGGCGAACCCGCTGCCTCCACCCGCGCCGGAGGCGCATAAAATCTGAGGTGAGGCAGGGCTCCTGCGAATGGCGAAAGCCATTCGTGGGATGCCGGGAAGCGGGTTCGAGCCCCGTCGCCCGCTCCAAAAAAACAGCACCAGCCAAAAGGCTGGTGCTGTTTTTTTGGAACCTTCGGTTGATTTAAAATGCTCGGGCGAAATCAATTCGCCCTGCGCCAAGGTTTTGGGCCAAAGGCCCAAAACGCTTGTAACGCGCCATTTGGCGCGCCGGCCAGAAGGCCGGTCATGGAGCGGGCGACGTAGTCGCCCGCTCCAAAGAAACAGCGCCAGCCAAACAGGCCGGCGCTGTTTCTTTGAAAAACTCACAAACCCTTACCAGCGGCTATTTTCGCCGTCAGTGAGGATGCCGTCCTGGTCGTGGACCCGGGCGTTGTCCAGCATCCGCTGGAAGCTGGTGGGGTTCGCGGTCTTGCTGTTGTTGGTGTTGCTGCTGTTGCTGCTGTTGGTGCTGTTGTTGCCGTTGTTATTGTGATTGGCGTTGTTGCCGCCCAGCAGATCGTCCACCGCGTCGCCCACATCGCCGACCGCGTTGCCAACGTCGCCCGCAGCGTTTTCCAGGTTGTTGCCCATGCTGTTTCCGGGACGGTTGTTGGCAGTGCCGTTATTGGTGGTCCCATTGTTGGCAGTGCCGTTGTTGGTACCGCCGTTCGTCACCCCTCCGTTGTTGGCGGCGCCGCCATTGTTGGTGGTACCGTTGGTGGTGCCGTTTGTGTCTGTGCCGCCGTTGTTCTTGTTGTCACGGTTTCCACAGGCTGCAAGGGACAGAACCAGAGCGGCCGCAGCCACAAAGATCGCCAGCTTTTTCATTCCAATCTTCCTCCTTCCTCAATTGCGCTTTACTCGCGCTGGTGCTAGTATTTGCGGAGGAATGAATTTTACCGCTGGCGGTTTTTTGCAATTTTTTCGTATTTTTGCCAATAAAAAACCGGGACGGAGGGTGAGCCGGTCCCGGTTGAGGGATCAATATGTTTCGGACGATCTGCGCACCCGGTAATCCCGGTTGGCGGCGGCCTGCTCCCGGCGGATCTTCTCCTGCCCCAGCGCGTCCAGGACTTCCACGATGATCCGGTTGGACACCAAAAAGCCTGTGGGCGTCAGGCGCCACCGCCCCTCCTGGCAGACCGCGTGGCCCGTCTCCCCAAACCGCTCCAGCACATCCTGGATGGGCGCGAAGGGCAGGCGGTAGCGGTTTTCAAACTCCCGTTTTTCAATGCCCCGGGCCGTCCGCAGCCCCAGCATCAGGTACTCCAGGTCCCGCTCCCGGGGCGGGATACGCTCGCTCTCGGAGAGGATGTCGCCCCCTTCCTCCACCCCCCTGCAGTAGGCCGCCAGATCCCGGACAAAGGCATAGCGCACGTCGCCAAAGTCGGAGTGGGCGCCGGGGCCGAACCCGGCGTAGGGCTGGAGGGTCCAGTATTTTAAATTGTGCCGGGAGGCGAAGCCCGGCTTTGCGAAGTTGGAGATCTCATATTGCTCATAGCCCCTCTGGGCCAGGTAGTCCACGGCCCAGAGGTACATGTCCGCCTGGAGGTCGTCGTCCGGCAGGTCCATGGTCCCCTGCCGCTCCCACAGGGGCGTCCCCTCCTCCACCTTCAGCCCGTAGCAGCTCAGATGCTCCGGTTCCAGGGCCGCAGCCCGCTCCAGGGTGGTCTTCCAGCTCTCCAGGCTCTGGCCCGGCAGGCCGTAGATCAGATCCAGGGACAGGTTTTTGATCTTGGCCCTGCGGATGGCCGCCACCGCCTGCTCCACCTGGGCGAAGGTGTGGACGCGGCCAATGGCGCGCAGCTCCCCGTCGTCGGCGGATTGGACCCCCAGGGAGACCCGGTTGATCCCCGCCCGGCGCAGGGCGCGGACCTTCCGCCAGTCGCCCATGCTGTCGGGGTTGCCCTCCAGGGTGATCTCTGCATCCTGGGATAGGTTGTAGTGCTTGAAAATGGTTTTCAAAAGAACCTTCAGCCGCGCTTCCCCCAGGTAGGAGGGCGTTCCGCCGCCGAAGTATACCGTGTCCACCGGGGTGGTGGTGCAGCGCTGGGCCGTCTCCTCCAAATGGCGCCGGAGGACGGAGACGTAGCGGTCCATCTCCCCCTCCGCCTGGGGCAGGGAGTAGAAGTCGCAGTAGAGGCACTTGCTCCTGCAGAACGGGATATGGATATACAGCCCTATGGGCTGGGGCGTTTTCTTTTCTTTCATGGGGATCACCTCGCTGGTGGGTCTATTGTAGCCTAAAACTCTTATTTTTTCAATTCCTTCGTTTGGTGGTGGATGCTTCTTCTTTCCCCTCTGGTTTTTTATGTTACTTTCCCCTCGCCGGGAAAGTAACCCACTCGGCCTAAGAGCCGCCGCTGTGCGGCGGTTGGCCTCGTATACCCTCAAGGGCACAGGCGCGCCCGCCTGCGGGCGGGTGAAAGGGGCGCAAAGGGGGAGAGGGATTTCGATTTGGCCCAGGCCACCTTCTCTTGGCCTTCGGCCAATTCACCTTGTCC
>CABKMV010000083.1 GCA_902373635.1 uncultured Oscillospiraceae bacterium
GCCCCCATCCCCGTAGTCCTGGGGGACGCCGCGGCAGTCACGCCCCGCATGGAGGGGGAGTCCTCCCTTTTGGCCGCGAAGGAGAAGCTGGGCGGCCTGGAGGTCCAGGTGGAGCTGGAGGAGGAGCTGACCGCGCCCGTGGCCCAGGGGCAGCAGGTGGGGACCCTCATCGTCACCGCCGGCGGGGAGACGCTCAAGCAGATCCCCCTGGTGGCGGACCGGGCGGTGGAGCGGCTCACCTACTGGCAGATCCTCCAGCGGTGCCTGAAAATGGCGTTCCTGGCGGGATAAATTCAGGGGAGTCGCCCTGATTTGTACAGACTTCCCCTTGTCCGCCGGCAGTGGGTGTGCTATACTTTTCCACAGAGGAATCTCCACTTCTTGATACGGAGGATGATTTTATGCTGAAGATCGATCTGAGCAACAGCTCTGCCCAAACCGCCCAGTATGCCCAGGGCCTGGGGCAAGCCCATACCTGGCTGCAGGAGGCCAGCGGCCGGGGCAACGACTATGTGGGCTGGGTAAACCTGCCCCGGGACTATGACAAGGAGGAGTACGAGCGCATCAAGGCCGCCGCCAGGAAGATCCAGAGCGACAGCAAGGCCCTGGTGGTCATCGGTATCGGCGGCAGCTATCTGGGCGCCCGGGCCGCCATTGAGCTGCTGTGCTCCAACAACTACAACCTGCTCAGGAAGTCCACGCCCAACATCTACTTCACAGGCAACGGCCTCTCCGGCGACAGCCTCCAGGAGATCGTGGACCTGCTGGGGGACGAGGACTTCTCCGTGAACGTCATCTCCAAGTCCGGCACCACCACCGAGCCCGCCGTGGCCTTCCGGTTCTTCAAGGCGCTGCTGGAGAAAAAGTACGGCAAGGCCGGGGCGGCGGGGCGCATCTACGCCACCACCGACAAGGCCCGGGGCGCGCTGAAGAGCCTGGCTGACGCCGAGGGCTATGAGACCTTTGTGGTGCCCGACGACGTGGGCGGCCGCTACAGCGTCCTCACCGCCGTGGGCCTGCTGCCCATCGCCGTTGCCGGGGTGGACCTGGATGATCTGATGCGCGGCGCGGGGGATATGATGGAGAATTGCCGCGCCGCCGACTTCGACGCCAACCCCGCCTGGCAGTATGCCGCCGCCCGCAGCGACCTGTACGCACAGGGCAAGAAGATCGAGATCCTGGCGGGCTACGAGCCCCGGTTCCGCTTCTTTGCCGAGTGGTGGAAGCAGCTCTACGGCGAGAGCGAGGGCAAGGAGAACAAGGGCCTCTTCCCCGCCAGCGTGGAGTTCACCGCCGACCTCCACTCCATGGGGCAGTACATCCAGCAGGGCGAGCGCCATATGTTTGAGACCGTGGTGCGCTTCGGCAAGAGCAGGCACCAGCTCTGCGTCCCCTACGACGAGGCCGACGGCGACGGATTGAACTTCCTGGCCGGCAAGGACATGGACTTCATCGCCACCCAGGCCATGGACGGCACGCTGCTGGCCCACGTGGAGGGCGGCGTGCCCAACCTGATCGTCCGGGCCGGCGAGATCAGCGCCTACACCCTGGGCGAGCTGATCTACTTCTTTGAGTACGCCTGCGGCCTGAGCGGCTATCTGCTGGGGGTCAATCCCTTCGATCAGCCCGGCGTGGAGGCCTACAAGAAAAACATGTTCGCCCTCCTGGGCAAGCCCGGCTACGAGGAGATGGGCGCGGCCCTGCGGGAGAAGCTGAGTAAGTAAACTGCCCTCTCTCTTCGGAGGACGGGCTTGCCCAGGCCCGCCGCAAGGCGGCACGAGCGTTTTGCCTCCGGCAAAACCTCGGCGCAAGGGGCAATTCATTTGCCCCGCGCAAGTGAAATCCTCTCCGGGGTCCCCGCGCGGCTTGCCGCGTGGGGCACAAGCCCGGCTATGAGGAGATGGGCGCGGCCTTGCGGGAGAAGCTGGGCAAGTAAGCGGCCGCATCACAAGCGTTTTTTGGGCGGGGCCGTCCGTTATCGAGCGGCCTCGCCCTTTTTTGACCGCTTTACAGGGAGCAAATAAAAACAAGCTGTTAAATTTTTCAAAAACTGATTTTTCCCGTTGTGTTTCTTCCCCGTCTGTGGTATGCTGATACCATCAATAAGTCCCACCAACTGCAGAAAAGGAGTGATTTCATATGGTTAGACTTATCATGAGCGGCTCCGGCGAGGGCAAGACCAAACAGCTGCTGGAACTGATGAACGCCGCCGCCGACACCGAGGCTGGATGCATGGTGTGTATCGAGCCCACACGCAACATGAGCTTTAATCTCCGCCACCAGACCCGCCTTGTAGACGCCTCCGAGTTTGACATCACCAGCTTCGAGGCCCTGCGCGGTTTTATCTGCGGTCTGTACGCCGGCAATTACGATATTTCCCACATTTTCATCGACAACCTGTGCAAAGTGGCCCACAGCAGCGACGAGCGGGAGATCGGCTCCTTCCTGACCTGGCTGGACGCCTTCACCTCCCCCCTGAAGATGAAGGCCACCATCACCATCAGCGCCGACCCGGATACGGCTTCCGATACCCTGCGGAAGTTTATGTGATCTCCCCTCCTTTTTCTCCGCGCCTTACAGCCCGCCGCAGCTCGCGGCGGGCTGTTTTTTCCGTCCTCCCGGCGCGGCTTCCTTTCCCCGGGCGATTGACAAAAAAACTTATCTCGCCTATAATACCTAAAAAAGAGCCTCTCCCCAGCAGATGTGGGCAGGAGAGGTACGGAGGCAAGAGCGTGTATCAGATCATACGCATTACAGACAAAGAGGGCGTGGCCAAGGGCGGCAGCGAGGACCGCGAGCGCCTCGGCTGCATCGGCGAGGCCAAAATGGAGGACGGCTGCGTGCTGATCCACTGCCGCTATGACCGCCGGGGCGACCCCTGCGACAGGTATATCCGCACCAGCCTGGTCCAGTCCTGGAAGAAGGACAAGGAGAGCGGGCGGATCGTGGTGGAGACGGTCAACAGCGTCTACCACCTGGACCCTGTTAAGATCCAATAGAGAAATACCGGGGCAGCGGGGCCGACGGCCCTGACGCCCCGGTATTCTTGTGTCCGGCCCCTTGGGGGGCCACCCCTTACTCCACGATATAGCGGGTGACGCCGAAAAGCCGCGCCAGCCGCAGCTTGGCCGCCTGGCTCTCCTGGCTCTGGTACCACACCGTGGCGGTCTGGTAGGCGTTTGGCTGGTAGATGCAGTAGGCGCTCTCATAGCGGGTGGAGTAGTAGGTGCGGGTCCCCTCCTTGGCCAGGATCTCCGCCACCTCCGCGGCCGTCAGCGTGTCGGTGGAAACGATCTGCTTCCCGCTCACCACCGTGCGCACGCCGCCTGCCGTCAGGCACAGCACGGCCCTCGTCATATCGCCGCCGCTGTTTTTCAGCGTCCGGAGTGCGTCATACAGATCCGCCAGGGGTTCCAGCGGCGTGGTGGGCAGCTCCTGGGAGGCGTCCGCCTCCGGCGTATCCACGGTAATGCGGGTGTATCCCGCGGTAGAGGACATGAGGGCCGACGCCGCGTGGAGCCGGTCATAGACCCGCACCAGCACGGCGGCCGCCTGCTCCCGGGTGGCAGTGCTGTCGGGCGCAAATTTCCCGTCCCCAACGCCGTCGACGATCCCCAGGTCATAAGCTACGGTAATGAAGCCCTTGTTGGTGAACACGTCGGTAAAGGGGGAGCTGTAGCTGCTGACGGCGCCGGCCAGGGACGTATACCCCAGGCCGCGGACCAGCATAACGGCCATCTCCTCGCGGGTGATATTCTCCGTGGGGCGGAAGGTGCTGCCCGTAGAGGGGATGGCGCCGTTGGCATAGGCGGTCTCCACAGCGCTGTAAAACCATCTCTCCGGGGTGACGTCGGTGTAGGTGCTGTGCTCCGGGGTGACGCTCTCCCAGCCGAACAGGCGCACCAGGGCGGTGACAAAAGCTGCCCTGGTGATGGGCTGGCCAAGACCGAATTTCCCGCCGCCGACCCCCTGGAACAGCCCCAACTCCGTGGCGCGGAGGACGCTCTGGGCGGACCAGTGTCCCTCCGGCACGTCGCTGTATCCCGTGGACGCGGCAAAGGCGGGCAGTGACAGAGACAGGCACAGCAGCAGGGCCAGGCCCATCGATATCATACGCTTTCTCATGCGGTATTACCTCTTTTCCTTATGAACTGTATCGTATTGTACCAGACTTTTCCCCTTCCGTCAATTTTTCCACTTTCAGATGGAAAAGATACCCAATTTTTCAGGCTGGGCCCGCTTTTTTAAAATTCCCCCCTGGCGGAGAAGTTTGCCTTTACCTTTTCTGCTTTTTTTGCTATAATATAAAAGTTATTTTGGAGCGGTTTGCCCTGGTGAGCGGCGGCGGCTTTGAGAAAGGAGGGATGCCCTGTGAAATATGCCAGATGGAACGGCGGAGACTACGACGAGGCCGCGGCGGACCGCCTGTGCGCGGCCGGGTATCCCCGCCTGCTCTCCGCCGTCCTGGCGGCCCGGGGCGTCTCCGCACCGGAGGATACCGCCCCCTTCCTGGAGAGGGACCGGCAGCTGACCCACTCCCCCCTCCTGATGAAGGACATGGATAAGGCGGTGGCCCGGATCAACCGCGCCCTGGCATCGGGCGAGAAGATCGCCGTGTTCGGGGATTACGATGTGGACGGCATCACCGCCACGGTCCTCCTGGTGGACTATCTGCGCTCCCGGGGCGCCGACTGTATGCAATATATCCCCCGCCGCATCGAGGACGGCTATGGCCTGGGCTGCGACGCGCTGCGGAGCCTCCGCAGCCAGGGGGTGGATCTTGTCATTACCGTGGACTGCGGCATCACTGGCGTTGAGGAAGCCCGCTTCTGCCGGGAAATTGGCCTGGACCTGGTCATCACCGACCACCACGAGTGCAAGGACGTGCTGCCCGACGCCGAGGCGGTGGTGGACCCCCGCAGGCCGGACTGCCCCTATCCCTTCAAGCATCTGGCCGGCGTGGGCGTGGCGCTGAAGCTGGTGCTGGCCCTGGGCCAGTCCCGGGAGGACGCCCTCTTCGCCCGGTACTGCACACTGGCCGCCATCGGCACCGTGGCGGACGTGATGAAAATGAGCGATGAAAACCGGACCATTGTCCAGCGGGGCCTGGAGTCCATCACCACCACGGATTTTCTGGGGCTGAAGGCCCTTTTGAAGGAGACGGGGCTCTGGGACAAGGAGATCACCTCCATCCAGATCGGCTTCGTCCTCGCCCCCCGCATCAACGCCGCCGGGCGGATGGGGGAGGCGGAGCTGGCCGCCGAGCTGCTGCTTACCAGCGACCCCGCCCAGGCGGAGGCGCTGGCCCGGGAGCTGTGCGAACTCAACCGGGAGCGGCAGGCGGTGGAGCAGGACATCTTTGCCCAGGCCGTGGAGCAGATCGAGCGCATCCCCGCCGCGGAGCGGCGCGCCCTTGTCCTGTCCAGCGAGGCCTGGCACCAGGGGGTGGTGGGCATCGTCGCCTCCCGCCTGAGCGAGAAATACTCCTGCCCCAGCTTCATGATCCATCTGCAAAACGGCATGGGCAAGGGTTCCTGCCGCAGCTACGGGGGATTTAACCTCTTCGCCGCGCTGGAATCCTGTTCCGACCTTCTGGCGGACTTCGGCGGGCACGAGCTGGCCGCCGGCTTCAACATCCGGGAGGAGGACATTCCCGCCTTCCAGCAGCGGATGAACCGCTGCGTCAGCAGCTTCTGGGGCGGGGAGAGCCCCGTCTCCTCCCTGGATGTGGACGTCATCCTGCGCCATCCGGAGGACGTCACCCTGGGGGAGATCACGGAGCTGAGCCGCCTGGAGCCCTATGGCGCCGGCAACAGCCGCCCTGTGTTCGCCCTGATGGGGGCCAAGGTGGAGTCCCTGCAGAACGTGGGGCAGAACCGGCACCTGAAGCTGCGGCTGAGCAAAGGCGCCTGCCACTTTGAGGCCATCTTTTTCTCCACCACCGCCGAGGACTGCGGCGTGTCCGCGGGCAGTCGGGTGGACGCGGCCTTCTATCTGCAGGTCAACGAATTTCGCGGCAGCAGCAGCGTACAGCTGCAGATGATCGACCTGCGCCCCGCCGTCAGCCCCAGCGGCCGGGAGCGGGAGTGCCTGGAGCTGGTGGACCGCTTGGTTTCTGGCGGGCAGCTCACCGAGCGGGAGGCCGGCCGCCTCCTCCCCAGCCGGGAGCAGTTCGCGGCCCTCTGGCGTGCCATTGAGCGCATGGGCTGCGGCGGCAGCCCCCGTCTCCCCGCCTTGCGGCGGCTTGCCGCGTCTCTGGAGGGGCCGGAGTCCTTCCTGCGGGCCGCGGCGGGCGTAGAGATCTTCGCCGAGCGCGGCCTGATCGCCCTGGAGCGGGATGGCGGGCGCATTGCCCTGCGTCCCCTGCCGGGGAGGCGGGCCGACCTGGAGCAGAGCGCCTACATGGAGCGCCTGCGCCGCATTTTGGGAAAAGATGAGAAAGGAGGCCGCTGAACATGGTTTCGGTAGAGGAGCGATACGAGCATCTGGAAAAAACGATCCGCGGATACAACATCTCCGCCGATTTCGCGCAGATCAGGGCCGCCTATGAATATGCCCGGGAGCACCACGGCGCCCAGCTGCGCCGGGACGGCACCCCCTATATCACCCACCCCCTGCAGGTGGCCCAGATCGTGGCGGAGATGCGCCTGGACAGCGAGTCTATCATAGCCGCCCTGCTCCACGACTGCATCGAGGACACCGACAGCACCTACGAGGACATCGCCAAGCGCTTCAGCCCCACGGTGGCGGACATCGTGGACGGCGTTACCAAGCTGACCCGGATGACATACAGCTCCATGGAGGAGGAGCAGATGGAGAACCTCCGGAAGATGCTCTTTGCCATGAGCAAGGATATCCGTGTCATCCTCATCAAGATCGCCGACCGGCTGCACAACATGCGCACCATGGAGTACCAGACGCCGGAGAAGCAGAAGAAAAAAGCCTTCGAGACCATGGAGATCTACGCCCCCTTCGCCCACCGCCTGGGTATGCAGAAGATCAAGTGGGAGCTGGAGGACCTGTCCCTGAAATATCTGGATCCGGTGGCCTACGACGAGATCGTCTCCAAGCTGGAGGCAGAGAGCAAGCAGCACGAGGAGTTCATGGGCGTGATCCAGGCCCAGATCACCAAGCGGCTGGGCGAGATGGGCATCCCCAACGCCACGGTCTATGGCCGGGTGAAGCACCCCTACAGCATCTACCGCAAAATGTACGCCCAGGATAAGACCATGGACGAGGTCTATGACCTCTTCGCCTTCCGGGTCCTGGTGGACACGGTGGCGGACTGCTACAACGTGCTGGGCGTGATCCACGACCTCTACAAGCCCATCCTGGGCCGGTTCAAGGACTATATCGCCACGCCCAAGCCCAACATGTACCAGAGCCTGCACACCACCGTCATCGGCGAGGCGGGCATCCCCTTTGAGGTGCAGATCCGGACCTACGACATGCACGCCATCGCGGAGTACGGCGTGGCGGCCCACTGGAAGTACAAGCAGGGCATCAAGGGCGAGGCGGGGGAGCAGACCTACGAGTGGATCCGCCGCCTGCTGGAGAACCAGGAGGACGCGGACGCGGAGGAGTTCATCCACTCCCTGAAGATCGACATGTTCTCCGACGAGGTGTTCGTCTTTACCCCCCGGGGCGACGTCATCAACCTGCCGGCGGAGTCCACCCCTATCGATTTCGCCTATTCCATCCACTCCGCCGTGGGCAACTCCATGGTGGGGGCCAAGGTCAACGGGCGGATGGTGGGCTTTGACTACCAGCTCCGCAACGGCGACGTGGTGGAGATCAATACCTCCAAATCCGCCCACGGCCCCAGCCGGGACTGGGTGAAGATCGCCAAATCCAGCGAGGCCCGCAGCAAGATCCGCCAGTGGTTCAAAAAGGAGCGCAAGGAGGAGAATATCGCCCAGGGCCGGGCCTCCTTTGAGTCCGAGCTGAAGCACGCGGGGCTGACCATGAGCCAGATCACGTCCTCCGACGTGCTCCCCGTCATCCTCAAGAAGCTGCCCTTCCACACCCTGGACGAGATGTATGCCGCTATCGGCTACGGCGGCTATACCGCGCTGAAGGCAGTCAACCGCATCCGCGACGAGCTGCTCCACATGAACAAGACCGCCGCCGCGGAGAAGGCTGCCGAGGCGCCTGCTGCTCCCGCCAAGAGCGCCGACGCCGGCAAAAACCTGCCCAAGAAGATCAAGAGCGAAAAAGGCATCGTGGTGGAGGGCCTGTCGAACTGCCTGGTGAAGTTCTCCAAGTGCTGCACCCCGGTGCCGGGGGACGAGATCGTGGGCTTCATCACCCGGGGCTACGGTGTCAGCGTCCACCGGAAGGACTGCCCCAACGCGGATCCCGCCCGCCACCCCGAGTCGGACCAGGGCCGCTGGATCAAGGTCAGCTGGGGCGAGGACATCCACGAGACCTACACCACCTCCCTGGAGGTGGTGTGCAAGGACCGCACGGGTCTGATCATGGACGTGTCCAGCGTGTTCAGCACCAGCAAGATCAGCGTCTCCAACATGTCCAGCCGCTCCACTGCCGACGGCTTCGCCATTATCTTTGTCACCTTCAGCGTCTCTGACGCCAAACAGCTGGACCAGCTCATGCGCAAACTCAATCAGATCTCCAGCGTCATGAAGGTCAACCGGCCCGCGGGCTGAAAAGCCCAAAAAGGGCGCCCACCTTTTTCACCCCCGTGGGCGCAAAACTTCGCGGGGCCTTTTCTGTGAGAGGAGTCCATGTATGAGAGCAGTTGTCACAAGAGTCCGTTCCGCCTCCGTGTCCATCGATGGCCGCGTCAGCGGCTCCATCGGCCAGGGGTATCTGGTGCTGCTGGGGGTAGGCCCCAACGACACGGAGGATACCGCTGTGAAGCTGGCTGAGAAGATCTGCAACCTGCGGGTCTTTGAGGATGAGAACGGGAAGATGAACCTGAACCTGGAGCAGGTGGGCGGCAGTATCCTGGTGGTGAGCCAGTTCACCCTGTACGCCGACACCTCCAGCCGCCGCCCGGGCTTCACCGGCGCGGCAAAACCTGATCTGGCCATCCCCCTGTACGAAAAATTTATGGCCCAGTGCCGCGCCCGGGGCTTCACCGTGGAACACGGTGAGTTCGGCGCGGATATGCAGGTGGAGTCGGTCAACGACGGGCCGGTGACGATTTTGTTTGATATGTAATGTTTCGCCCCTGGCGGGGCGGGGCGCTCTCAACTTTTCTCCCGTGAGAAAAGTTGCAAAAGCACGTTTAAGGGGGAGGGTGTTTCAACTCCCCCTCCCCCTTAAAAATCCCCCTCCCGCAA
>CABKMV010000084.1 GCA_902373635.1 uncultured Oscillospiraceae bacterium
CACACCCGGGTTACTTTTTGCTCGTGCAAAAAGTAACCAAAAACACGCCAAAACCAATGGTTTTGGAATCCTTTGTCTGATCGGACTGAGCGGAGACTTGTTTGCATCCAGCCACCGAATTTCAGATCCTTCGGGCATCTGATCTCCGCCGGGTTTCTAGTCCAACTTCGGCCGTTGGCCCTGTTAATGGGGCAGAGCCATCTGTTTTCCTTCCACAAGAACTGCGGTGGAATAGAAGGGCCAGACCGGATATCGCACCACATTTCATATGGATCGAGCGTCACGCGCCAAGGCCCAAGGAGTGGTAGGCCCAAAGGGCACGGCGGAGGGATAGACGCTTCTGACAAGCGGCGCCGCAGTCTGCACCATCAATAGACCAAACCAAGCCTTGCCGTTGCGTCCTCATCAAAAAAATGGGGGGATTCCTAAGGGGGCACAGCCCCCTTATGCGTGCTTTTGCAACTTTTCTCACGGGAGAAAAGTTGAGAGCGTCCCCGCCGCCGCAGGCGGCAAAAAACAACCCGGGGTCCGGGGGCGGAGCCCCCGCCAAAAAACTGGGGTCTGGGGGCGAAGCCCTCTCAAAATCCGCCGCCGCGGGCGGCAAAAAGGAGAATCCATGGACATTTTTCAATGGCTCAACGAGACGGCCAGCGGCGAATTTTGTTTCACCGCCCTTGTCTCCATGATCCCCGTGGTGGAGCTGCGGGGCGGCATCCCCTTCGGCGTGGCCCGGGGGCTGCCGGTGTGGGCGGCCTATCTGGCCGCCGTTATCGGCAACATGATCCCCGTCCCCTTCATCGTGGTCTACATCCGGCGCATCTTCCAATGGATGCGCCGCCGCATCCCCAAGCTGAACCACTTAGTGGACGCGCTGGAACGGAAGGCCCATCTGAAGGGGCAGAAGGTGACAAAGTACAAATATCTGGGGCTGGTCCTCTTCGTGGCCATTCCCCTGCCGGGTACCGGCGCCTGGACCGGGTCCCTGGCCGCCGCCTTCCTGGACATGCCCCTGCGCAAGGCCATCCCATCTATTTTTATCGGGGTCCTGGTAGCCGGCGTGGCCATCAGCATCCTCACCTTCGGCGTGGCCAGCTTATTCTAAGAAGCGCGCGGCTCCTCTGCTCCAGCCGCTGGCGGGGGCGCTGTCAAAACCGGGTGTTTCCGCATAGACTGGCGTAAGCAAATCTTCAAGCCGTGAAACGCGGCGGAACGGAGGGTTCTTATGCAGCTATGGCAGGACGGTCTTTTGGCCATGCTGGCCGCCATTGGCCTGGCCTCCCTGATGTGGATGGCGGTGCGGGCGGTACTGTTCGCCAGGCCGGCGCGCCGCTCCGGCGTGGTGGCCCTGATCCCCGCCAAGGGGGACGGCGACCTGGTGGAGGAGCAGGTCCACACCCTGGCGCTCATGCGCAGCGAGCAGGGGATCATCGGCCAGGTCCTCCTGGTGGACTGCGGCCTCACGGAGGAGGGGCAGAAGCTCTGTAAGCTCCTGGCCCGGGAGGACCGCTGGGTCTCCCTGTGCCGGCCGGACCAGATCGGCAGCTACATAGCAGGGTAGCGGGACCAATATCTACAGAAGAGGAGTAGCAAGGCATGGACGGGCGCTGCACCATCGACGGGACCATATTGAATCTGATCTTCCAGAACGAGGAGAACGGCTACACGGTGCTGCGTCTCGTCACCGGCGACGGCGAGGTGGTAACGGTGGTGGGCACCATCCCCTGCGCCGCGCCGGGGGAGAACCTGATCGTCACCGGCCGGTGGATGAACCACCCCGTCCACGGCCAGCAGGTCCAGGCACAGCAGGTGGAGCGCCACATGCCCACCACGGAGAACGAGATCCTCTCCTACCTCTCCTCCGGCGTGGTCAAGGGGGTGGGCCCCGCCACGGCGGAGAAGCTGGTGCAGCGCTTTGGCGTCAACACCCTCCGCATCCTGGAGGAGGAGCCGGAGCTGCTGACCAAGATCAAGGGCATCACCGCCCGGAAGGCCAAGGAGATCGGCGAGAGCTACCGCTACCAGACCGGCATGCGCCGGCTGCTGGATTTCCTCTCCCTCAACGACCTGCCTCTCAGCCTCGCCCTGCGGCTCTACCGCCGCTATGGGGGCGAGGCCCTGGAGGCAGTGCGGGAGAACCCCTACCTCCTGGTGGACGAGCTGTACGGCGTGGACTTTGCCGTTATGGACGAGATCGCCCTGTCCATGGGCATGGCCGGGGACAGCCGGCGGCGCATCGAGGCCGCCCTCCTCTTCGAGCTGACCTACAACCTCAATAACGGCCATGTCTTCCTGCCCAGGGACAAGCTCATCGCCGCCTCGTCCCAGCTCATCGACTGCCCTCCCGACGCCCTGGAGATCGCCCTGGACGACCTGATGGCCCGGGGCGCCATCCGCTGCGAACGGGTGGCGAAGGTGGAGGCCTGCTATCTGCGGCGGCTCTATGAGGCGGAGACCCATGTGACGGAGAAGCTGAACCGTATGCTGCGCCTCCAGGCGGACCGGGCCGCCCAGGTGGACAGGATTATCGCCCAGATCGAGGCGGAACAGGGCATCACCTACGCCCCCGCCCAGCGTCGGGCGGTGGAGCTGGCGGCCCGGCAGGGCGTGGTGCTCCTCACCGGCGGCCCCGGCACGGGCAAGACCACCTCCGTCCGGGGCATCGTGGCCATGCTGGATCGGCTGGGGCTGAAAACTCTGCTATTGGCCCCCACGGGCCGGGCGGCCAAGCGGCTGGGGGAGCTCTGCTCACGGGAGGCCCAGACCATCCACCGCTGCCTGGGCATGGCCTGGAAAGAGGAGACCGGCGAGGTGACATTCCAGAAAAACGAGAAGGAGCCCCTGGAGGCGGAGGCTGTGATCGTGGACGAGATGAGCATGGTGGACCTGCCCCTCATGAGCGCCCTGCTCTCCGCCCTGCGGCCGGACTGCCGCCTGGTGATGGTGGGAGACCCGGACCAGCTGCCCTCCGTGGGCCCCGGCAATGTGTTCGGGGATCTGATCCGCAGCGGGCGGGTGGAGACGGTGGCCCTGACGGAGATCTTCCGCCAGGCCCAGCAAAGCGCCATCATCCGCGCCGCCCACGCGGTCAACGAGGGGAAGCTGCCGGAACTGAAAAACACCGCCGACAGCGACTTCTTCTTCATGCGCCGCCGGGACCCGCTGACGGCGGTGGACCTTGTGGTGGAGCTGTGCCGGAAGCGCCTGCCGGACAATATGGGCATCGCATCCAGCCAGATCCAGGTGCTCTGCCCCACCCGGAAGGGGGAGTGGGGCACGGCGGCCCTGAACCGCGCCCTCCAGGCCGCCCTCAACCCCCCCGCCCCGGACAAGCGGCAGAAGGTGTGGGGGGAGACGGTCTTCCGGGTGGGGGACCGGGTGATGCAGATCCGGAACAACTACGATGTGCTCTGGCTGCGCGG
The DNA here is from genome assembly GCA_902373635.1 of uncultured Oscillospiraceae bacterium. Lineage (GTDB taxonomy): Bacteria > Bacillota > Clostridia > Oscillospirales > Oscillospiraceae > Pelethomonas. The sequence goes on from CABKMV010000084.1 coordinate 3,420, forward strand.
CGACGGCGTCACCGGCTCCGGCATCTTCAACGGCGACGTGGGCGTCGTGGAGGAGATCGACCCCAGCGGCGAGCTGATGACCATCCGCTTCGACGACCGCACCGCCACCTATGTCAACGACATGCTCTCCGAGCTGGAGCTGGCCTACGCGGTAACGGTACATAAGGCCCAGGGCAGCGAGTACAGGGCGGTGGTGCTGGTGGCCCTGCCCGCCGCCCCGGCGCTGATGGTACGGGGGGTGCTGTACACCGGCGTCACCCGGGCCAGGGAGCTGCTGGTGGTGGTGGGCGACGACAACGCTTTGGGCCGCATGGCCGCCAACGACCGGCAGCAGAGGAGGTACTCCGGGCTGAGGTGGAGGCTGAAAAATTCTGCCGCCGAATAGGATTTTTCTATTCGGTAGCTTCCTGGGGCTGGCCGGCCCACATCCGGCCCTTCCCGGGGCTACGCGCCCCGGAGCTGGGCTTTATGCGGGGCTACGCGCCCCGCGCCCGTTATTTTCCCGGGGCTACGCGCCCCGCGCCCGCGGGTACTTTTCAAGCGATTGAAAAGTACCCAAAAGATCGCTTAAACCTGCGGTTTAAGAATCCCTTGTCTCAATCGGTCGATTCCGTTTTGTTATATCCAGCCGCATAATTGCAATTTGTAATCTATAAATCCATCTCGAAGAACTTCGGCTGACGCCCTGTTAAAGAGAACTGCGTCCTATTTCCATTTCGGAAACGGGGCGCGGTTTTTTTTAGGTCAATTTCACCCTAATATTAGTAGGTCAAATTGCCATAATCAAAGTGGTGATGTTATGACCAGACTACAGGCGCTAAGAAAAGAGCGAGGGTATACCCAAGTAAAAATGCAGATGCTGACGGGAATCGACCAGAGTGATTATTCCAAGATAGAGACTGGAAAGCGATATTTTACTTTCGAGCAATTAAAGCGCATCGCCTTGGCTTTGGATACCAGTATGGACTATCTCGCCGGTCTGACCGATGAAAAAGCGCCCTACCCCCGCAAGAAATAAAATTACTTGTAAAAAAGGACTGCGTCCCATTTCCATTACGGAAGCGGGGCGCGGCTTTTTGTTTTATGGGAAATACCCATTTTTTGTAATATGGGATATTCCCTTACCACATACTGTCATCGAGGTGGTTGCGATGATAGATCGGTTGCGTGGTTTGCGGGAAGATCATGATTTAACTCAAGCGCAGATTGCCAAAGAGTTGCAAGTGCATCAAAGCACGTATTCGGATTATGAACGCGGCAATATCAACATCCCACTTGAGACATTAAAGAAACTGGCTGTCTTTTTCAACACCAGTGTGGACTATATTTTAGACTTGACCGACGAGATAAGACCTTATCCCAGGAAGAAGAAATAGTTTTGTTCCCTGCCGGGGGTGAATCCAAAGAGGGGGACGCCCCTCTTTGGTCGTTTCAAGGAGGGGTGGTTCTCAGGAGGGGAGGGAAATCGAAATCCCTCCCCTCCTGAGCGCACTTTTGGTACTTTTCCTGCGAGGGAAAAGTACGAATACGTCCCCGCCCCGCAGGGGCGGAAAAGCCTGGGCCGGCCGGGTAGGCCCACAAAAGGAGGGTACCGTCATGCGCTGTAAAGAAACGATATTGGACATATTGTTTCCCCCCAAGTGCGCCTTCTGTGGAAAGCTCATGCCCCACACCGGCGGCGGGGTGTGCGGGACATGCGCGCAGCATCTGCCCTGGCGGGAGGAGGGGGAGGCCCTCCTGCGCGTCAACGGCCTGGACTGCGCCGTGGCGTTTTACTACGAGGACATGGTCAAAGCAGGCGTCCACGCCCTGAAGTTCGGGAAAAAATCCAACCGGGCCGCGGTTTTCGGCCGCTATGTGGCCCAGACGGCGGCGGAGTATCTGGGCGGGCAGTTTGACGCCGTCACCTTCGTCCCCGTCAGCGCCCGGCGGAACTTTACCCGGGGCTTTGACCAGGCCCGCCTGCTGGCGGAGGCCGCCGCCAGGGTCTGGGGCGTCAAGGCGGAGTCCACTCTGAAAAAGGTGCGGAACAACCGCCCCCAGTCCACCGTCAAAACCCCGGAGGAGCGGCGGGAAAACGTGCAGGGGGCCTACCGGGTGCGGAAGGGCGCGCGGGTGGCCGGGCGGCGGTTCCTGCTCATCGACGACGTGCTGACCACCGGCAGCACTATGGCCGCCTGCGCCGAAACCCTGCTGGATGCCGGGGCCGCCTCAGTGGTCTGCGCCGCCCTGGCTGGCGGCCACCCCTCCCCCGCGCCCCGGGCCTCCTCCGGCGACACCGGGACGCCGCTGGATCTCGCGGCTCTGTAGGGAAAAATGCCGCAAAATTGCGGGAAAAAGTTATGGTAACTGCTTGCAAATTTTGGAAGATACCAGTATAATGACATTTCAGGAGTATAAGCAAACAATTTGCTCAAAATAGAAAACACGAGGTGGAAACTATGTGCGCATTCGCGAAGGATATCGGTATCGACCTGGGTACCGCTTCTGTTTTGGTATATGTCAAGGGCAAGGGGATCGTCCTCAACGAGCCCTCTGTCGTCGCCATGGACAAGAACACCGGCAAGCTGCTGAAGGTGGGCGAGGAGGCCCGCCAGATGCTGGGCCGCACCCCCGGCAATATTATTGCCATCCGTCCCCTGCGGGAGGGCGTCATCTCCGACTACGACATGACCGAGCGGATGCTCCGGGAGTTCATCCGCAAGGTGGCGGGCTTTATGCTCTTTAAGCCCCGGGTCATCATCTGCGTCCCCTCCGGCATTACGGAGGTCGAGGAGCGCGCTGTGGTGGACGCGGGCATCCAGGCCGGCTGCCGCCGGGTGTTCCTTATTGAGGAGCCTGTGGCCGCCGCCATCGGCGCGGGCATCGACATCACCAAGCCTGACGGCCACATGGTGGTGGACATCGGCGGCGGCACCGCCGATATCGCCGTCATCTCTCTCTCCGGCGTGGTGGAGTCCGCCTCCATCAAGGTGGCCGGCGACCAGTTCAACGAGGCCGTGGTCAAGTATATGCGCCGCAAGCACAATATCCTGGTGGGCGAGAGCACCGCTGAGAAGATGAAGATCGCCATCGGCTGCGTCTATCCCAAGGAGGAGGAGACCTTCATGGATGTGAAGGGCCGGTGCCTGCTCACCGGTCTGCCCAAGACCATCACCGTGTCCTCCGCCGAGATGCTGGAGGCCTTTGAGGAGCCCTCCGAGCGGATCCTGGAGAGCATCCACTCCGTGCTGGAGCGGACGCCCCCGGAGCTGGTGGCGGACGTGTCCACCAACGGCATCGTCATGACCGGAGGCGGCAGCCTGGTGGACGGCTTTGACAAGCTGATCGCTTCCCGCACCGGCATCGCCACCAGCGTGGCGGAGAACGCCATTGCCTGCGTGGCCGAGGGCACGGGCCGCAGCCTGGACATGATCACCGACATGCAGGAGGGCACCATCAACCTCTCCCGCCGCCGGCAGATCAACTGATCTCCCCGCGGACGCGCCGGGCGTCTCCCGCCCTGGCGCCGCGCCTCCAGCGTCCGCCCGGGCCTCCCTGGCCAGGGATAGATTCCTCTTGCAAACCCGGCGGAAATCTGATAGAATCGGATGGTGTCGCGCCGGTGAAGGGGCGCATCTTCCTGATCCGTCACCATCCTTTCGGAGGTTTTCATAGATATGGCTAAAAAACCAATCAGTCAAAAGAAGGCAGACCGGCAGCAGCAGGAAAACCAGGCCCTCCAGCGGGTCTTCAACGTGTTCCTGCTTGGGCTGGCCGCCGAGTGCTATCTGTTTGTCGTATACCGCGGCTATGTGGCCGGATCCGTCGACGCGCTTCTGATCTGGGACAAGATCCTGCGCTACGGCGCGATCCTGGGCCTGGTGATGCTGCTGGCGGGCGTTGGGGTGGCTATTTGGAAGCGGAACGACCCCAAACTCCGCAGGGCCATGGCCTGGACAGCCGGGGTGGGCCTGTTTCTGGCCGTATCCGGCTGGGTCGTCACCCGCATCTATCCCGAGGGCGTCACCGCCATGTGCATCGCGGTGCCCATTCTGACCCTGCTGGGCCTGGTGTTCTTCCTGTTCCAGCACGAGTGCTTCCTGTCCACCGTTACCCTGGCCGGCGCGCTCTTCACCGTGTGGCTGTCCGGCAACGGCCTGTCCGGTTCCTGGCGGACATATGTCGTTGTGGGGGCCGTGGGGGCCGTTTTGGTCCTGGCCCTGCTGGCCGGCCTGACCCGCAAGGCGCAGCAGAGCGGCGGCAAGCTGGGCAGCGCCCGGGTCTTCTCCCCTGACTGCAACTATTGGGTGCTGTATGGGGTCTACGCCGTCAGCTTTGTGGCTATTCTGGCGGCGCTGGCGATCCCCCTGGCCGCCTACTACCTGCTGTGGGTACTGGGCATCCTGCTGTTTGTGGAGATGGTGTACTACACCACCAAGCTGATGTAACGCAAACCAGATAAAAGAGGACTGACCGGATCGCACCGGCCAGTCCTCTTTTGTCTTCCCGTTCCCCCTACAGAATAAATCCGCCGTCGGCCGTCAGCACCTGGCCGGTGATAAAGGAGGCCCGGTCGCTGGCCAAAAAAGCCACCGCCGCGGCCACATCCTCCGGCGTACCCAGCCGCCCCAGGGGCGTCTGCTCCGCCAGGTCCCGCAATGTCTCCTCTCCCAGCACCTCCACCATGTCCGTCCGGATCACGCCGGGAGCCACGCAGTTGACCCGGATACCCGAGGGGGCCAGCTCCATGGCAAGGGAGCGGGTCAGCCCAATGACGGCGGCCTTGGTGGCGGAGTAGGCCACCTCGCAGGAGGCCCCCCGCTGCCCCCAGATGGAGGAGGTGTTGATGATGCAGCCCGCCTTTTCATGGATCATGTGGGGCAGCACCGCCTGGATCGTATGGAAAGCACCGTCCACATTGACCGCGAAGAGCCGGCGCCAGAACTCCGGGGTGATATCCTGGAACTGGTGCTGCCGGGCAATGCCGGCGTTGTTCACCAGCAGCGTCACCGGGCCAAAAGCGGCCTCCACCTGCCGGACGGCGGCGGTCACAGCCTCCCGGTCCGCCACGTCCGCCTGGACGGCCAGCGCCTGACAGCCCCGGGCCGTCAGTTCCCCCGCAAGGGCCTCAGCCTGCGCCTGGGACTTGCAATAATTGATCCCCACGGCATAGCCCTCCGCGGCGAGGGCGCGGGCCACCGCCCGGCCGATCCCCCGGCTGGCGCCGGTGATAAACGCTACCTTCTGCATATGCGCTTCTCCTTGCTGTCTGTTCTGGAAGATACGGTCCCCGCCCCTGCTTCTGTCTGCAAGCCCCCTGCAAAGGCAAAGACCTTGAAAAACACAAAAAATCTGCAACAAAAAATCCCTCAAAGCCTGACAGCTCTAAGGGATTTTATGGTGGACGCTAACGGACTTGAACCGCTGACCCCCTGCACGTCAAGCAGGTGCTCTAGCCAGCTGAGCTAAGCGTCCAGGTGCGGAACGGTCTTATGATACCCTATGTCCACCGATTTGTCAATAGTTTTTTTCGTTTTCTTTTCTCTGCGTATTTGCCGCCCGCCTTCAGGAAAAATTCATTCTGTAGGAAATGGCGCTGAGGGGCGCCCGGCATGCCGGGCGCCCCTCAGCCTGTCAAAAAGCCAGGCATCGATCAGGAGGGAGGCGAAGGATAAGGGGGGAGCTTGAGGGGGCGCAGCCCTCCTCAAATTGGACCAAATGCCCCGCAACGCCTTGCGGAGCGAGGCTTGCGGCGAGCGCAGCGAGGACTTTTGCGCCCCAAAGGGGCACGAAAGTAA
>CABKMV010000085.1 GCA_902373635.1 uncultured Oscillospiraceae bacterium
TTTTTTATCCCCGCCGCCCCATCCCCCTCCCGGGGATGGAAATTTTCTCTTTTTTACCAAGATAAACTCTATACAAACCGGGATATTTTTGGTATATTGTAAGATATCAATCCCTTTGGCATCAAATTTACAGGAGGTTGTTCTGATATGAGCGTATTGACTGATTTGATTTATGCCGGTTCCAATGCCGTCGCGGGCCTGACTGAAGGCGCCGTCAACGACGCTATCGCCAAGCATGGCGCCGACACCCCTGTTGCCTTCCCTGACACCGCCTATTTCTTCCCCACCATCTATGCCGCCACCGGCGTGAAGGTCAAGACCCTGGGCGATCTACCCGCCTGTGTGGGCGTGCTCAAGAGCCTCATCACCAATCAGGAGGATCTTGGTCAGGCGCTGAACGCGGGCCTGGCTACCGCCGTGGGCGCTGAGATCATTGAGGGGCTAAAATATGTAGGCGGCGCCGATCCCTACGCCGAGGACTCCGGCATCGGGTTCGTGCCCGACCCCATCATCCGCTCCCTGGGCGTGCCCCTGGTCACGGGCGACATCCCCGGCGTGGCCGTGGTCCTGGGCAAGGCCGACGACGCGGCCGATGTAGCCAAGGTGGTGAAGGACTACCAGGCCAAGGGGATTTTGACGTTTATGATCGGCGACTGCATTGAGCAGGCCCTGGAGCAGGGCGTGAAGATGGGCCTGGAGATGCGCGTGGTGCCCCTGGGCCACGACGTCACCTCTGTGATCCATGTTGTCACCGTGGCTATCCGCGCCGCCCTCATCTTCGGCAATGTCCAGCCCGGCGACCTGGGCGCCCTGCTGACCTACACCAAGGAGCGCGTCCCCGCCTTCGTCAACACCTTCGGCCCATTGAATGAAGTGGTGGTCTCCGCCGGCGCGGGCGCCATTGCCCTGGGTTTCCCCGTCATCGCGGACCAGGAGTTGGGCGACGTGCAGGTCCCCGGCGCGCTGGAGTCTGTCACCAACCACGACGAGACGGTCAAGCACTCCCTGGCTATGCGCAATATCAAGATCAAGGTGAAGGATCTGCCCATCCCCGTGGCCTTTGCCGCCGCCTTTGAGGGCGAGATCATCCGCAGGGCCGACATGAAAGTGGAGTTTTGGTCCAACAAGAACACCACCTGCGAGCTGGTGACAATGCGGGATATGGACCAGATCGAGGACCACAAGATCGTGGTGGACGGCCCGGACATCGACAGCGGCGACACGGAGTACGCCCTGGCCACCTATATCGAGGTGGCCGGCGCCAAGATGCAGAAGGACTTCGAGTCCGTCATCGAGCGGAAGATCCACGCCTGGTTCAACTACATGGAGGGCGTCATGCACACCGGCCAGCGCAACCAGTTCCGCATCCGCATCTCCAACGACGCCTACGGCAAGGGCCTGAGGATGCACCACTTCGGCGAGGTCCTCTACAACATGATCCTGGACGAGTTTGACGCGGTGGTGGACAAGTGCCAGATCACCCTGGTGACAGATCCGGAGAAGGCCACCAAGATCCTCAACGAGGAGGCCATGCCCGCCTACAACGCCCGGGACGACCGGCTCAGCTCCCTGACGGACGAGAGCGTGGAGCAGTTCTACACCTGCACCCTCTGCCAGTCCTTCGCCCCCAGCCACTGCTGTGTCGTCACGCCGGAGCGTCTGGGCCTGTGCGGCGCGGTGTCCTGGCTGGACGCCAAGGCCACCAAGGAGCTCAACGACGCCGGCCCCAGCCAGCCCATCAGCAAGGAGGGCTGCACCGACGAGAAGATGGGCTACTACCCCGACGTCGACCGCATGGTCCATGCCGCCACCCAGGGCGCGGTGGAGCACGTCAGCCTGTACTCCATCATGCAGGACCCCATGACCAGCTGCGGCTGCTTCGAGTGCATCTGCGGTATCGAGCCCTTCTCCAACGGCCTGGTGATCGTCAACCGCGAGTTCAACGGCATGACCCCCACCGGCATGACCTTCGGCGAGCTGGCCTCCATGACCGGCGGCGGCGTGCAGACCCCCGGCTTCATGGGCCATGGCCGCCACTTCATCGCCTCCAAGAAGTTCGCCTCCGCCGAGGGCGGCGTGGCCCGCATCGTCTGGATGCCCAAGGAGCTGAAGGACGACGTGGCTCCCCGCCTGAACAAGACCGCCAAGGAGCTGCTGGGCATCGACAACTTCTGTGATATGATCGGCGACGAGACCATCACCACCGATCCCGAGGAGCTGCTGGGCTTCCTGACCGAGAAGGGACACCCCGTCCTGAGCATGGAGCCTCTGATGTAAGGGTCCGCTCCGGCGTGCCAGAACACTCTGCAAGATATCTGCTGGGCGGAGGACCGCAATGTCCTCCGCCCCCCTTCACAGCATATTGCCAAAAAATTAACGTTTTGCCGGCCGGGCTGTCCCCGATATCCTGACAACAAAGCTCCGGCGCCCCATTCACCCCATTTTGTTTTCATACAGACCCCGAAAGGAATGCCTATGTTTACCATTACCTTCAACATCTCAAACAGCGACCCCGTGGTCATCTCCGCCAACCAGGGCGAGAAGCTGCTGGACGTGGCCCGGAAGGCCAACGTGGCCATTGACGCCCCCTGTTCCGGCAACGGCGTGTGCGGCAAGTGCCGGGTCCGGCTGGTCTCCGGCGAGCTGGACGCCCCTATCAACCGGCACATCACCCAGGAGGAGTACGACGCAGGCTGGCGCCTGGCCTGTGTGGCCCACGTTGTGGCCGACGCGGTCGTGGAGGTGCCGGATATCGCCAGCGCCTACCGCAGCCGCATGAAGGTAGCCGATCTCAGCTCCCCGGAGGAGATCGCCATTTTTGAGGACCTCCGCCGTCAGCTGCAGGAGGCCGGCATCGCCTTTGGCAGCGACCTCAGCTTCCTGAATCTGGAGCTGACAGAGCCTACCCTGGAGGACACCATGCCGGACAACGAGCGCCTGCTGCGGGCGGCCGAGGCCGCCACCGGGGTGCCCGCAGAGCGGATCGTCCTGCCCTACTGCGCATTGCAGGATCTGAGCCTTGTGCTGCGGGAGAGCGGTTTCCGCGTCAAGTGCGTCGTCTCCCGGCAGGGGGACAGCCTCCAGATCCGCGACGTGCTGCCCATGGACAGTACGGCCCCCCTGGTGGGCTTTGCCCTGGACCTTGGCACCACCTCCCTGGCTGGTGTGCTGGTAGATCTGGAGACCGGGAAGATCCTGGCCAAGGCCAGCGGCGGAAACGGCCAGATCCGTTATGGCGCCGACGTCATCAACCGCATCATCGAGTCCGGCAGGGAGGGCGGCCGCCAGCGGCTGCAGGACGCGGTCATCAAGGAGTCCATTATCCCCATGCTGGGCCAGATGAGCCACAGCGCCCATATCAATCCCCGCCATATCTACCGCATGGTCCTGGCGGGCAACACCACCATGAACCACCTGCTGCTGGGCCTCCACGCCGATCCCATCCGCATGGAGCCCTTCGTCCCCACCTTCTTCCGCGCCGACCACCTCTACGCCCGGGATATCGGACTGCGCAAGCTCAACCCCATGGCGGAGCTGATCGTGGCCCCCAACATCGGCAGCTATGTAGGCGGCGACATCACCGCCGGCGCCCTGGTATCCATGATCTGGAACCGCCCGGAGCTGAGCCTCTTCATCGACCTGGGCACCAACGGCGAGCTGGTTTTCGGCAACAACGAGTTCCTCATGAGCTGTGCCTGCTCCGCCGGTCCCGCCTTTGAGGGCGGCGACATCAGCTGCGGCATGCGTGCCACCGACGGCGCGGTGGAGGCCTGCACCATCGACAAGGAGACCATGGAGCCCACCATGACCGTGGTGGGCGGCGCAGCCCCCGCCGGCATCTGCGGCAGCGGCATCATCGACGTGATCGCGGAGCTGTTCCGCTGCGGCATCATCAACGGCAAGGGCAAGTTTGTCCGGGAGGGCGAGCGCGTCCGCCACGACGAACACGGCATGGGCAGCTATGTGCTGGCCTGGCAGAAGGATACCGGCGGCGTGAAGGACGTTGTGATCAACGAGGTGGATATCGACAACTTCATCCGGGCCAAGGGGGCCATCTTCTCCGCCACCCAGACCATGCTCTCCTCCCTTGGGTTCGACGCGTCGGTGATCGAGCGGGTGTACGTGGCCGGCGGCATCGGCAGCGGCATCAACATGAAAAACGCCGTCACCATCGGCATGTTCCCGGACATCCCCCTGGAGCACTTCCACTACATCGGCAACTCCTCCCAGACCGGCGCCTACGCCATGCTGCTGAGCACCCAGGCCCGGGAGAAGGTGTTCGAGCTGGCCCGCTCCATGACCTATCTGGAGCTGAGCAACGAGCCGGGGTATATGGACGAGTTTGTGGCCGCCTGCTTCCTGCCCCACACGGATGCCTCCCTGTTCCCCAGCGTGGATTTCTGAGTTTCCCCCATTCTCTTAAAAAAGGAAAGCCCTGCGCCGGAAGCGCAGGGCTTTTTCTATGTCGTCTTTTCACAGCGCCTGGCCGGCGGGTCACTTTGCCAGGATCTCCTCTTTGCGCCGGATCAGGTCGTCCCCCTCCAGCAGCTGTGCCGCCCTCTCAAACCCCAGGCGGTCAAGGGTGTCGGAGAACCGCTCCCCCGCAGCGCCCTGGTCCTTGAAAAGCAGGATGGCCTTCTCCACCAGGGCCAGCACCTCCGCCTCGTCGGTGAAGAGCTTGTCCATGGGCCTGCCGTGGGCGACCTTCTTGCCCCAGCGGCCGCCCAGATAGACCCGGTAGCCGGTGATGTACTGGTCCGTAACGTGGAAGGGGCAGCGGCCCACACAGCGGCCGCAGTGGTTGCATCCCTCCGGGTCGGCCGCCAGCTTCCCGTTTTCCACATGGGCCACGTGGATGGGGCAGTTCTTCTCCAGCTGGCAGACCTTGCAGCCCCTGCACTTGTCCAGATCCGCCACAGGCACCCGCTGGCCCACAATGCCCAGGTCGTTGAGGTTGGGCTTGACGCAGTTGTTGGGGCAGCCGCCCACGGCGATCTTGAACTTGTGGGGCAGCTTCACATCGTGGTAGCCCTCGTAGTACAGGCGGTGGATCTTCTCCGACAGGGCAAAGGTGTCGATCAGCCCATACTGGCAGGTGGTGCCCTTGCAGGAGACAACCGGGCGCACCTTGGCGCCGGTGCCGCCGGTGGTCATCCCGTGTTCCGCCAGAAACGCCCGCAGGGGCTCGATATTCTCATAGGCTACGCCCTGGATCTCCAGCGTCAGCCGGGAGGTCATGGTGATCTCCCCGGCGCCGAAGCGCTCCGCCGCCTGGGCAATGGCGGCCAGGTGCTCCCCCGTCAGCTTGCCGTTGATGGTGATGACGCGGACATTGAAGCGGTCGGCGCTGCGCTTGTCCCACAGGCACCCCAGGCCCTTGACCCGGGTCACCTCCTCGGCAGGCAGCGCACAGGCCGCCTTTTTGGCGGGCACCGTCTCAATAACGGCGTTCTCCAGATTCTGCATATCTCTTCCTCCTTACCGGCCCCTGCCTGTCCCCGGCGGGGCCCTCCGGGACAAGCCCGGTCCAATCCGTCTCCCATTATACCGCCCCGCCCTCCTCCTTGCAATGGAAATTTCCCGCAGCGCCGCCCCTTTTCGCCATGTTTTTTCTGTTTCGCCATAGGTTGTGCTTGCCCCTCCGGCCCAGGCGGGGTATAATGGGACCATTACAGCATCTACATCTACCGGAGACAGGAGCTTGCCCATGGACAACCAGTACCCCTACACCACCACACCGGAGGAGCGGGCCGCCCGGCGGGCCCAGCGGATCGCCGCCCGGAAGGAGCGGGAGCGGGCGCGGCGCAGGAAGCTGCTGCTGCGGACGCTGCCGGTGCTGGCCCTGCTGGTGGCTGCCGTGGGCTTGCTGATCTGGGCGCTGGGCAAAAAGGATGGCGGGGGCGCCGCCCGGGCCTTCGACGCCCAGCAAAAAATGGAGTCCCCCGCCGGGCCGGAGGAGATCCCCTCCGCCCGGCCGGGATCTGACCCCGAGCCTGAGCAGCCCTACTCCGCGGCCGCCACCGCCGGCACAGCGCTGCTGGGAGAGGAGCTTCCCAGCCAGTACGCCATTGTGATCGATCTCACCAATAACGCCATCGTGGCCCAGAAGGACGCCTACGCCGTTATCAGCCCCGCCTCCATGACCAAGATCCTCACCGTGCTGACCGCCGCGGAGGCCATTTCCGACGAGAGCCAGCTGGACGACACGGTGGTCATCGACTTCGACATCACCGATTACTGCTACGTCAACGGCTGCAGCGTGGCGGGGTTCCTCCGGGACGAATCCGTCAGCGTCCGGGATCTCTTTTACGGCACCATCCTCCCCTCCGGGGCGGACGCGGCCCTGGGCCTGGCCAAGTATATCTCCGGAAGCCAGGAGGCGTTTGTGGCCCTGATGAATCAGAAGGCGGAGGAGCTGGGGCTGTCGGATACCGCCCACTTCTCCAACTGCGTCGGCCTCTACGACGAGGAGAACGTCTGCACCGTCTACGACATGGCCATGATACTGAAGGCCGCCATGGACAACGAGCTGTGCCGGGAGGTGCTGACCACCAAGGTCTATGAGATCCCCGCCAGCGAGGCCCATCCGGAGGGCATGGTGCTGTCCAACTGGTTTTTGCGGCGGATCGAGGACCATATGCCGTCCGGGGTGGAGATCCTGGGGGCCAAGACCGGGTTTGTCAACGAGTCCGGCAGCTGTGCGGCCAGCTGCGCCCAGGACGCGGAGGGGAACGTCTACCTCTGCGTCACCGGCAACGCCTACAGCAGCTGGCGGTGCGTCAAGGACCACGCCATGCTGTATGAACTGTATGCCGGCGGGCAGGCGACTTAATGGTTTTTCATTTGTTTTATATGTTACTTTCCCCTCGCCGGGAAAGTAACCAAAGGGGCGCAAAGGGGGAGAGGGATTTCGATTTCCCTCTCCCCCTTTGAACCCCCTCTCCTTGAAACGACCAAAGAGGGGGCACAGCCCCCTCTTTGGATGCTCCCCCGGCGCTCCCGGGAGTCCTTTCTATCAGACGGTACGCTTTTGGCAAGCTGAGGCGGCGGGTCCAACGGGCCCGCCGCCCTCTTTGACGGGGGACGCGCCGGCCCGTCACTCGATGTCCCAGCCCCTGAACTTTTTCTTCGGGTCCTCCTTTTTCTCCAGATACTCCACATACCTGCGGAGGATCTGTCGGATATAGGCCGACCTTGTCCGGTGGGTCTTCTCAGCCATGACTTTCAGCTTTTCATTGACGTATTCCGGCAGCAGCACGCCGACGGGGACCTTTTTTTCGGTCATACTAATCACCTCTCGTCCATTTTAACCTATTTCAGGTTAAAATGCAATAACCTAATTTAGGTTAACTTATACTTTTCTTGAGGTGATGTCGATGTACCCACGAGTTCGGGCACTCCGGGAAGATATGGATATGAATCAGAAGGACTTTGGGGCGCTGCTGGGCATGTCTCAGACAGGCTACTCCAAGTATGAAACAGGAACAGCAGATATCCCTACAGCGATCCTCATCCAGCTGGCGCGGATCCACCGCACTAGCGTGGACTACCTGCTGGGCCTGACCGACGAGCGGCAGCCATACCCGCGCAAGCGGTAGCAGTGCAGCAAAAGAGAGACACGCCCACAGGGCGTGTCTCTCTTCTGTTGTATCAACTCTGCCAAGGCCCGCGGTATATGCTTTCCGCCGGAGGGCAGCACCAAAACCAAATCACAACCCAACGAAGCACCCGCGAGGGGCACGCCGCATCCGTAGGGCGGCAAAGCCGCCGACGGCTGCGCGGTGGTTGTGATTTGGAAAGGAGCCGCGACAAAATGAGTGAGAGGTGACTTTTGCAAAAAAGTCGCCGCGAACGATATGTCGTCCGCGGCGACGTGGAGCAGGGTACGGGAATCGAACCCGCCTCCTCGGCTTGGGAAGCCGATGTACTACCGATGTACTAACCCTGCGGAAGGGAACGGGGTTATTATAGCAGACTTCTTTTCCAAATGCAAGGCGAAATTTGACGGGCTTGTCATTTGCGGGCCGGGCGGCTCATATTCTTAGGGCGGGGACATGAGATTTCCAAAGGAAAGGACGGTCTACGATATGAAACGATTGCTTTCCGGGCTGCTGGCTGTGCTGGTTCTGGCAGCGCTGGCCCCCCGCGCCGCCGCGGAGGAGCTGGCGGTGGACGCCCAGTCCTGCCTGCTGATGGAGAAGACCACCGGCCAGGTGCTCTACGCCGTCAACGAGCACGAGCAGCTGGAGCCGGCCAGCGTGACCAAGGTCATGACGATCCTGCTGGTGATGGAGGCCATCGACTCCGGCGCCCTCAGCTACGACGACACGGTGACGGCCTCGGCCTACGCCTGCTCCATGGGGGGCAGTCAGATCTGGCTGAAGGAGAACGAGCAGATGACCGTACGGGATATGCTCAAGGCGGTGTGCGTGGCCTCGGCCAACGACTGCTCGGTAGCCCTGGCAGAGCACCTCTCCGGCAGCGCCGACGCCTTTGTGGAGAAGATGAACCAGCGGGCCAGGGAGCTGGGGATGAACGACACCAATTTTGTCAACCCCACGGGCCTGCCCGCCCAGGGCCACGTCACCTCCGCCTACGACATCGCCCTGATGAGCCGGGAGCTGATATTGAACCACCCGGATATCCGGGAATTTACCACCATCTGGATGGACTCCCTGCGGGGTGGGGAGTTCGGCCTGAGCAACACCAATAAGCTCATCCGCTACTACGAGGGGGCCACGGGCCTGAAGACGGGCAGCACCGACTCCGCCCTCTACTGCCTCTCCGCCACGGCGGAGCGGGACGGCATGGAGCTGATCGCCGTCATTATGAAATCCCCCACCTCCACCCAGCGCTTTGAGAGCGCCAAGGTCCTTCTCAACTACGGCTTTGCCGCCTACGCTCTCACGGACATCCAGCCGCCCCAGCCC
>CABKMV010000086.1 GCA_902373635.1 uncultured Oscillospiraceae bacterium
GCGATCTTTTGGTTACTTTTCAATCGTTTGAAAAGTAACCGCGGGTCCGGGGCGCGTAGCCCCGGGAAAAACCGGGTGTGGGCCGGGGAGGCCCACAAAAGGGTAGGCCGGCCAGGCCCACAAAAATAAGAAAAGGCAAAGAACCTTTTCTTATTTTTTCCGACTATAGGGGTGAAGCGCTTCAAGTCAGGAGGGAAATCATTGGAAGATCAACGGATCATCGAGCTGTACTGGCAGCGAAACGAGGCCGCCATTGCGGCCACCGCGGCCAAATACGGCAGCTACTGCGGGCGGGTGGCCCGCAACATCCTCAGCAGCCCGGAGGACGTGGAGGAGTGTCTCAGCGACACCTGGCTGGGCGCCTGGAACGCCATGCCGCCCCACCGGCCCAGCCGCCTCTCCCTGTTTCTGGGAAAGATCACTCGCTCCCTGGCCTTTGACCGGTATCGCGCCGGCGCCTCCCAGAAGCGGGGCGGCGGCCAGCTGCCCCTGGCCCTGGAGGAGCTGGCGGGCTGCGTGCCCACCGTCCCCGGTGCGGACCAGGCGGCGGAGGAGAGGGATCTGGAGCGGGCCATGGACCGCTTTCTCCACACTCTGCCGGAGCGGGACTGCAGTATTTTTCTGCGGCGCTACTGGTACGTGGAACCTCTGGCCGAGATTGCCCGGCGCTACGGCCTGAATCTGAACACCGTCAAGACCAGTCTCTACCGCAGCCGCCGGAAGCTCAAACAGTATTTGGAAAAGGAGGGTATCGCCCTATGAACAAGCAGGAACGGCTGTTTACCGCCATAGGCGGCGCAGACGAGGCGCTGCTGGCGCGCAGCGAGAACAGCCGGCCCAGGAAGAAAAGCGGCGTCTGGCTGCGCTGGTGCGCTGCGGCGGCCGCCTGTCTGGCCGTCGCCATTGGCTGTGTACTGGTATTTCACTCCGCCCCTTCGGACACGGTTCCCGCGGACAACGACCCCGTCGACGTTCTCCCGCCTCCGGACGAGGGGGAGGATATCGCCCCGCCGGACCAGGTGGTCCCCATTGAGGACAGCGGCGTGGGCCAGCTCCACACCGTAAAGCTGGCCGCGGCGGCAGAAAAAGCGGGAGACGGCGCCCCGGACTTCTACCTGTTCGTGGACAGCGAGGGCTATGTAAGCTTCCAGGAGGATGGGGCCTACATCGTCCGGGCCAGGAATCTCCCCGACCCGGAGCTGGGCCTTCCGGTCTGTGAGCTGCGGATCTCCCACACGCCGGACACCAGCCTGGACGCCGAGGAGGAGGCCCTCCGGGCGGCGCTGGCCCAGTCCTACCCCCAGATCTCGGACGCCCAGGAGAGCAGCCCGGAGCGGCGGTATTTCTCCGCCCAGGGCGGGACCGACTGGAACTCCCCTGTCTGTGACCTGTGGCTGGTGGACGACGGCCAGGGCGGCGTCTTCACCCTCGCCGCCGACTACTTCCTGGAGGCCGCGGAGGGACACGGCGTCCGCTTCGCGGACATGGCCTCCACCTTCCGCGTGGTGGACAGCGCCACCCCCCAGTGGCTCACCCAGCTCAGGGAAACGGCGGAGGAAGTCGCCCGGGGCGTGCTCTCTGACCGTCTGGACCTGGTGGCAGACCTGCTGACAGGGGACGCCGACATGTCGGGCTACGGGGAAGACGTGCTGGGGGACGTCAGCATCGGCGGCTTCGACTTCACCCCCGACGACCCCCAGGACCCCGCCAGCGCTGTGGCGTCGATACGTCTGAACCTCCTGGAGGACAGCGCGGACTACCTGACGATAGAGTTCCGGCGTGAGGACGGCCAGTGGCTGGCCTGCTGGAGCGGCATCGAAAAATAGCGTGAAAAAAGCCCCTGGCAGGAATGGTATCCCGCCAGGGGCGCTCTCTGTTCCTCTTGTTACATTACAGCTCCAGCTGCTGGAACTGGCCGTCCTGCTTTTCTTCCTTGGGCTGGGCGGCATTGTCGTCGGTCTTGGGCCGGGTCTTGGGCGGTTCCGGATAGCCGAAGTCCTTCGCCACCGAGGCGGTATCCCGGTTGAGCATCGCCTCCATGACCTTGATATCGCTGACCACATCCATGGCGTCGGTGCTGTAGAGCTGGTCCAGCTGGTGCTCGAAGCCCTCCACGATGGCGTCCATGGTCTGCTCGATACGTGCCTTCGCCTCGCTGAGGTGCTCCCCCTCCACGCCGGTCTCCTCGAACTCGGCGTAAGTGTCCAGCAGCTTCTGCGTGGTGGGCAGGTAGTAGTCAAAGAAGGTCCGGATGCGGTCCCGCTTCTCCGGATGTTCCTCCACCTCCTTGAAGATCAGGCCGCTGATCTGCTCCAGCCGCTCGATCTTCCGGCTCAGCTCCTCGTCGGCGATGCGGTCGTTGGCCCGGCGGATGTTCCGCAGGATGCCGGAGTAGCCCTCCTCCGCCTCCTTGGGCGGCGGGGCGGCGGGAGCCTCCTGCTCCTTTTCCGGCTCCTCCACCGTAGCGCCGAAGCGCAGGAAGTAGCCCCGCTCGTGGTCGATATAGGCGTCCTCCCCCAGATAGCCCTTGTCGATGAGCTTCTGCAGCTCCTTGGCCGCCTTGGCCTCGCTGCGGTTCACCCGCTTGGCGATCTCCGACAGGGGCATGGCGTCCGCCATGCCGATGGCCAGGATATACCGCTGGCTGCGCCGGGTCATCCGGGCCAGGTACTGGCCCCGGAAGAACATGATGCCGCCGCCGGCCAAAAAGCCCAGGCTGGCAAAGAAGTCCTCAAAATCCACATAGTAGCCCTGGAACAGCTCGGCGAAAAAGTCCAGGCCCACAATAGCGCCCGTAACCACAAAAATGATGCCCAGCACCCGCAGCAGCTTGCCAGGTGTCTTGACCTTTTCCTTTTTGTCCGTTTTCTTCGCCGTCTTCTTGGAGGATGCCTTGGCGTAGGTCTGGCCGCTGGCAGTGGTGAAGGTCTTTTCGCCGCCGGCCGCCCGGGCCTTGTTCAGGCTCTCCTGGGCGGCGCTGGGCCTGGCGGCCGTCTTCCTGGAATCCACCTTGGCCGCCGCCTTGGCCATGGCCCGCTCCACCGCGTCCTCCACGGCGCTCTCCATCCGCTCCTCGGCGGAGGGCCTGCGCTGGGAAGCGGGCTGCTTCTTTTTCTTCTCATCCCGGAAGATATTGAAGAAGAGCAGGACCAGGGCGAAGGGCCAGGCCCCCAGGGCGAACAGGACGATGATAATGGGCCAGCTGTACCAGCCAGAGTTGTTGGGCTTCTTCTGGGGGACCCTCTCGGGAGGACGCTGGGGTGGACGCTGTCCGCCGGTAAATTTTTCTTTGTCGTAAAAGTCGTCCATCACTTGCCCTCTTTTCTCTTCAGCTTCGTCTTGTTCCCTTTCCCATCCGCAATATAGGTGCGGTCCAGATGCCCCTGGAGGCTGCCCAGAACGGAGTCCACATACTCCCGGCGCAGGGCCTCCCGCTCGGCGTGCTCCTCCTCCGTCAGCCCCTCCGCCTTGTGCTTCCGGGCCAGCTCGTTGATCCGGTCGATCTTATGCTGTTCCATGGTGTGCTCCTTTGCGGGCAAAGGCCCCGCTATACATATTTCTCAATGACGATCCCGATACGGCCCTTCCTGGTCAGGCCGCCCACCTGGGCCAGCCGCGCCTTGCCAAAGCCCCGGGCGGTGATGACCGCCCCCTCCGGGACCTGCCTGTCCGGTTTCTCGCAGGGGATGTGGTCCAGGTTTACCTTTCCCGCGGCGATCAGCTCCCCTGCCCGCCCGCGGCTCATGGAGAAGGCGGCGGACACCACCGCGTCCAGCCGCAGGGAGGGGACGGTGTCCCGCACCTGCGTCACCTCCACCTCGGGAACGGTCAGTTCCTCCCTGCCGATCCGGGACACGGCGAGCCGGACCCGGCCCGCGCTGTCCCACTCCCGCAGCAAAAACTCCGCCAGGGCGGGAGATACCACCACATCGGCGCTGTGGCCGGCGATCAGGATATCCCCCAGCTTCTCCCGGGTGATGCCCAGGCCCATGAGGCTGCCCAGGATATCCCGATGGGTAAGCGTGCTGTCCGCGCCGCGAAAACCGGCCCGGAGAAAAGCCAGCTCCCCCGAAGCGTCCTCCGCCCAGTCGGGCAGGAAGGCCAGCAGCCTGCGCTCCGCCCCCTCGTAGCCGCCGTCAAAGGCGTAACCCGTGCGGATACCGGCGGTATTCAGCAGGACGGCGGCCAACTGCTGCTCCCGAGGGCTGAGAAACCCCGTGGCGGTGGGGATGCCCCGCCGCTCCATCTGTTCATATTTATCCAACACCCTGGCCAGCAGCAGCCGGTCCTCCGGGTCGGGCGCCACCTTGGCGATCAGCGTGCTCTTATCCATGGAGATTCTGGGTGTTGTACAGCATGGCGTAGTCCCCTCCCTTTGCCAGCAGCTGGGCGTGGGTCCCCTCCTCGGTGATGACCCCGTCCCGGATCACCAGGATGCGGGACGCGTTGCGGACCGTGGAGAGGCGGTGGGCGATGATGAGGGTGGTGCGGCCCTTGGCCAGCTCGTCAAAGGCCCGCTGGATTTTGGCCTCGGTAACGCTGTCCAGGGCGGAGGTAGCTTCGTCCAGGATCAGGATAGGAGGATTTTTCAGGAAGATGCGGGCAATGGAGATGCGCTGCTTCTGCCCGCCGGAGAGGAGCGCGCCCCGCTCCCCCACGTAGGTGTCGAACCCGTCGGGCATGGCCATGATATCGTCGTAGATCTCCGCCTGCCGGGCGGCGGCGATCACCTCGTCGGTGGAGGCGCCGGGGCGGCCGTAGCGGATGTTCTCCATAATGCTGGCGGCAAAGAGGAACACATCCTGCTGCACCACGCCAATGTTCCGGCGCAGGCTCTGCTGGGTGACGTCCCTCACATCCAGGCCGTCGATGGAGATGCTGCCCTCCGCCACGTCGTAGAAGCGGGGGATCAGGTTGCAGAGGGTGGACTTGCCGCCGCCGGAGGGCCCCACAATGGCGATGGTCTCGCCGGGCCGAACGTGGAGGGAGACGTGGTGGAGCACCTCGGCGTCGTCCCGCTCGTAAGAGAAGCTGACGTCGTCCACATCGATAGCGCCTTTGACATCCCTGAGCTCCACCGCGTCGGGCTTGTCCTTCAGATCCGGCTCAATCCGCATCAGCTCAATGAACCTGCCCAGCCCGGCAAAGCCGTTGACCAACATCTCCGAGAGATTGGACAGCTTACGCATGGGGTTGATGAAGGTGGACGTATAGAGGCTAAAGGTGATGAGGTCCACATAGGTCATCTTGCCGTCCATAATGAGCAGGCCGCCCACCGCGATCACCGTCACCGGCAGGATGCACACGAAAAACTCCATGGAGGAATTAAACCGGGCCATGGCCCTGTAGTAGTCCTGCTTGGAGGTCTTGAACCGCTCGTTGGCCCCCAAAAACTTCTCGCTCTCCTCCGTCTCGTTGGAGAACGCCTTGGCGGTGCGCATCCCGGAGATACTGGACTCGATGTCGGCATTGATGCCCGCCGTGGTCTGCTTCACCTTTTTGGAGGTGCTGGCCATGTACCGGCGGTTCATGGTCACTACCACGGCAAACACCGGGATCAGCAGCAGCATCACCAGAGCCAGCCGCCACTGGATGGTGAACATGATGGCGATAGCTCCCACCACCGTCACGCCGGAGATGAACACATCCTCCGGGCCGTGGTGGGCCAGCTCTGTGATGTCGAACAGTTCCGCCGTCATCCGGCTCATCAGGTGGCCGGTGCGGTTCTTGTCGTAGAAGCCGAAAGAGAGGGTCTGGAGGTGGCTGAAGAGGTCCCTGCGGATATCCGCCTCCACCAGCACGCCAAAGGTGTGGCCCCAGTAACAGACCACGTACTGCAGGGCGCTGCGCAGCACATAGGCCGCCAGCAGCACGGCGATGACAACAAAAAACGCCTGGTATTTACTCTCCGGGATCAGCTCATACAGGCACATCCGGGAAATATAAGGGAAGGCCAGGTCCACCAGGGAGATCATCAGCGCACAGACCATATCCAGCAGGAACAGTCCCAGGTGGGGCCGAAAATAGCTGATAAAAATGCGCATAGGGCTTTGCTTGTGAAAATCGCGGGCAGTCATTCCATCTCTCCTTCAGCATTTGCTCTGCATCATATTATTGTACCATATGTCTGGATTCGTTGCAACACCGTACAGGCCGCTGGGAAGACGGTTTTCCTTTAATTTTTTTGAGATCCTCTTAAAAAAGCGGGCGCCCGGCTTTTAGGGCGCCCGCTCCTGCCGGACTTATCCGCCGGAAAAGCGGACCAGCTCCTTCACACAATTCGCGCAGATATTCTTATTCCTGAAAACAGCCACCTCTTCCGTCCTTCCGCAGAACACGCAGACCGGGCTGTACTTCTTCAGCACGATGGCGCTCCCATCCACAAAGATCTCCATCTCCTCCCGCTCCCCGATCCCCAATGTCCGCCGGAGCTCGGCCGGCAGAACAAATCTGCCCAGCTCGTCGATCCTTCTCACGATGCCTGTCGATTTCATCTCTTTTCCCCTCCCGTCAAACAGCGCACACACGATGTTCCCTACTTAAAGACTACCACAGAGCAGCGCCGGGTTTCAATATGTTTTGTCAGAAAGAACTCTATTTTTTCAGGCATGTTCCGCCCCTGTCCCGCTATATCTATATAGCGGGACGGCCTGCGGCTGTCCAACTAAAATCGGGGAGCGTGAAGCATATGGCGATGGCATGGGTCTGGACGGGGATGGTGGCGTTGTCTGTGGTGTACGGGATTCTCACCGGCACCATCGGCGCGGTGGGGAACGCCGCCATGGCGGGCGCGGCGGCAGCGGTAGAGCTGTGCCTGTCTATGGCGGGCGTCATGTGCCTGTGGAGCGGCGTCATGTCCATTATGAAGGCCAGCGGCCTGACGGAGGGCCTCAGCCGCCTGTTCCGCCCCATTCTGGGCCGGCTGCTGCCAAACGCCTGTAAGGACCCGGACACGCTGGCCGCCCTGTCGGGCAACGTATCCTGCAACCTGCTGGGCCTGGGCAACGCCGCCACGCCGCTGGGGATCCAGGCGGCCCAGCGGATGGCCAGGGGCTGCGGCGGCCGCGCCAGCGACGAGCTGTGCATGCTGGTGGTGCTCAACACCGCTTCCATCCAGCTGCTCCCCACCACCGTGGCCGGGGTGCGCTCCGCCCTGGGCTCGGCCAACCCTTTCGATATCCTGCCGGCGGTTTGGCTGGCCTCCCTCCTGTCCGTGGCGGCGGGGCTGACGGCGGCAAAGCTCTTCTCCAAGCTCTGGCGCGGCTGAAAGGGGCGGACTTATGGATTACTCTGCCTATCTGGTGCCGCTGCTGCTGGCCTTCACCGCCCTCTTCGCCCTTGGGAAGCGGGTCAATGTCTACGATGCGCTGACCAAGGGCGCGGAGGAGGGGCTGACTATCACGCTGCGCATCCTGCCCGCCCTGGTAGGGCTGATGACGGCGGTATACATGCTCCGGGCCTCCGGCGTTATGGATCTTCTGGGGCGGCTTCTCGCCCCTCTGCTGGTCCGGCTGGGCATCCCGCCGGAGACAGCGGCCCTGCTTTTTATCCGCCCCGTCAGCGGCAGCGGGGCGCTGGCTGTGGGCAGCGAGCTCATGGCTGAGTACGGCCCCGACTCCTACATCGGCCGGGTGGCGGCGGTGATGCTGGGCAGTACGGAGACCACCTTCTACACCATCGCCGTCTATTTCGGCTCCGCCGGCGTTCACAAGACCCGCTACGCCGTCCCCGCCGCCCTTGTCGCGGACCTGGCCGGCTTCATCGCCGCCGCCTTCGCCGTGCGGCTGCTGTTCGGGGCGTAGACAATATACCGCTCTACATGCTTTTTCTTTTAAAAAAGGAAAGCATCAAAAGAAAACATTCAGGCAAAACGGAGTTTTGCCTGAAAAAATGCCTTTGTGCAGCCGGGAACAGCGTGACAAAGGGGCCGCAAGGTGCTATACTGTCCTTGCTTCCCGCCGCGGCGGGGAAATCTGACAAGGCCAGGAGCGTCCCATGATCTGGAAAATTGTTGCCGTCTCAGTCTTGGCGGTCTTTTATGCGATCTACCTGGGCAAAATGCTGACCCAGCGGCGAAAGGGCATCCAAACCGACCAGATTGCCAGGGGCAAGGAGCGGGGCCGGCGGTATACCGTGGAGCTGCTGATGAAGCTCGCCACCTACAGTGTGGTGGCGGTGGAACTCCTCAGCATCTGCCTGGATTGGTCCCTGTTTCACGGCCCTGTCCGGGTTGCGGGCCTTGTGCTGGGGATCCTGGGCGATATTGTGTTCGCCGTGTCCGTATGGACCATGCGCGACAGCTGGCGCGCCGGGATCGCGGAGCAGGATAAAACAGAGCTGATCACCGGCGGCATTTATCAGTTCAGCCGCAACCCGGCGTTCCTGGGGTTCGACTTGGTGTACCTGGGGATCCTGCTGCTGTTTTTCAACCCTCTGCTGCTCCTCTTCTCCCTTTTCGCCGCCGTCATGCTCCATCTGCAGATCTTGCAGGAGGAGCAGTATCTGCCCTCGGTATTCGGCGAGAGCTACCGGGCCTATCAGCGCGCCGTATGCCGGTATATCGGGCGCAGGACGCGGAAGTAACGCCGCCGGATGTTTCCCAACAGCAGCGTGGCTGTGCCGTACGGCACAGCCACGCAGTCTGTCAAAAAAACAGGTATCAATCTGGAAGGAGAGGAAGGATACGGGGGGAGCTCGAGGGGGCGCAGCCCTCCTCGAATTGGATCAAATGCCCCGCAACGCCTTGCCGCGCAAGGCTTGCGGCGAGCGCAGCGAGGACTTTTGCGCCCCAAAGGGGCACGAAAG
>CABKMV010000087.1 GCA_902373635.1 uncultured Oscillospiraceae bacterium
GGGGAAGGGGGCGGGCCGCTGTGAATGAGTTTCTCTCGTCTTCCGTCTATTTCGGCCTGATCCTCTCCCTGGCCACCTTTCTGCTGGCCAAGGGCATCAACCGCCGGGCAGGGCGGGAGGTGCTCAACCCGCTCATCTTTTCCACCTTCCTCTGCTGCGTGTTCCTCCTTGTGGGACACATCGAGTTCGATGTCTACTACCAGGGCGCCCAGTATCTGGACGTCCTGCTGACCCCCGCCACCATCTGCCTGGCGATCCCCCTGTACCGCCAGTTCGCGCTGCTCAAAAAGAACATTCCCGCCGTACTGGCGGGCTGTACGGCGGGCGTGCTGGCCCACATGCTGGGCTGCATGCTGATGCTGTTCCTGTTCCATATGGACCACGCGGAATTTGTCACATTGCTGCCCAAGTCCATCACCACCGCCATCGGCAAGAGCCTCAGCGCTGAGCTGGGCGGCTATCCCGCCATCACCATGACCACCATTATGATCACCGGCCTCTTCGGCGCGGCGGCGTCCCCCTCTATGCTGAAGCTATTCCGCGTGACCGACCCCCTGGCCCAGGGCCTGGCCATCGGCACCAGCTCCCACGCCGCCGGCACCTCCAAGGCCGTGGAGCTGGGAGACGTGCAGGGCGCGGCCAGCTCCCTGGCCATTGTTGTCACCGGCCTTTTGACTGTCATCATCGCGCCCATCGTGGCAAACCTGACGGCATAGGATAGGGGCCCGTCCCCCATC
The DNA here is from genome assembly GCA_902373635.1 of uncultured Oscillospiraceae bacterium. GTDB lineage: Bacteria > Bacillota > Clostridia > Oscillospirales > Oscillospiraceae > Pelethomonas. Next base: position 738 of record CABKMV010000087.1, read on the forward strand.
CGGCACACAGCAGTTGTTTGTTATGAGGTGACTGTATGACCCCTATCACCGTTTGGACCAAACAGCACCAGGACATCCTTCGGGAATTGGAACAGACCGGGCGGCATGTTGCCCGCCGGGACTACATCCGGAGGGATCTGGGGGAGGACGCCGACCTGGTACTGGAGACCTATGACTGGCTTGCCGCCCACCTCCCCAATGCGGCCGGGAGGCCGGCGGACGCGGCCTATCCGGTCTGGGTGTCCTATACCAGCGACGCCGCCATGCTCCCCGGACCAGGCTTTGTGATCTTAGAGCTGGAGGTAGACCGCTCCCTTGTCGCCAGCATCAACATCGCCAAGTGGGGCGCCATCCTCAACTACTCCTATATCCCCCGGGACGAGCAGGACGCCCTCCGCCACAAAAAGCTGCTGGCGGACTACGGTCTCAGCGACGCCAAGGCCTACATGTCCCGGTTCTACCCCCAGATCAAGGGGGAGATCGTGGACAGCTGGGACCGGCTCTTTGACGGGGAGATCCAGCTGGGCAATCCATCCGCCTATGGGACCATATGGGAGGTCAAAAAAGAATGGATCAGGCAGGTCAGACAATGACCCTCTACACCGCGCAGACGGACACTGTCCAGGCGGCGCTGCGCCGGGATGGGGTCTGCTTCTCCCGGGCGGAGTATGTCCGGAGGAAATACCAGGAGAGCGCCCCCATCTTTCTTACCGCCTACAGCTGGTTCGTCCGGGAGGCGGCCAGGCTGGTCCCCCCGCCAGCGGGGGCGGAGTTCCCCTACTGGGCCTTCCGGAACCTCTACAGCGTGGATACCTCTGGCGCCGGGGTGCTGAAGCTGGCGGTTCCCATGGACCAGGCGGTCTTCTTCGACCTGTACGACTGGAACAAGGTGGTGCGGCTGCAGTATATCGGGGAGACGGAGGCGGAGGAGCGCTCCTTCCGCCGGGAGCTGCGGGAACGGGGCGTCACGGAGAACGACGTCATGCTCTCCCCGTTCTATCCGGAGCTGAAGGAACAGATCCTTGGCAGCTGGCAGCGGCTTTTCCGCCACCATGAATCCATCAGGAGAGGAGACCTCACCGGCGTGGGCGGCGTGCAGGCTGGCCTCTGGCAGCTGCGGATGGATTGGATCGCAGAGCCGTAGCCTTCCATAAGAATAAAAACCGGGTATTGATCAGGAGGGAGGCGAAGGACAAGGGGGGAGCTCGAGGGGGCGCAGCCCTCCTCGAATTGGATCAAATGCCCCGCAGCGCCTTGCCGCGCAAGGCTTGCGGCGAGCGCAGCGAGGACTTTTGCGCCCCTAAGGGGCACGAAAGTACTGGCATTTTTGCAGGCTGTCAAAAAAGTCCGCAGACTTTTTTGACAGCCTACAAGGACGCCGGGCCCCGTGGGGCCCGGCGTCCTCTGTTTCCTTTCACATCTGCGCCTGCGCTCTTATTCTCCATAGAGAAATTCATTGCGCCAGTAGTGCTGCAGGATCAAAAAGTCGCTGAACAGCTCTTCCCGCTCCGCGGGGATGGCGTCGGTAAACACGCCGTCCACCACATAGGCGCCGTTCACCGTCACCACCGGGAACACCTCCATCATGCCGTCCATGGCCTGCATAAAGGCGGGGCCGGTCCAGCCCAGCTTCTGGAAGGTGAGATTCATCAGGTAGCAGGGGGAGATGGTGGGGCCCTCCCCGGTAAAGCCGTCCCCCAGGACATCCTTGGCCGCGTTGTTGGCCCAGATCAGATAGCGGGTGGAGTAGTGGCGGCGGAACCCCTCCTCCGTGCCGGGGTCAATGTCCACGCCCATCTCCTCATAGAAGACATTGCTGTCACCCATCCAGGGCAGGTGGTCGCTGAAGAGTACCAGCACCACCGGGTCCGGGTCGGCCCGCAGCTGATCCACCAGCTTCATCAGCTGCACATCGCTGTCGTGTATCACGGAGAGGTAGTTGTTCATGGCGTTTTTGCACTCGTCGGAGTAGTTCCCCGTCAGGTACTCCGCCTCCCCGCCGTAGCTGGCGGTGGAGTAGGGGCCGTGGCTCTGTACGTTCAGGACAAAGGAGAAATAGGGCTTTCCCGTCTCCTTGTTCTTCACATAGTCGCTGTAGACCTCCGGCAGCAGGATACTGTCCTCGGGCAGGTAGGCGCTGGTCAGGGCGTCAAAGTCCCCCTCCAGGAAGCGGTAGCGCTCAAACCCCATGTAGCTGTTGACGTTCTGCCGGTTGTAGAACCAGTAGGAGTAGGGGTGGCTGCCCTCCACCGTGTAGCCCTGGTCCCGGAGGTACCAGAGATAGGAGTTGGTGTTGCTGCGGAAATCCCGCACCTTGTAGTTGCCCGTCAGGAAGCACCGCTCACTGTCGATCGTGCCGCCGGCAAAAATGTTGGTCAGGAGGGTGCCGGTATAGCTCTCCTCCTCCAACTGGTGATACAGATCATAGACGCTCCCGTCCAGGCCGTCGATCCCAAACTGGGAGAAATCCGCGTAGGCCTCCCGCATAATGGCGATGACGTTGACCTGTCTGTCCGCCGGGATGTCCGCATCCTCATAGGCCGACAGGAGGCTCTCTGCCTTTTTTACGGAGTAACCCTCCGGAGGCGTGTCCACAAATTCCTTGGCGCTGTGGAGAAAGGGGTAGAAAAATCCATGGGAGATGTAGCTGTGGGTGGGGCTCCAGCGGTTGAGATACTCGTAGTTTTCCACAGAGTCATAGAGCTCCTCGCTGATGTACGCGGGAGATACCGCCCCGGCAAGCAGCACCGTGGCCGCCAGGACGGACACGCGCCGCCGCCAGCCCCGGGACACGCCCCGGGCCAGGAGGAAGAGTAACACCGTCCCCAGCGCCAGGCACAGCAGGGAGACGATGATCCGCTTGTCCAGAAAGAGGGCATAGCTCTGTCCCCCGGCCATGGCCTTGGCCTCCCGGAGGATGAGCATGTCCTCAAAATACAGGGGGTCGTCCCGGAAGCAAAGTTTATAATAGTCCCCCAGGCTCAGTCCCAGGGCCACGCCGCCCCCCACCAGGAAGGCCAGCCACGCCCGGCCGAAGATCCCGTAAAAGAGGAAAATCAGCAGCACCACCGGCAGGATATTCAGCGTCAGGATCAGCGGGGAGGCGAGATATCCCTCAAACACCCCCCAGGAGTACTGCCCATAGGCGAATACCAGCAGCAGGAAGCCCAGCGTCGCCCCGGCGCACAGCAGGATCAGCACCCGCCAGAGATCATAGACCACTTTTTTCCACCTGGGCCAGTCCGCTCCCGGCGCCCTGCGGAGCACAAAGAGCTTATCCAAAAAATTCCTCAAGGAATCACCTCGCAAAGAAAATTTACTCCTTTAAAGTTCATTCCGATAGAAAGAAAGGGAGCGGTTTTTCACCGCTCCCTCGCATTATAGCTGGTTTTATCGCTCAGTTCAATAGAAAAAGTATTAATATTTTATGATTTCCCGATCACCATAGGCGGAAAGGCCGTCCCAGTTTCCACAGGATGAGAAAACTTGTGGATCAGATCAATAGGCCAGCCTCTCCTCCAGCCAGGCCCTCAGTTCACTGATAGGAATGCGCACCTGCTCCATGGAGTCCCGCTCACGGATGGTGACGCAGTTGTCGGCCTCGGTCTTGTCGTCGCCCACGGTTTCAAAGTCCACGGTGACGCAGAAGGGCGTGCCCACCTCGTCCTGGCGGCGGTAGCGCTTGCCGATGGAGCCGGCGTCGTCGTAGTCCACCATGAAATACTTGCTCAGCTCGGTCTGGATCTCCCGGGCCTTGTCGCCCAGCTTCTTGCTCAGGGGCAGCACGGCGCACTTGAAGGGAGCCAGAGCGGGGTGCAGGCGCAGCACGGTGCGCACATCGTTCTTCTCCGCGTCCACCACTTCCTCGTCGTAGGCGTCGCACAAAACGGCCAGCACAGAGCGCTCCACGCCCAGGGACGGCTCAATGACGTAGGGGATATAGCGCTCGTTCTTCTCCTGGTCGAAGTAGGTCAGGTCCTTGCCGGAGGTGTTCTGATGCTGGGTCAGGTCGTAGTCGGTGCGGTCGGCCACGCCCCACAGCTCGCCCCAGCCGAAGGGGAACAGGAACTCGAAGTCCGTGGTGGCCTTGGAGTAGAAGCACAGCTCCTCGGGGTCGTGGTCACGCAGGCGGAGGTTCTCGTCTTTCAATCCGATGCCCAGCAGCCAGTTGTGGCAGAAGGTGCGCCAGTAGTTGAACCACTCCAGGTCGGTGCCGGGCTTGCAGAAGAACTCCAGCTCCATCTGCTCGAACTCGCGGACGCGGAAGATGAAGTTGCCCGGGGTGATCTCGTTGCGGAAGGACTTGCCGATCTGGCCGATGCCGAAGGGCAGCTTGCGCCGGGTGGTGCGCTGGACGTTGACAAAGTTGGTGAAGATGCCCTGGGCGGTCTCGGGGCGGAGATAGACGGTGTTCTTCGCGTCCTCGGTGACGCCCTGGAAGGTCTTGAACATCAGGTTGAACTGGCGGATGTCGGTAAAGTTGTGCTTGCCGCAGGTGGGGCAGGGGATGTTGTGCTCCTCCACAAAGTCCTTCATCTCCGCCTGGGTAAAGGCGTCGATGGGCTTTGGCAGCTCGAAGCCGGTCCCGGCGCACCAGTCCTCGATGAGCTTGTCGGCACGGAAGCGCTCCTTGCACTCCTTACAGTCCATCAGCGGGTCGGAGAACCCCGCCAGGTGGCCGGAGGCCACCCAGGTCTGGGGGTTCATGAGGATGGCGGCGTCCAGGCCCACGTTATAGGGGTTCTCCTGGACGAACTTCTTCCACCAGGCCTTCTTGACGTTGTTCTTCAGTTCCACGCCCAGAGGGCCGTAGTCCCAGGTGTTGGCAAGGCCCCCGTAGATCTCGCTGCCGGCGAAGATGAAGCCCCGGCCCTTGCACAGGGCCACGATCTTATCCATGGTCTTTTCCGTGTTTTTCATATTTTCGTACTCCTTATGATTGGTTTATGATTTTCACAATATTTTTCCATCGAATTAACTCAAGCCTGAAATACGACCGCGTCTCCCCACCGGTGGAGTTCCCGCAGCTGTTCTTCCCGGCACAGCGTCTCGTCCATCAGGATGGGCAGGCCGGTCAATTTCTCAAAGCAGCCGGCCATGGCCTCGCCGTCCGTCTGGGAGAGGGTTTCACGCAGCGCGGGCAGCAGGAACTCCGCATCCAGGATGGAGCACAGCTCCGCCGGATCGACGCTCTGGACGTCGTCATAGTCGAACCAGTACTGTCCCGCGCAGAGCCTGGCCTGATCACTTCCCACACCACGGGCCGCGCAGATCTGGAAGTTGGTATCATCATAGACCGCCGCGCCCAAAGCGGGGACCTTGCATATGGCGGCGTAGTGGGCCAGCTCCTCGCCGAGATTCTCAGCGCGGATGTGGTCATACCAGTAGATGCTGACAAAGTGCGGCCGCACTACAATAACGGCGGGCTCGCCGTTCTCCATATTTCTCTGTGCCTCGCCCATAATTTGGGCGAAAAAGGCCTCCTGCTCCGCCCGCTCCCGGTCGTCGGCAATGGCGCTGATGTTTTTGTTGGCAAAGGCTTTGATGATCTCCATAGCAACCAGGTCTTTTTTGCTGGGACCCTTTTTCTTGCCAAACTCTTTTTTCAGACAGGCGAGGACTCTCGTGCTGTCATCACATCTCAGGTGGATGCTTGCGTGCTTGGAACCCATTACGCTCTCTCCTTTTTCCAGATATCAATAAAAACGCCCCGAGCCAAAACCGGCTCAGGGCGAACAAAATTGTCCGTGGTTCCACCTGAATTTACGCCCAAGGGGCGCACACTCCACATCCGTAACGGGGACGACCGGCGGGGCATTTCCTCCCCGCGGCTGAAAGGCGCCTTCACCGGCTTCTTCACAGGGACTTGCACCGCCGTCCCCTCTCTGCCATCCAAGGCCGGTTACTCTTCCTTCTTCACTGCCATTCCATATTGTTGCCCACTTTATCATTTTTTTTCCGTTCTGTCAAGAAAAAGCTTGCAGCTTTCCTCCCGGCCGTCTCCCACGTCCGGCGATGAATGGCGCCTTGATATAGATGAGCCGGCATGATATAATAAAACACAAATTCTAATGGAACTTCACATAAAAACGGGTCAAAATGAGGGTAATATGAGAAAAGCAGTATTGTTTATTGCCATGAGCCTGGATGGATATATCGCGGACGCCAACGGCGGCGTTGGATGGCTGACCGGCGAAAGCAGTCAAGCGGAAAATAAGGACACCTATTCTGAGTTTGTCAAAGAGATCGACACGGTTATCATGGGATGGAATACATACCATCAGGTAGCGACTGAGCTTTCCCCGGAGGAGTGGGCCTATGCCGATCTGCTCAGCTATGTTGTCACCCACAGGAAGCATGCAGATAAGGAGAATATCCGCTTTACCCAGGAAACTCCAAGCAGTCTTGTACGCAAGCTGAAAGAGCAGGAAGGGAAACATATTTGGATATGCGGCGGAGCAAGCATTGTCCAGCAGCTTATGAAGGACGGTCTGATCGACAGATTTTATATTTCCGTCATTCCAACGCTACTGGGGGGTGGCGTCCGATTGTTCGGATCGCTTCCAAAGGAATTACCATTAAAATTAGTGGATACAGAGCAATACAATGGAATTGTAGGCTTGATATATGAGAAGCGGTAAAACTCCAGGAGATTTTTGATAAGCGTCGGGCAGCCTCAAAGGGCTGCCCTTTTTTGACAAAATCCATCCCAGTCGCACAGACAAAACGCTTTGGATTTTTATGCCACAACACCCAAAAACCCCGCCGGAGGCGGGGTCTTTGGGTGTGTGTTGTGTGTGTGTTTTAGGAGGGAGAAATCGCATTGGGTTTTACCCCTTTGCTGATTGTATCTTACTAAAGGTTTAAGAAGAAATCATGAAATCGCTGTAAACAAATTATGAACATCCCGATTTTTTCAGCCGCGCGAAGCAGGCCCGGACAGCCGCGGAAACAAGTGGGAGGATATCTGCACAGTCAGGCAGGACACGGAGTCCGCGATAACAACGGCATAGTCACGGATGGAATAGGACGCGCCGGGAAAAACAGGATAGGCCCGGATGCTCTCCGGATCCAGCAGGTCCAGGAGAACATAGCCGGTGCTCACCTCTTCCAAAATTTTTCGACACCTTTTACAGAAGCGGGAGGCGTCCACCTCCCCCTCCTTGTACGGCAGCGCCGCCCGGCAGGTCTGGGCCTGGGGGTCCCGGATGACCAGGCACCCCGCGCAGACGGACAACCCGGTAAAGCCCGCTGCCTGCTCCCGGGCCACCTGGCCGGGCATGTCGTAGTCGTAGATCCGCAGCTCCCCCATCTCGCCGGTGGACACGTCCACAAGGCAGGGCGCGTGGTAGACCATCCCCGTCCCGCAGATGGCGCAGGGCGCCGGGGACGGCGGAAGCGTTCCCCATAGGATAGAATCCGGATCGCAAACCACGCAGGAGAAAACCATAACGCTGAAAAAGATCCCAAACAGAATTTTCTTTTCCCTTTTATATTGCATAGGGCACTCCCTATCATATTTATTT
>CABKMV010000088.1 GCA_902373635.1 uncultured Oscillospiraceae bacterium
TTGGGCACTTTTTATCCGGATAAAAAGTGCCTCGCGCCGGGGCGCGAAACACCCCTGAAAGCGAGGGGGGATTTCCAAGGGGGCGCAGCCCCCTTGGGTGTGTTTCACCCGCCCGCAGGCGGGCGCGCCTGTGCCCTTGAGGGTATACGAGGCCAACCGCCGCATTGCGGCGGCTCTTAGGCCGAGTGTTGAGTACTTTTCAATCGCTTGAAAAGTACCCCGCCTGTGGGTGCGGGAACCCACAAAACAACCGAAAAGAAAATCCCTCGCCCGAAGGACGAGGGAAAGATTTCTCCCGCCGCTGGAAGCGGCGAAAAATATCCGCCGCCTGACTGGCGGCAAAGTAAAGGAGACCCCATGGACGAGCTGTGCAAAAACCAACTGCATACGGTGACGATCAGCGGCTACTCCTCTGAGGGGCTGGGGGTGGCCAGGATCGACGGGCGGGTGGTGTTCGTCCACGGCGGCGTCCGGGGCGAGGTGTGCGTGGTCCGCATCCTGAAGGTACTGAAGAACACCGCCTTTGCCCGGGTGGAGGAGATCCTGGAGCGGTCCCCGGCCCGCCGGGAGATCGACTGCCCCCACTATCCCGCCTGCGGCGGCTGTGCCTTCCGCCATATGTCCTACGAGGAGGAGCTGGAGGCTAAGCGCCGGCATGTGGAGGACTGTCTGCGGCGCATCGGCGGGGCTGATATCCAGGTGACGGAGATATTGGGCGGCGCGGCGACCAAGTTCTATCGCAATAAGAGCCAGTTCCCTGTCAGCCCCCAGGGCCAGGCCGGGTTTTACCGGGCCCGCAGCCACGAGGTTGTTCCCGCGGCGGACTGCCTGCTCCAGGCGCCCCAGGCGGGCGCCGTGGCCCGGGCTGTGGAGGGATATCTCAGGGCCTTTTCTGTGCCCGCCTATGATGAGCGGACCAGCCGCGGCCTTTTACGCCATATCTATGTCCGTACCAGCCGGGAGGGCCGGGCGCTTGTGTGCCTGGCCGTCAATGGGAAAGAGCTGCCCCATGAAAGGGAGCTGGTGGAGCGCATTCGGGCGGCCTGCCCGGATACGGTGGGCGTGGTGCTGAATGTCAACACCCGTCGGACCAATGTGATTTTAGGAGACGGCTATCGCACGCTGTGGGGGGAGGATACTTTGGAGGACACCCTCTGCGGCCTGCGCTTCCGGCTGTCCATCCCCTCCTTCTACCAGGTGAATCACGACCAGGCGGAACGGTTGTACGGCAGGGCTGTGGAGCTGGCAGATCTGACCGGCCGGGAGACGGTTTTGGAGCTCTACTGCGGCGCGGGCGCCATCACCCTGACAATGGCCCGGAAGGCAGCGAAGGTCATTGGCGCGGAGATCGTGCCGGAGGCTGTTGAAAACGCCAGGGAGAACGCCAGGAGAAACGGGATCGAAAATGTGACGTTTTTCTGTGCCGACGCGGGGGACGCGGCCGCGCGCCTGGCTGCGGAGCAGCTCCGGCCGGAGGTCGTGGTGGTGGACCCGCCCCGGAAGGGGCTGGGGGAGGAGGTTGTGGCAGCCATTGCCTCTATGGCTCCAGACCGGGTGGTCTATATCTCCTGCGATCCCGGCACACTGGGACGGGATGTGAAGCGCTTCGCACAGCTGGGATATGCCCTGAAGAGGGCGGAGGCGGTGGATATGTTCCCGAGAGCGGCCCATGTGGAGACTATTGTGTTGATACAAAGGAAAGACTCGTAGAAATCCTTTATTTTAAGCGCTTTGGGAAGCATTTCGTGTTCTCACCAGAGGGTAAAAATAGCCGTAATAAATATCTCAAAAACTATTTTGACGTTTCGGTGGTGGTAGATATCGGGTGTGGGAACACAAACGGAAATTAAAGGCTTTTCGGATTTCACTTATCTATGTCCATGAAATAGGATGGAACGCCGCCAGCCCTACGGCAAAGGGAGCTGCAAACCGCAGCTCCCTTTTATCTCATTCTGGCAATGTTTTTATGAGGGCGCCGAGGCAGGAATTACAGTCGAAATCGCGAATAAAGGCAAGATGATCCTGACGGCTGAAACCGGCGCATCTGTCAACAGCCAAGCGGTGTTCCGCGCTTTTGCTTCCGCCCAAAATCGCGGCATGCGCCGATCGCCGCATTGCGGAGGGCCGTTTTGTTCTGCAAAAGGCGGCGGCTGTGTTCAGGGCCCGGGACGCTGGTCCTGGGCCGGTACGACAATGCAGTCGTAGCGGATGGATCTTCCCTGGAGGGTATAGCTGGGCTTGTATCCCGCCAGGCACGGCCCCTTCAGGGGCCTTTTGATGACGATCCTTCGGGGGGCGCAGGAAAGCGCGGCCTGGAGCAGGGCGTTTTCCTCGTCACAGGGCTGCTCAAGCTGATGCAGCAATTGAAATTTTTTCTTAATGAGCCCGCTCTTTTGCCGGCCTGGAAACATGGGGTCAAGGACCACGACGTCCGGGGGGACGGGCAGCTGGGGCAGGGCCGTGATGCTGTCCTCCCTGTGCAGCTGCATGCGGGACACGATGGGAGCCAGCGCAGGGTGCCCGGAGCCCCGGCGGAGGGCGTCGGAGAGGAGCGCGGCAATGACAGGGTTGCGTTCATACAGCTGCACGTGGAAGCCGGCCGCCGCAAGCAGGAACGCGTCTTCCCCCAGCCCCGCGGTGGCGTCCACCGCGCTCAGGCGGCCCGGCATGCCCTTCCCTCTGCACGCTTTCACCAGAAGCTCGCGGTTCAAGTTGTTGGGAATGAGCCTGGGCAGCATTTTTGTGAAGTCCCCGCGCAGTACGCGCCCATTCTCCACAAGAGAAAGTCCCGCCCCGTCTATCTGCAGATAGCAGCCGTCAGATGAAGGGGCGGCTGTTCCCTGCGCGGCGCTTGTGTCCAGGGCCTCCTCAAAAAACCGGACGAGGGACGGATCGGCGCCGCTCTGCGCGAATAGGGCCATCTTTTCAGGGATATTTCCTTGTCCATGCTGCTGATCCATGTTTACCTCTTTTGGCGTCAAACCTTTTGAAAACTGCCCTGAGTATACCACACCTGCCAGGGGGAAATCAACCTCCAGGGCTGCCGCCATGGGGCGCGGCGCTCCTGGCAGCCCCCGTTTTCCTTCCGGAGACGCCCGGCACTGCGCGGAGGAGGGGACCCAACATATCCTTGAAGCGGCCGGGCGAATATGGTATACTGGTCAAAACAGCGCTCGGGACGGGGCCGGACCGACCCCAGCAGAGGAAGGGCTTGGCTGACCGGCCCGTATGCCAGGAACATATGTGGGAAGAGAAGAAATGAGAGAGGTTTTGCGATATCTGAAGCCATATGGGGGGAAGGCGGCGCTGGCCATTGGGATGATCGCCGCGTCCACCCTCTGCAACCTGATGCTGCCCACGATCATGAGCAGCATCGTCAATAACGGCGTTTATCACGCCGATTTCCCGTACATCGTCAAATGCTGCGGCTGGATGCTCCTTGTGGCCCTGGTCGGCCTGGCCGCGGTGCTGCTGGGGACAAAGACCAGCGCTGAGGTGGTGGCCGCCTTTTCCGCGGACATGCGCCGGGATATTTTTCAAAAGGTCCACACTCTGACCTTTGAGGAGTTCGGCGCCCTGGGTACCGCCGCCCTGGTGACACGCTCCACCCACGATATCGAGACCGTGTCCTGGGTGGCTTCCATGCTCTCCGGCACCATCGTCACCATCCCTGTGCTGTTTCTGGGCGGCGTCTTGCTGGCGCTGAGCAAGGATGCGGCCCTGGCCCTGATCCTCCTGTGCTTTGTGCCTCTCATTTTTGTGGCGGTGGTGGTGATTGGCCGGAAGATCGACCCGCTGTGGAAGAAGTCCGACGACTACATCGACAAGCAGAACGACATCATACGGGAGAGGCTGTGGGGCATCCGCGTGATCCGGGCCTTCAACAAGGAGCCCCACGAGCAGGCCCGCATTGCCGCATCCATCCGCGTCATGGCGGAGAACATCATCAGGGCCAATACCAGCATGGGGGCCGTCTCGCCCCTGGCGCTGTTCATCTTCAATGCCGCCGCCGTATTTATCGTGTACATCGGCGGGGCCAGGATGGAGGCGATGGGCAGCCCCAGCGCCGGCGATATCTTTGCCATCGTCCAGTATATCAGCCTTGTGATGAACGGCGTGGTCATGGCGGCCTTTGCCATCGTCATGTACCCCCACGCCAAGGTAGCCGCGGGCCGGATCGCCCAGGTGACGGGCGCCGGGAGCATGGAGGACCGGGAGGAACGGGAGGCGGTTTTCCAGGGCGATATCGTTTTCGACCATGTGACGTTCCGCTATGAGGACGCCGACGAGCCCGCCGTGGGGGACGTCAGCTTCCACATCAGGGCCGGGCAGAAGGTGTCTATCATTGGCGGCACAGGCAGCGGCAAGAGCACCCTGGTCCAGCTGCTGCTGGCCTTCCGCGCCCCCACCGAAGGGGCGATCCGCTTTGACGGCGTGGACGCCGAAGAGTGGGGGGCCCGCACCATCCGGCGCAATATCAGCGCTGTGCTGCAGAAGACTGCTATCTACAGCGGCACCGTCCGGGAGAACCTGATGATGGGCGATCCGGACGCCAGCGAGGAGGCGGTGCGGGAGGCGGCCCGCATCGCGCAGATCGGGGATTTCATCGAGACGCTGGAGGACGGCTATGACTACGAGCTGGCCCAGGCGGGAAAGAACCTGTCCGGCGGACAGAAGCAGCGGCTCTCCATCGCCCGGGCCGTGCTGAAAAACGCCCCTATCTATCTCTTTGACGACAGCTTCTCCGCACTGGACTTCCTCACCGAGGCCCGCCTGCGGGAGGAGCTGAACGTCAAAATGGCGGGCCGCACCCGCATCACCATCACTCAACGGGTCACGTCCGCCATGGACTCAGACTGCATCTTTGTCATGGACCGGGGGCGGATCGTGGACAGCGGGAAGCACCAGGAGCTGCTGGAGCGCTGTACCATCTACCGGGAGATCTACGCCTCCCAGACGGGAGGTGAGCGCCTGTGAGCGGGAAAAAAGAGAAGAAGGCCCTCCGGGCGGAGAACCGGCGGGTCATCCTGCGCATTCTGCAAAGCGCGAAGCCCATCCGCTGGTGGCTGCTGCTGGCATGCCTGCTGGCCCTGGTGGTTATCGCCTGCGCCTTGGCGGGGCCGAAGCTGCTGGGGCAGCTGGTGCAGCAGCTCTATGACTACTGGGCGATGCCCAGCGGACAGGCGGGATACAGCCTGACGGCGGCCCTGGCGCCAGGGCTGCTGGCCCTGCTGGGGGTCTACGCGGTCCACAGCCTGTTCACCTATTTTAAGATGCTGCTGCTCAACCAGGTGGTCAGCCGCCACTTCACCTGCAACCTGCGGATCATGATCTCTGATAAGCTCCAGCGCCTGCCGGTCAGCTTTATCGACAGCACGCCTGTGGGGGAGATCCTCCAGCGCATGACGGACGACGTCTCCCGCATGGGGAACACAGTCCACGAAATCATCGACACCATGATGAGCGGCTTCCTGCAGATCGCTGCCATTGCTGTGGTGATGCTGCTGGAGGACTGGCGGCTGGCGCTGCTGGTCATCGTGCTCATGCCCCTCTCCATCAAGCTCAGCTCCCTGCTGGCGGAGAGGAGCAGCGGCTATTTCCGGGAGATGCACAAGCAGAGCGGCCGGCTCTACTCCGTGGTGGAGGAGAGCTACACCAACTACGCCACCACCAAGGCGTACAACCTGGAGGAACAGGGAAGGGCCCGCCACGAGGCGGTCAACCGCCTGCAGGAGAAGGCGGAGGCGCGGGCCAATTTTCTGGGCAGCGTGGTCCAGCCGGTGATCTCCTTCTCCAACGCCGCGGCCTATATCCTCATCAACCTGCTGGGAGGCTGGCTCATCGTCTATCAGGGCGTCAGCGTGGGAACGGTGATGACCATTGTCCTCTTCGCCCGCCAGATCGCCTCGCCGCTGGAGCAGATCGCCAACGGCATGTCCAATATCCAGCACGCCACCGCCGCGGCGGGAAGGGTGTTCAGCCTGCTGGACCGGGAGGAGGAGCAGCCTATCCCCGGCCGGATCGACCCGGAGGAGGTCACGGGCCGCGTGGAGTTCCAGAACGTCTCCTTCTCCTATGACAAGGCGCAGCCCCTGATCCAGGACCTGAATATCCGGGTGGAGCCGGGGCAGAAGGTGGCCATCGTGGGCCCCACCGGGGCAGGCAAGACCACCATCGTGAACCTGCTGATGCGGTTTTATGATGTGGACGAGGGCAGGATCCTCATCGACGGCCATGACCTCGCCGGCCTCTCCAGGGATTCCAGCCGGGCCCTCTTCGCCATGGTGCTCCAGGATACCTGGCTCTTCGGCGGCACTATCGCGGAGAATGTGGCCTATGGCCGGCCGGACGCCACCAGGGAAGAGATTATGCGGGCCTGCGACGAGGCCTACTGCGACCACTTTATCCGCACCCTCCCCAAGGGCTACGACACCGTCATCGGGGAGGACAACATCACCGTCTCCGGCGGGCAGAAGCAGCTGCTGACCATCGCCCGGGCCCTGCTGGCGGACCGGAAGCTGCTGATCCTGGACGAGGCCACCTCCAATGTGGACACGCGCACGGAGATCTTCATCCAGAAGGCCATGGACAAGCTGATGCGGGGGCGCACATCCTTTATCATTGCCCACCGCCTCAGTACCATTGTGGACGCGGACGTGATCCTGGTGCTGAACGAGGGGCGGATCGTGGAGCAGGGGAGGCACCGGGAGCTGCTGGAGAAGCGCGGCTTTTATTACCAGCTCTATACCAGCCAGTACGCCGTATAGCATCCCGCTGCTTTCGCACCACTTTCCGATCTGCGCGCGTTTTCCGGCGTCCATAGGGAGGGGGAGGCAGCAAAAGCTGCCTCCCCCTCCCTATGGATGAAAAATCAGTTGTCATGGGGCGATTTTTGTGGTAGAGTAGGATAAAACCATGGAATAGGTGGGATGAAAGTGGACAATCAATTTTTTCGCAGCGCCCTGGGCGGCTTTAACCGCCAGGATGTGATGGCATATATCGAGAAGACGCAGAAGGAAGCGGCGGAGAACGCATCGCGCCTGGAGAAACAGGCGGCGCAGCTGCAGGAGGAGTGGGAGACCCTCCGCCAGGAGCTGGCGTCCTGCTCCCAGGAGCGGGAGGAGTTTTCCAAACAGCTGACGGATATGACGCTGCGCTACAACCACGCGAAGAACAACTGGGACGCCCAGGCCGCGGCAAAGGAGTCCTTCCGCTCTGACGTGGCCCAGCGGGATGAGACCATCCGGGAGCTGACCGGGGAGAACCAGAAGTTGTTCCATCGGGTCCAGGAGCTGGAGGAGCAGGTGTCCGGCTTCCGCCAGGAGAAGGAGAAGATCGCCCAGCTGGAGCTGGAGGCCCGCCAGAGGAGCGAGGCCCTGCTGGCCGACGCGGGAGAAAAGGCCCGCATCACCCAGACACAGGCCGAAGCGCAGGCTGCCGCCACCGTCCGGGAGGCGGAGGCGAGAGCGGCCGCCATTGTGTCGGAGGCCCAGACCGGGGCCCAAGCGCTCCGCCGGCAGACGGAGGAGGAGATCGCCGCCGCAGCCAAAGAGTGCGACGCCCTGGTGGACTCCTTCCGCGCCGTTGCCGGCCATATGGCCAGCGAGCTGAGGAAGCTGGACGTCACAGTGGAACAGCTGCCCATCAACCTCAACCATCTCCAGGACAGCCTGCGGGCGCTCCTGGAGCGGGCTGGAAAGGAATAAATAGGACGGCGGGACGCCGTTTTGGAGAGAAAAACTCCCCTTTGGGATCGGGAACGATCCAAAGGGGAGTTTTTTCAGTTCCAGAAAAGCACCATCAGCAGGATGACGATCCCAAGGCCGCCGATGAAGGCGAACGCGATCAGCAGCGCGGCCTTCAGAGCGCCCAGGATATACATCCGGCGCTCCTCGCGGGAGATGGGGGCCTGTTCCCACTCGGGCCGCTCCTCTGAGGGCCGGGGGGACGGGGACGGCGCGTCCTCCTCCGCACGCCGGGGGAGGAACAGGGAGGGGCGGCTAACGCCGCTCATATCCGCAATGGTACGGCCGTCGTCGTCCTCGTAGGTTCTCTTTTTTCTCACCATTACTTGTCGTACAGGTGGCAGACCACATAGTGGCCGGGCTCCACCTCGCGCTGGACAGGCGTCTCCACCTTGCACCGCTCCATGCAGTGGGCGCAGCGGGTGTGGAACTTACAGCCGGCGGGAGGATTGGCGGGGGAGGGGATGGAGCCCTCCAGCAC
>CABKMV010000089.1 GCA_902373635.1 uncultured Oscillospiraceae bacterium
TCTGGACATAGAAAAATCCCCCTTCTGTGCAAAACTATCTATAGTTTCACACAAAAGGGGGGAAAGTTGCACAGCAGATGGAAACTATGGGGCTGTACGCCGCACACCAGGGCCTATGGATCGTCCGTTAGAACACCATTCGGTTAGCCGCTTCGCCTATCGTTGTCACAGGTATGCACCACCGGTAGACAAGACCAGACCCCGCCGTTGCGTCAATAAATAAAAACATGAGGGGGATTCTCAAGGGGGTCGCCCCCTTGAGTGCCCTTTTGGTACTTTTCCGGCAAGGGAAAAGTACAACCAGTTCCGACAGGGGAAAAGTACAGAAGATAGAAACTTCAGCGGGCCTGCTTCATGGACAGGGAAATGCGTTTTTTCTTTTCATCCGCTTCCAGGACCACGACCTTGACGATATCGCCCACGCTGACAGCCTCGGAGGGGTGCCTGAGGAATTTGTCGGAGATCTGGGAGACATGGACCAGGCCGTCCTGATGGACGCCGATATCCACAAACACGCCGAAGTCAATGACATTGCGCACCGTGCCTGTGAGCACCATGCCGGGCTTTAAGTCCTTGATCTCCAGCACGTCGGTGCGGAGGATGGGGGGCGGCAGCTCGTCCCGGGGGTCCCGGCCGGGTTTCTGCAGCTCCTTTGCCACGTCCAGCAGGGTGGGGACGCCCACGCCGCATTCCTCCGCCAGCTTCTCCGCCCCCAGGGCCTTGATCCTTCCGTCCAGGTCGCCCAGCTTTCCCGATGCCACATCCGCCATGGTGTGGCCGGTCAGTTCCAGCAGCTTCTCCGCCGCGGCGTAGCTCTCCGGGTGGACGGCGGTGTTGTCCAGCACCGCCTTGCTCTCCGGCACCCGCAAAAAGCCCGCGCACTGCTCAAAGGCCTTGGGCCCCAGCTTGGGCACCTTCAAGATCTGTCTGCGGGAGGTAAAGGCGCCGTTTTCCTCCCGGTACTTCACCACATTTTTAGCGGTGGCGGCGTTGAGCCCCGCCACATGCTGGAGCAGGGAGGGGGAGGCGGTGTTCACATCTACCCCCACGGAGTTGACGCAGTCCTCCACCACGCCGCCCAGGGCCTCGTCCAGCTGCTTGGGAGGCATGTCGTGCTGGTACTGCCCCACACCGATGGACTTGGGGTCGATCTTCACCAGCTCCGCCAGGGGGTCCTGGAGCCGCCGGGCGATGGACACGGCGGAGCGCAGGTTCACATCGTATTCCGGGAACTCCTCGGCGGCCAGGGGGCTGGCGGAGTAGACCGAAGCCCCGGCCTCGTTGACGATCATGTAGCTGACGCCGCCGCCGATCTCTCCGATCAGCTCTACCGCCATCCGTTCCGTCTCCCGGGAAGCGGTGCCGTTGCCAATGGCGATGTGGGTGACGCCGTGGCGGCGGATGAGCTTCTTCAGTTCCTCGATACACTCCCGCTTCTTCCGCTCCCCATGGGTGGGATAGACCACCGTGGTGTCCAGCACCTTTCCGGTGCCGTCTACCACCGCCACCTTGCACCCCATGCGGTAGCCGGGGTCCAGGCCCATGGTCACATGCCCCTTCACCGGCGGCTGCATCAGCAGGGGCCGGAGGTTCAGGGCAAACTGGCCGATGGCGCCCTCGTTGGCCCTCTCGGTGAGCATGCTGCGGATCTCCCGCTCCAGGGAGGGGTACAGGAGGCGGTCATAGGCGTCCTCGGCAGCGGATTTGACAAACTCCATGGCCCGGGAGCCGGGACGCACCACCGCCCGGCGCAGCAGGACCATGGCCGCGTCCCGGTCGGTGAGGACGCTGACCTTCAAAAATTCCTCCCGCTCGCCCCGGTTGATAGCCAGCACCTGGTGGCCCTGGAGCCTGGCCACAGGCTGTTTAAAGTCGTAGTACAGCCGATAGACGCTGTCCTCCTCCTTGGCTGCGGCGGTCTCCAGCATGCTCTGGCGCAGCATCAGCTCACGAAGGGATTTGCGGATAGATGCGTCGTCGGAGATCTGCTCGGCGATGATGTCGCTGGCGCCCTGGAGGGCGTCCCCGGCGGTTTCCACGCCCTTTTCGGGATCGATATACGCCGCGGCCGCCTCCAGGGGATCGGGGCAGTCCCGCCCCTGGGCGAAGAGAAGCTCCGCCAGGGGCGCCAGCCCCTTTTCCCGGGCCATGGTGGCGCGGGTGCGCCGCTTCTGCTTGTAGGGGCGGTAGAGATCCTCCACCTCAGCCAGCGTGGCGGCCCCGTCAATGGCGGCGGAGAGCTCCTCTGTCAGCTTGCCCTGGCCCTCAATGGCGTTTTTGACCTCCTCCCGGCGCTTTTCCAGGTTCCTGAGGTACTGCAGCCGCTCCTCCAGGGTGCGCAGGGCGGTGTCGTCCATGGAGCCGTGGAGCTCTTTCCGGTAGCGGGCGATGAAGGGGATGGTGTTGCCCTCGTCCAGCAGGTTTACCACGTTTTCTACATGCTGCTCCGTCTCGGAGAGCTCCCGGGCGAGGATCTGAATGATGGTTTCCATAGTTGTTCCTTTCTTATGGGATGGGAAGGGGGCCTGGCTTCTCCGCCCGGCCCCCCTGTTCGTCTCTTGTCTGCGCGGCTTATTTGAAATACAGCCGCTGGCGCTCGTATTTGGCCTCGTAGCTGACATGGATCCCCAGGCGGCGGTACAGCTTCTCATCCACATCGCTGAGCACCACGGTAAAGTGGGCGTCGCAGCCCCGGAGTTTGGGGAGCTGCTCCTGGGCCAGCGCGGCGATGGGGTTGGTCAGGGCGCTGACGCACAGGGCGATGAGCACCTCGTCGCTGTGGAGGCGGGGGTTCTTGTTGCCCAGGCTGCCGGTTTTCAGCCGGCAGATGGGTTCCAGCACCTGGGTAGCGATCAGGTCCAGGTTCTGGCTGATGCCGCCCAGGGCCTTCAGCGCGTTGAGCAGCAGGGCCGCGGAGGCCCCCAGCAGGTCGGAGGTCTTTCCTGTGACGACCCGGCCGTCCGGCAGCACCATGGCGCCGGCAGGGGCGCCTGTCTCCTGCTCGCGGGCCAGAGACGCGGCCACCGCGGGAAAAATGGCCGCCGTGACGCCGGCCTGCTTCATCAGCAGCTCCAGCTTGTACACCAGTTCGTCGTCCACTCTGCCCTGGAGCCGGTCGGTGAGGGCGGTGTAGTACCGCCGCAGAATCTCCATGTGGGAGGCGTCCCGGCAGACCTCGTCATCGGTGATGCAGCTGCCCACCATGTTGACGCCCATGTCCGTTGGGGATTTGTAGGGGCACTCGCCCAGGATGTTCTCGAAGATGGTGCGCAGTACGGGGAACACCTCCACGTCCCGGTTGTAGTTGACGGTGGTGACGCCGTAGGCCTCCAGATGGAAGGGGTCGATCATGTTCACGTCACTGAGATCCGCCGTGGCGGCCTCGTAGGCCAGGTTCACCGGGTGCTTCAAAGGCAGGTTCCAGATGGGGAACGTCTCGAACTTGGCGTAGCCGGCCTTCACGCCCCGTTTATGCTCGTGGTAGAGCTGGCTGAGGCAGGTGGCCATCTTGCCGCTGCCTGGGCCGGGGGCCGTGACGACCACCAATGGGCGGCTGGTTTCGATATAGTCGTTGCGTCCGTATCCCTCGTCGCTGACGATGAGCTCGATGTTGTGGGGATATCCGGGGATGGGATAGTGCTTGTAGGTCCGGACGCCCAGGGCGGTCAGACGCCGGATGAAGGCATCGGCGGCGGACTGGCCGTTGTACTGCGTCACCACCACGCTGCCCACATACAGGTCCATGCCCCGGAAGATATCGATCAGCCGCAGCACATCCTCCTCATAGGGGATGCCCAGATCGCCCCGGACCTTGTTCTTCTCAATGTCCCCGGCGCAGATGGCGACCACGATCTCCACATCGTCCCGCAGCTGCTGGAGCATCCGGATCTTGCTGTCCGGCTCGAACCCCGGCAGTACCCGGGAGGCGTGGTAATCGTCAAAGAGCTTGCCGCCGAACTCCAGATACAGCTTGCCGCCGAACTGGGCGATCCGCTCCCGGATGTGGGCGGACTGTGTTTCAATATATTTTTGGTTGTCAAAACCGATTTTGGCCATGTTTTTTCTCCCTCGCGCTTTCCACAAATCTACATTAGTATACTACATCTTGTGGTTTGCCACAAGGGCGGAAGGCAGAAAATGGGCACCGAAAATTCGGCGCCCATTTTAGGTAATTCGACAAACAAGCCGGTCAGCCCTCCCAGGGCCGGTTCAGCTCCGTGCTGGTGCAGATCCGCTGGATCTCCCGCTGGAGGATCTTCAGATCGTCAAAGGCTTCCGGTCGTTTGGAGGGGTCCCGCAGCAGGGCGGAGGGGTGATAGATAGCCATCCGCCGTATCCCGCCCGCGTCGTACCAGACGCCGTGCTCCTTGGTGATGCGGAATTTCTCGCTGATCAGCCGCGTGGCGGCGATCCGCCCCAGGCAGACCAGGATCTTGGGCTGGATCAGGGCGATCTGGCGGTGGAGGTAGCCGATACAGGCGTCCTGCTCCACATTCAGGGGGTCCCGGTTTTCCGGAGGGCGGCACTTGACAATGTTGGTGATATAGAGCTTGGTACGGTCCAGGCCGATAATGGCCAGCATATCATCCAGCAGCTGGCCCGCCTTCCCCACAAAGGGGACGCCCTGCGCATCCTCGTTGGCCCCGGGGCCCTCGCCCACCAATAAAATTTCCGATCTGGGGTTGCCAACGCCAAAGACCACGCTGTGCCGGGTCTGGCACAGGGCGCACTCCCGGCACCGGGCGCATTCCGCCTTCAGAGCTTCCCAGCTGTCCGCCATATGACGCCTCCTCCGCATAATCTTCCGCCGGACGGGGATGCTACCGGTATCAATGCAAAAGGAGCGTCCCTATGGCCCGATGGTTTTGGTATGTTCTCTTCTATAGTTTCCTGGGCTACTGCCTGGAAAAGCTTTTTGCCCGCGCCATCCGCTCGCAGCGGCAGGTCCGCAAATGCTTCCTGCTGCTGCCGCTGTGCCCTGTTTACGGCCTTGCCATGGCGGCGGTGCTGGCCCTGGTGCCCGCCGATATGCCCTTCCCGGTTCTGGCGGTGCTGGGCGGTTTGCTGTGCACCGCCGTGGAATATCTGGTCCATCTGTTCTACGACAAGGCGTTCCGGGTACAATTTTGGGACTACGGCCAGCTGCGCGGGAACCTCCTGGGGAGGGTCTGCCCACAGTTTGCCCTGGTGTGGGGGATCCTGTCCGCCACGGCGCTGCGGTGGGTGCAGCCCCTGCCGGCACGTCTGGTGGATAGGATACCGGCGGCTGTCACCTATGGGGTCTGGCTGGCGCTGGCGGCGGACTGCGTGCTTACCGGCGCGCTGCTGCGGCAGTACCGTGATACGGAGATGCTGACGCTCCCCGCCGTCCTGGCTCAGGTCCGGGCCTCCAGCCAGTCCAGCACATCCCGGTAGACGTACTGTTTCGAGGCCTCGTTGAGGATCTCATGGCGCAGGCCGTGGTAGAGCTTGATACTCACATCCCGCAGCCCCGCCTTTTGGAAGCAGCCGTAAGCTTTTTGCACGCCCTTCCCCATGTCGCCCACCGGGTCCTGGTCCCCGGCGATGAAAAATACCGGCAGCTCCTTGTCCATCTTGTTGATGTTGGACTGCCTGGTGATGAAACTCAGCCCGTCCAGCATGTCCCGGAACAGCCCCAGCGTGGTGTCGCCGCCGCACAGCGGATCCGCGATGTAGGCATCCACATTGGCCTCGCTGGCGGAAACCCAGTCGAACTTGGTGCGGGTGGGGGAAAAACGCTTGTTGTAAGCGCCGAAGGCCAGCTGATCCGCCTTGACGCTGTATGCCTTCCTGCCCAGGCGTTTGATCTCCCGGTCGGCAATGAGCTTGCCGCCGGCGATCATGGCGGGGGACTGGTGCCCGGTGCCGCAGAGGACGCAGCCGTCCAGCCTGCCCGGGTAGCGGATGAGGTGGGTCCGGGACAGGAAGGAGCCCATAGAGTGGCCGAAGAGGAAGTAGGGCTTGCCGGGGAACACCTGGGCGGTGCGCCGGCGCAGCTCCTCTATATCGTCCACCACATGCCACCAGCCGTCCTTTTCACCCAGGTAGACCATGGGGCAGCCCTCAATGACGGACTGACCGTGTCCCAGATGGTCGTTTGCCACCACCACAAAGCCGTGGCCGCACAGGTACTGGGCAAAGGGTGCGTACCGACCGCCGTATTCCGCCACGCCGTGGGCGATCTGGACGACGCCCACGATGGGGCGGTCCACCGGAGTCCACTGGTTGACGTGGATCAGCGTCTTCTGATCGCTGGAGGGGAAAAAAAATTCGGATACAATAGCCATAAACAGCGCCTCCCAAATCTCCTGAAATGACAGTTTACGTATAGTTTACCATAGAATCCCCAAAAAGCATAGGGATAATTTTGCGCGGCAGCAGAAAATCTGCTTGCAGTTGTCTTTGATCGGGGATATAATCAAAAGAGAAACAAGGGGGACGGGAAAAGAATCTACTTTATCTTTGAAAGGAGAGCATCATGAGTTTTTTTGATGATCTGACCCAAAAGGCGAAGTCTGTTGCCATGACGGCCACGGAGAAGGCCAAGGAGGCCGCTGATTCCGCTAAGATCTCCGCCGCCATTATCGCGGAGAAGCGGGAACTGGATAAAAATTACCGCGCCATTGGCCAGTGGTTTGTCTGCGAGCACACGGAGGATATCCCCGAGGGGATCGCCGATGTGGTGGCGGCGGTGAGGGCGTCCCAGGAGAAGATCGCCCAGCTGCAGGCCAGCAGGGAGAGCGCTGAGAACGCGGAGGCCGCCGGCGAGGCCGCCGAGCCCGCCGGTACGGTGTGCCCTGTCTGCGGCAAGATCAGCGATTCCAAGTTCTGCCCCCACTGCGGCGCGCCCATGGGGGAGTAAGCTACATAGCAGAAACAGCCTGAAGTATCTCAGAGAGGCGCCGTTAACGGCGCCTCTCTTTTTCTCTTGGCCTTCTCCCGGCCCGTGGCAAGAAGTGCTTGTTTCCACCCGGAATACATGATATGATAGGGATATATGGGATTTATCCTGCAAAAAGTGAGGTGGAGGGCTGTGCTGGACAGAAGCGAGGTGGGCAAACGGGGCTATCTCTACGAGGACTACCGGCTGTTCCACCTGCGGGATGACCGGGAGATCAAGCTGGAGTACCACTACCACGAGTTTGACAAGCTGGTGTGCCTGCTCTCCGGAAGGGCGGCCTATCATATTGAGGGAAAGAGCTATCTGCTCCAGCCCATGGATATCCTCCTGGTCAGCCGCAATATGATCCATCTGCCGGTCATCGACCCCGCGGAGCCCTACGAGCGGATCGTGCTGTGGATCAACCGGGAATTTCTCTCCCGGTTCAGCACGGAGGGGGCGGCCCTGGACGGGTGCTTCCGGCTGACGGAGGAGCGGGCGTTCCACCTCTGCCGCCCCAGGGGGGAGGGCCGGGAGCGGTACCGGGAGCTTTTTGCCCGGATCGAGCAGGCGGGCCGCAGCGATGGATTTGCCGCCGGGCTCCTGGCCGACACCCTGGTCCTCCAGCTGATGATCGCGCTGAACCGGGACGTGCTGGCCGCGCCTGCAGGCGCTGAGACGGTCTCCTACCGCTTCGACCCCAAAATGGAGGAGGTCACGCACTATATCCGGGAACACCTGGACGAGGAGCTGACCATTGACCGCCTGGCCGGGAGGTTCTTCCTCAGCCGGTACTACCTGATGCACCGCTTCAAGGAGGTCTATGGCTGTACGGTCCACCAGTATATCCGGCAGAAGCGGCTGCAGCAGGCCTCCGGGCAGATCCGCCGGGGCGTCCCCGTGCTGAAGGCGGCGGAGGACGCTGGGTTTGGGGATTACTCCGCCTTCCTCCGGGCCTTCCGCGCCGCCTATGGCTGCAGCCCACGGGAGTGGAAATAGTTTTTCTGTACTTTTCCCCTGTCGGAACTGGTTGTACTTTTCCCTTGCCGGAAAAGTACCAAAAGGGC
>CABKMV010000090.1 GCA_902373635.1 uncultured Oscillospiraceae bacterium
GCGCTGCCCTGGGGCTTCAGCATGTCGCCGTCGCCGGTGAGGATGCCGTTGGACACCGCCCAGGCCATGGCCTCCTCCGCCCAGTCGCTGACGCTCTCGCCGTCGGTGAACTGACCCAGCCGTGCCAGCTCGGATACGCCGACTTCAGGAGAACCCGCCTGGCGGTACAGCATCGTCACCAGCTGCTCACGGGTGATTGCGCTGTTGGGCTCCGTGCCGTCAGACACTCCGGCGCTGACGGCCCAAGCCTGGGCCGCGGCGTACCAGGGGCTGCCGCCCTCCACATTCTCGCCCGCCATGCGGCCCAGCACCGTCCAGATCATGGCCCGGCTGGTGTCGGCATTGGGCAGGAAGGTGGTGGCTGTGGTGCCGGTCATCAGGCCCTTGGCGGACACATAGGCCACCTCGTCATAGAACCAATCCAGCACGGACACGTCCACGTAGGGGTTCACCCAGGTATCCGGCTCGTCGGGCTCCTCGGGAGTGGTGGGCTTGCTGGGGTTGGTGGGAACAACAGGGGGATAGTAGATCGCCTGCCACACTGCATAGAATGCGCAATCACTAGAGATCTGCACGCTGGCACCCACCGAGTAAAGGTTCCCGTTGGGCGTTCCAAAAGCCCAGCCAGCAAGGATATAGCCAGCCTGGGAAGCGGAAGGCAGGGTGATATAGTCGCCGGACTTGACCTGATAGGAGGTCGTGACCGTGGCCGTATCGGACTCATAGAAGCTGACGGTCACATAGGTCACTGTATTACTGCCTTCGGTCACAGTACCGATAATGGTGCCGTTGTTCTGGATGGTTCCGTTGTTGGTCAGCTTGTCGCTGGTGTTCAGGGTCACGCCGGAGTTGACCACCAGGATGACGCCTTCTTTGATGGTAGTCTCGCTGGCGGTATCCAGCGTGGCATCATTAATGACCTGGACGGTTTCACTGGACTGAGCGGCATTCAGGGCACGCTCTACAGTGTCATACACGGTCTTGGTGGTGGCGTTGTAAGCCTCCCCCAGCTTGGTAATGTCCGTGGTGTAGTGGGTCTTGACGTCGTCTGCCGATGCGCCGGCCTTGTTCACTGTAACCTCGGTCATGCCAGGAGCAGTAATCTCACTGCCACTCGCCTGTGCGGCATCCTCGCTCCAAATCTGGGCGTTTTCCGTCAGATTGCCGCTGTTCAGGGTGAAGTTGCCGCCCTTGTCCACGTTGACAGCGCCCCAGGCATTGCCGGAGGTGTTCAGGTTGGTGGCGGTGACTTTGCCGCCGTTGACAATCAGGGCGGCATTGGCGCTGCCATTGACTGTGACATTCTCAAGAACGACCTCGCTGCTCATATAGGCATGGATGCCGGACTTTTTGCTGCCCTCCACCGTAATATTTTTAATGGTGGTCGTGCTTTCGCTGGCATTTGCGACCTCCAGCACATGGTCAGCTGTCGTCCAGGTGCCAGCAGCGCTGATTTTATGATTGCCGCCGTCCAGGGTCACACCAGCAGGGAGAACGACCTTGCTGGTAACAGCGACGTCCTTGGTCAAAGTGATGGTCTTGTCCTCGCTGGTTTTGGATGCTTCGACAGCGGCAGCCAGGGTGGCGTAGTAGGTGTCGCCGATTTTGGCTTCGTTGTTGGCTGCAGCGGCGGTATCGTCGGCGTAGTAGGTACCGTCGTCATTCTCAATCATGCTGTCAGTCGGCACGGCAACAATGATGGAGCCGTCGGCCTGGATGATAGAAGCATAGCTCTCGGCACAATACTCCTTGGATACCGGCTCAGTGAAGGTCCCACCAGAGACAGTAACGGCCTTGCCGCTTTCTTGAGCAGTATATTCTTTAAGAAGCACAGGGGCATCAAAACTGCCTGCCGCAACGGTGTTCTCAGAGTTGCTGAGGGTATAGAACGCGGCCGTTCCCGCTTTCACCTCCACAGTACTGGTTTCCGGAATAGTTGTATTTCTTGTATGGAATGCGTACGTTGCCGCATCGATCGTGCCTCCGGTCACGGTAACGGGTGTAAAGTAAGCTTCCACACCCTTGGCATTGGACGTGATACTGCCGCCAGAAATCGTCACAGACTTAGCGGTATTATTGGCATAGATGGCTGAATCCGAGCCGTAGCTGCCCTCTTGTACGACGCTACCGCCGGTCATCTCAAATACGCCCGCGTTACCATTCACATAGACCGCTTTGCCGCCGTTTACGGAGTTCTTCACCTCACCGCCGGTCATCGTGGCTACCGAGCTACTGTTAACAAACAGCGCATAGCCGCTACTGGTTGTGTTCTCCAGCGTGCCGCCAGCGAGTGTAAATGCACCGCCGTTCACCTGAAGCAGAGTTTTCATCGTGCCAGCACCGGCATTGGTAATCTTGCCAGTGCCCACACTGTCCTCAATGGTAAGGCCGCCAGACACCTGAATAAAAAACGCCTGTCCGCCTGAAGCTGTGATGGTGTGCCCGTTCAAGTCCAGTACCAACGTTTTTGCCGGCGTTTCTGGACGAGTGCTGGCCCAACTGCCAACAGTTGTCTCCTTCGCCACAGTGACATCTGTCATCAATTTGTATGTACCGGTTGTGGGCAGTGAAGTGTCATTAGTCCATTCTTCATAAGTAGCCGCTTCTTCCGCCAGCGCTGTTGCGGGCAGCAGGCCCACGACCAGGCACAACGCCAGCAATACGCTCAAGATCCGTCGTTTCATGCAATGATTACCTCCCAAATTATGTTCATACAAGATCGCTGCCTGCCGTCAACTGCCCGGCGGCCCAGGACGTGGCCGCAGTGAGTTTCCCCCTCTCCTTATTATTACAGAATGATTATTCTGTAATTAATAAATTGGCAATCATGGCTTCACATCTCATACGTCTGCATTCTATCATCTGTAGTCTCTATTTTCAAGTAGTAATACGGATTTTCCCGCATAATTTGCAGGGTATAAAAGAAGAAAATCCCAAGCATTTCCACGGCAGGATATATGCGACAGAATTTATATTCTGTTATATATTCAAGAGAGTGGGTAGGGCAGCATTCCTTTTCACGGACAGGGCACCTTCCGCCCCTCAGCCAGCCCGCCTCACCAAAAGAAAGCCCCCGCCTGTGTGACGCTACGGGTGCATCACACAGGCGGGGGCTTCTGTCACAGTACACGCGCCATTTGGCGCGGGCTATGAGGCCCCGTGGAGATCATTCCACGGTGACAGACTTTGCCAGATTCCGGGGCTTATCGATATCGCAGCCCCGCATCAGGGCCGCCCCCCGGCGGGCAGAGGCCCGCCGGGGGCCCCTCAGCCGATTTCACTTGCGCGGGGCAAGTGAATTGCCCCTTGCGCCAAGGTTTTGCTTCGCAAAACTCTTGTACGCGCCATTCGGCGCGGCCTATGTGGCCTCGTAAAATTATTCCACGGTGACGGACTTTGCCAGATTCCGGGGCTTATCGATATCGCAGCCCCGCATCAGGGCCACATAGTAGGCGAACAGCTGCAGGGGCACCACCCCCAGGGAGGGCAGCAACAGGGGGTGTGTCTCCGGGATGGTGATGACAGCGTTTGCCGTCTTCGCCATCTCCTGGCCGTGGTTTTCTGTGGTCAGGGCCAGCACGTCGCCGCCCCGGGCCTTCACCTCCACGATGTTGCTCATCGCCTTGTCAAAGAGCTTCCCATAGGTGCCCAGGGCCACCACCAGCGTGCCCTCCTCGATGAGGCTGATGGTGCCGTGCTTCAGCTCCCCGGAGGCGTAGGCCTCGGAGTGGATGTAGGAGATCTCCTTCAGCTTCAGCGATCCCTCCAGCCCCAGGGCGTAGTCCACATTGCGGCCGATGAAGAACACGCTGTTGTGGTTGAAATACTGGCTGGCATAGTACTGGATATCGTCCTTGTCCGCCAGGATGGTTTCCAGTTTCCCCGGCAGCAGGAGCATCTCCTCCAATACGGCGCGGTACTCCGCTTCTTCCATGGTGCCCAAAATCCGGGCCATATACAGCCCCAGAAGGTTCAAAACCGCCAGCTGGGTGGAATATGCCTTGGTGGTGGCTACGGCGATCTCCGGCCCCGCCCAGGTATAGAGCACCTGGTCGGACTCCCGGGCGATGGAGGAACCCACCACGTTGACGATGGAGAGGATGGTGGCCCCCAGGCGCTTGGCCTCCCGCAGGGCGGCCATGGTGTCCAGGGTCTCACCGGACTGGCTGATGACGACCACCAGGGTCCTCTCATCCACGATGGGGTCCATATACCGGAATTCGGAGGCCAGGGCCACCTCCACCGGGCGGCGCAGGATGCGCTCTAAGTTGTACTTGCCGATCATGCCCACGTGGTAGGAGGAGCCGCAGGCCACAATGTAAATCTTCCGGATGTTGCGGATGTAATCCGCCGGGAGCTTGAAGTCCTCCAAAAAGACCTCACCATCCCTGATCCGGGGGAAAATTGCCCGGCGCAGGGCCTCGGGCTGCTCCATGATCTCCTTGAACATGAAGTGCTCGTAGCCGCCCTTTTCCGCCGCGTCGATCTCCCAGTCCACGTGGGAGATTTCCTTCTCGATGGGCTGCATCAGGTGGTTGTAGCACTGGATGCCGTCCCTGGTCAGCACCGCCACCTCGCCGTCGTCCATATACCCCACCTCGCGGGTGTGGCGGATGATAGCGGTGACGTCGCTGGCCAGGAAGGAGCAGCCCTGGCCATAGCCCAGAATCAGCGGGCTGTCCTTGCGCACGGCGATGAGCTGGTCCGGCGCGTCGGAGCAAAGGATGCCCAGGGCGTAGGCTCCCTCAATGCGGCGCAGGCACCGGCCCACCGCCTCCAGGATGTCCACCCCGTCGTGCTCGCAGAAGTACTCCACCAGCTGGGCCACCACCTCGGTATCCGTCTCCGAGGTGAAGGGAACGCCCTGCTCCTGCAAAAATGCCTTCAGCTCGGCGTAGTTCTCAATAATGCCGTTGTGGACGACGGCGATCTTCCCGCTGCGGCTGACCTGGGGGTGAGAGTTCACGTCCGAGGGCGCGCCGTGGGTGGCCCAGCGGGTGTGGCCCACGCCCACGCAGCCGTCCACCGCCGCGCCGCCTTGCAGCATGTCGCTGAGCACCTTCAGCCGTCCCTTGGCCTTGTGGACGGAGAGCTTCCCCGCCTTTTGAGAGTAGACTGCCACGCCGGCGGAGTCGTACCCCCGGTACTCCAGCTTGCCCAGGCCCTCCAGCAAAATGGGGGCCGCCTGCTCGTTTCCTACATAGCCAACAATTCCGCACATACTAAAAATCCTCCTGATCTTGTGGAAGTGAAGGAGCCGCCGCCCATCGGCAACGCAAAACCACCCCGCGCCGGCGTCTCCGGCCCGGGCAGTACGCTCCTGCTCTGTTTCATCACATCAAGAGGACAAACTCGCAGCCATTTGTCGCTCGTCCCCCGGTCACAGCCCCCTTGTTCCGCGGTCGCCCGCGTATTTGCCGGCTGTGTGCGCGCCCGGAGCGGCACGGAGGGGCATCCGCCGAAGCCTTCGATCCTCCCCTCACCTCGTCGTCTGGAGGCCCTCCCTCCAGCGCTGGCGCTTATGATAGGCGCTTGCCTATAATCCTCCTTTCCCTCTGCGAAACAAATCAAATTATAACACTGCCAGCGGCAGGTGCTATCCCATAAACGGCGTTTTTCGCGCCGCATAATCCAAACCCTTTCCGCAAATACTGAGGCGGAAAGGATGTGGGACTATGACTACCGCATTTCTGCGAACGGTAATACTCTATCTTATTCTGATGGTGGGCCTGCGGCTCATGGGAAAACGGCAGATCGGCGAGCTGGAGCCCAGCGAGCTGGTGCTGACTTTGATCATCTCCGACCTGGCCTCGGTGCCCATGCAGGATTTCGGCATCCCCCTGGTCAACGGCATCTTCCCCATTGTCACGCTTCTGTGCCTGTCTATGCTGCTGAGCTTCTTCAGCCTCAAGTCCATCCGGTTCCGCGGGCTGGTCTGCGGCCACCCCACCGTCATCGTCCGGGAGGGCAAGGTGCTCCAGCAGAACATGGCCCGCAACCGGTTCACCGTGGACGAGCTGTACGAGCAGCTGCGCAGCCAGGGCCTCAGCGACCTCTCCGCTGTCAAGTACGCGGTCCTGGAAACCAGCGGGCAGGTGTCCGTCCTGCCCTACACCAAGGAGAGCCCTGTCACGCCGAAAGTCATGCAGACCGAGGTGCAGGACGACGTGACGCTGCCGGTGCTGCTCATCAACGACGGCCACGTCATGGACAGCAACCTGACCAGCTGCGGCTACGACAGGACGTGGCTGGACAAGCGGCTGAAGGAGCGCCGCCTCACCTCCCCCCGCCAGGTGTTCCTCATGACGGTGGATGAGGCGGGCACGGTGGTATGCGTAGCAAAGGAGGAGACGGCATGAAAGCGCTCTATATCCCCGTCGGTTTTTTAGCGGTCATCCTGGGCTTCTCCCTGTGGGCGGGCCGGTATGTGGACCAGCGCACCGACCACTGGATCGCCATTCTGGACGAGGTGGACGCCGCCGCCCAGCAGGAGCGGTGGGACGAGGCCGCGGACAGGCTGTCAAGCGCCTACCGGGACTGGGATTCCAGCCAGTCGTTTTTCCACACCATCATGAAGCACGAGGACCTGGACGAGGCGGAGAGCCTCTTCGCCGGGGCCTTTGCCGCCTGCCGGGAGCAGGACAACGAGGACTTCCACATCACGCTGGCCCAACTGATGTGCCAGCTGCGGCTCCTGGCGGAGACCCAGAGCGTCAGCATCAAGAACGTGTTGTAGCCTGGCTAGGGATAGTATACCATACGCGCCGGTTTCTCTGCAACAGGAATCTGACGGGGGCTTTATCCTTTTCCCCCGAGGGGGAGCCGGCCTCTTCTCTTGTAGTCATTATACTTTTCTCCGTGATTATTGTACTTTTCCCATGCCGGAAAAGTACCAAAAGGGCGCTCAAGGGGGCGACCCCCCTTGAGAATCCCCTGTATGGTTTTGATTAGTAACGCAACGGCGGGG
>CABKMV010000091.1 GCA_902373635.1 uncultured Oscillospiraceae bacterium
CCCTGAACGCGCAGGACGCGGACCCGCTCCCCGCCCGGAAGGACGGCGGCGCAAACCCGCGCGGAACGCCCGCTCCCTCCGCGGGAACCAGTCCCCTCCCCGTCCAAGGGGCAAAGGGCAGAGCCTTCGCCCGCCCCCAAAGCCCCCGCAGGGGGTGGCGGCGATCTGTGGCAGGAGCTGGCCGAGCGCTGCAAGGAGCGGCTGACCCCCATGTACTGGTTTATGCTGGACGACGCGCGGGGATACCTGGAGGAGGACACCCTGGTGGTCTGCTGCGGCGACGATCTGACCCTGGAGACCCTTAACTGCCCCGATGTGACCGACGCGCTGAAGGATGCGGCCGGCCGGCGGCTGGGCAGGCCCATCGCCGTGCGCTACACCGTGGGCGCCGGAGCCGGAAGCCCCGCTCCTCCCCCGGAGGACAAGCTGGAGGGGCTGATCCGGGCAGGCAGCAAATTTGAGAATTTCATCGTAAAATAAGCAAGAAAAACAAAGGAGAACGAAGCGATGGCAAAAGGCGGATTCCCCAAGGGGGCTATGATGGGCGGCGGAATGATGCGCCAGCAGGCCCAGATGCAGCAGAAACTGCTGAAGATGCAGAAGGACATCGAGAAGGCCCAGAAGGAGGTGGAGGAGACCCTCTTCACCGCTTCCGTGGGCGGCGGCGTGGTAAAGGCCGTGGTGAACGGCAAAAAGGAGCTGACCGAGCTGACCATCTCCCCGGACGCACTGAATCCCGACGACGCCGAGATGGTCCAGGATATGGTCCTCTCCGCCGTCAACGAGGCGCTGCGCCAGGCCGACGACGCCATGGGCAAGACCATGGACGGCATCGGCGGCGGACTGAACCTGGGCACCTTTGGCCTGTGATCGGAAGAACCCCCGCCCCTGTCGGCAATGTCATGAAGTTAAACGAAAAGCGCAGCTTCCAACCGGGAGCTGCGCTATCTTTTGTCCGCTTCAATTCCGCTAATCGTGAAGATTCTTGTCGCCCCAAGCCTTCATGCAATCGAGGACGGATAAAAAGCTCTCCCCAAGTTCTGTTAAGGTATACTCCACCCGCGGCGGAATCTCACAAAAGTCGTGGCGAAGGATAAAACCATCTGCTTCCAGCTCCCGAAGCTGTTTTGTAAGGGAACTTTCCGTAATTTCACCAATCTGACGGCGAAGCTGTCCGAAGCGCCTGATATCGCATTTGCCGATATACCAAAGAAGCTCAATTTTATATTTCCCGCCCAGCAATTTCTGTACGGCAGAAATTGTCTTGCAGCGCTTCACAGCGGATTCTGATTTTCTCATTTTCCTCATCTCCATTCCCTAACATCATAACTTATTTCACGCAAAATGGAAAGGTACTTCAAAAAAGTACCGTACTTTTATTTCTGCTGTAATTTGCTATAATGCTGCCAACGAGACAGTCATGCGCAGGTTTGCCTCGTTGCCTGCGCACAATCTTTCGAGATGAGGTTTGGAATTATGCATTACACAGGAACGATTTGGCGTCCTCCTTATGAGGCAAACTCGCTTCTGCTGGAGGTTACAGCAGGCTGCACGCATCATAAGTGCAAATTTTGTACGCTTTACAGTGAGTTGCCGTTCAAATTCAGGATGACTCCTATGGAAGACATGGAAAGAGATCTGCTGGAAGTACAGACTCTGCGCACAAATCCCTATTCCAAGATGTTGACGCGCCTTCAGGGAGAAGGCGACCCCGAGCCGATCCAGCGTGTTTTTTTGACCGGAGCAAATCCGTTTGTCCTTAAAACAGAAAAGCTGCTTGAGATCGCATCGCTCATTCATAAGTATCTGCCTTCCGTCGAATCCATCGGCTGTTTTGCCCGCATTACGGATTCAGTCAAAAAGACAGATGAAGAACTCCTCCGGCTTCGACAGGCAGGTTACAATGGACTGACGATTGGAGTGGAAACTGGGGATGATGCGGCCCTTGCCTTCATGCGTAAGGGATATACTTCCAGTGATATTTTGACGCAGTGCAGACGCCTGGAGCAGGCCGATATCGAATACGGCTTCTTCTATCTGACCAGCATTTCCGGTAAGGGACGCGGCGAAGCCGGGGCAAAAGCCTCCGCAGAAGTTTTCAATCAGCTGCATCCTTTTCTGGTTGGGCCGAATATGCTGACGATTTATCCGGAATCCGATTTGTATCAAGAGATTCAGAATGGGAATTGGGAGGAGGAAGGCGAGCTTGAAAAATACCGGGAGCTTCGTACCCTCGTAGAAAACCTGAATATTTCTACATACTTTGCAGCGA
Source organism: uncultured Oscillospiraceae bacterium (assembly GCA_902373635.1). GTDB lineage: Bacteria > Bacillota > Clostridia > Oscillospirales > Oscillospiraceae > Pelethomonas. Next base: position 2,273 of record CABKMV010000091.1, read on the forward strand.
TGGGAGCCTCCAACGCTTTTCAACTCAGAGGCAAGCTGCCGGAAGATAAAGAAAAGCTCTTGGCGACGCTCGACAGGATTATCTCCGAAGTCAGCGAGGAAGATCTGCGGCGATACAGAAGGAATCTTCGCCATCTGTAAGCGCCATAACATGACAGGATACAGCTTGCGGACAACAAGTGTTCATTTTGTATCATAAGGTCACTGCACGTCCCGCTTGTTCCATTGCTTAGCAGGTATTCTATTACAGCTTTGGCAAAAAACTTAACTTCATGACATTGCTCCTGTCGGGCGGGGCTTTCTCTTTGTGGAATAGTCGGATTTGATCGGATTCTGTCAACAAATTCTCTGTTTCATATAAATTTTTCGAGTAATCCTTGTCAAAATGTCAAAAATTTCTGCAAACCTTTGACAACCCTCTCTCCCTCTGGTATACTTTGAAATAGAGAAATGATGTCGGCTGGCCGGATCATGGTCAGCCGGCTGTTTCATAGACGGCGGGGGCTTGCCCCGGGCCGATCTCTTTGGGCAAAAGGATGGGACAGACGATCGAAGAAGCAAGATGATTCATATTTTATGATAGGATCACCATGTTGACAGCCGTATCGAGTGACTGCCTTTGCCGTCCGCCGCGCGCGGGCGGCTGTACTTTTTTCCAAGAGGGAGGAGGTCCGCCGCCTATGGGACGGTCCCTCCAACCTGCGGAAAGAAAGGATGTGTGTCATGACGGAATTGACAACAATGGATCTGGTCATCATCGCGCTGTACCTGCTCATTATGCTGGGAGTGGGCGTCTGGTTTGTCAAGCGGATCCGGAACACGGACGACTACTACGTGGCGGGCCGCACCCTGGGGCCCGTGGTGCTGGCGGCCACGGTGTGCGCCACCATCATCGGCGGCAGCGCCATGATGGGCCGGGCGGGCATCGCGTATACCACCGGCTTTAAGGCCATCGCCACCGCCCTGCCCTATATGATCGGTATGTTTATCTTTTCCGGGATCTCCGGGCGCATCCAGCAGGTGGGGGAGACATACAACATCGAGTCCATCCCCGGCCTTTTCGAGTACCGGTTCGGCAAGGCCGCCAAGTGCATCCTCTCCGCCATGGTGGCCTTCTCCATGATGGGCACCGTGGCCGCCCAGGTCACAGCCACCGCCACCATCATCAAGCTGCTGGGCGGGCAGGTGGGCATCAGCTATGAGATGGGCGCGCTGATCGCCACCGTGATCTTCATCATTTACACCGCCGCATCCGGCCTCTTCGGCGTGGTGTACACCGACGTGGTCCAGTTCTTCATGCTGATCATCTTCGTCTACCTGATGATCCCCGTGTCCAGTCTGAACTATCTGGGCGGCTTCGGGAACTTCTGGCAGAACCTGGACAAGAGCTATCTCGTCCCGCAGATCAACGGCGAGATCCTGGGGGACATCGTCACCTACCTGGTCTTTACCCTGGCGGGGGCGGAGATGTGGCAGCGGGCCTTTGCCGCCAAGAACAAAAAGGCCGCCAAGAAGGGCATGTTCTGGGGGACCTTTGTCTACGCCATCACCATTGTACTGCTCTTTATCATGGGCCTGGCCGCCCAGCAGATCCTTCCCAACGTGGTAGGGGAGTTCGGCACCGCCGACGCGGTGATCCCCGCCCTGGCCATCAAGATCCTGCCCCCCGGCCTGACGGGGCTGGCCCTGGCCGGGATCCTGTCGGTGATGATGAGCACCGCCGACAGCTATCTGCTGGTGTCGGTGCAGACTGTCGTTCACGACCTGGGCAAGACCGCCCGTCCCAACATGTCGGAAAAGCAGGAGATCCTCTTCTCCCGCATCGCCTCGGTGGTGCTGGCCCTGGGGGCGCTGCTGATCGCGCTGTACATCAAGAGCGCCTACGACGTGCTGATGTTTGCCTGGGCCTTCTACGCGGCGGCGGCGGGACTGCCCGCCCTGGCGGCGCTGTACTGGAAGAAGGCCACCAAGGCCGGCATCCTCTCCGGTATGATCGGCGGCTTTGCGGTCACGGTGGGCTGGAAGCTGATGGGCCAGCCCTTCGGCCTGGGGGCCACGGTCCCCGGCGCCATCACCTGCGGCGTGCTGCTGGTGGCGGTGAGTCTGGCTACTTATAAAGAGCACCCCACGGTCATGGTGAAGGTGGACTGATGTACAATTAAAACTACGCGGCGCGGCCCCTGTGTTTTGAGACACAGGGGCCGCGCTGATCCTTTTTGCTAATTTGTCAGACGCGCCGCGAGCTGCGCGGCCTGGCTGTCGGTCAGCTCCCAGCTGGCTCTGACGCTGACCACACGGTCGCCGTACAGCAGCAGATAATGGTCTAAGCTGGATGTGTAATTGCGCCGGTAGACCCGCTCCGCGCCCCACCGGGGGTCGTCAATCTGCTGATAATCCCAATATCCCTCCAGCAGGCTGTTCAGGCAGAACACCCGCAGCCAGCGCCAGGGGATTTGGGCTACCGAATACTGCAGCGCCGGCAGGCTGCTCCCATTGCCGTAGGGGCACTGCTCATAGGTGGCGTAGGACGCCAGCACAGACCGGCTTTCCTCCGCCTCATAGGAGCAGTGGTCCTCCTCCGTCACAGGGAATCCCAGATCCTCCAGCGTCAGGGGCAGCTGATCCTGGTAAATATCCACGGCCCTGTCGTACTCTGTGCGATATGTGTAGGCCGGTTCCCTGCCCTCCATCAGGCCGCTGCCGTGCAGCCAGTTGGCGAGAGGGATCACCCCCGCGGAGTAGACGATGGCCAGCACCACGCAGGCGACCACAAATCCGCCCCGAACCGTGCCCCGGGAGCAGCCCCGGCCCTTGAGGAACGCCATCACCCCTTGGGAGAGGACCAGGACCAGCGCCATTCCGCTGAAGGCGTAGACCCACACCCAGGCCATGCCGGGGCTGGATATTTCCGACAGCGTAGCTGCCAGCATCAGCACGCAAAAGAACAGTAAAACACATCCTCCCCACAGCCGGGCGCGGGTGTGGACCTTCGCGCAGGCCCCGCCCCGCTCCACAGAGCGTTTGGAACGGTGATACCAAATAAAGTAGTCAAACAGAATGGCCGCGCAGTAGAGGATGAACCCTGTCACCAGGAGAGCCAGGGCCAGCGACTGGTTGCTGCTGACGGTGGAAAAGGGAACATAACGGAAATTTTTGATTTGATTGGAAAGCTGTAGAGCGAAGGAGAAAAGCAGCAGAACATGGGAGAGCACCAAGGTCTTCAGCATGGTTTTGTGGCTGGCCCGCAGCTTCTCCCCCTCGTCGGTCTCGATGGGGATGGGGTCCGGCCGGGTGCTGCGGAAAAACTGGATGGGGCCGTAGGCCGCCACAAACTCCCAGCCGGCGGCCTGGCAGAAGTCGGCGTAGGTCTCCTGCCTCTCGGTAGGGGCGGAATCAAAGACGGAGGCGTCTGGGAAATAGGTGATGGTGTATTTCACCTGGGCTGGCTCCGCCCGCCGGTAGGTCCAGCCAAAATTCGATACCTTTTCCAGCAGCCAGCCCTTGGCCGCCATTTTTTCCAGCTTCGCGGCCATGGCCTCGCTGTCATTGGTCTGGTACCAGTTCAATCGGAACTTTTTCTCTCTGCTCACCGCGTCTCCTCCTCTCCAAAGCGCCGGTAGTCCTCCGCCTGCTGCAGGATGCGGCGGTACTCCTCCTCCAGCCGCAGCTGCCCCTTCACCGTCAGGATATAGCTGCGCTTTCGGCCCTCCACCTTCGTCTCCCGGATAAACCCCTCGGAGACAAAGCTCTCCAGCAGGCTGTACAGCGTGCCGGGGCCTATCGCCACCCGGCCCTCTGTCATGGCCTGCACCTGTTCCATAATGTCCACCCCGCAGCATTCCCGCCGCAGAGACAGCAGAATATAAAACATCTGCTCCGTCAGGGTCTGGTATTTTTCCCGGGCCAGGGGGACCGCCTCCCGTCTAATTATCGAATATCGTTATTTCTGGTTATAGTATAAACTCGAATATCGATATTGTCAATATGGCGATTTTTCATTTTGGCCTTGATACAGGGCGGGGCTTATGCGGGGGTTCCACCCACAGCCCCGTGTTACTTTTTCGCCCCTGCGGGACGGGGCGGCTTTCGTGGACATCCCCGGCCCGCGCCCGATTTTTGAGGCGGGGGCTCCGGCCCCGAACCCCGGGGTACTTTTTGCCCGTGCAAAAAGTAACCAGAAACACGCCAGCCTGCGGCTGGAGCGCTTTATTTATGTTTTGTTTGAGGGCGCAACGGCACAGTCTGGTCTTGCCTACCGATAGTGCATCCTGCGGCGCCGCTGATCAGATGCGTCTACCCCTCCGCCGGGCCCTTTGGGCTTACCGCTCCTTGGGTCTTGGCGCGTAACGCTTGATCCATATGAAATGTGGTGCGATATGCGCCCTGGCCCTTCTCTTCCACCGCAGTTCTTCCTACGGAAAAACAGATGGCTCTACCCCATTAAACAGGCCGACAGGCGAAGTAAGACCAGAAACCCGGCTGAGATCAGATGCCCGTAGGATTTCTCATTCAGTGGCTGG
>CABKMV010000092.1 GCA_902373635.1 uncultured Oscillospiraceae bacterium
GCCCCCACGGGGGCCGCCGCACTTTTCCAGATATTACAGCTTGTCTGCCGCCCCCTCCATCCGGTACAATAGGGCAAGCTTCCGCTACTGAAAGCTGCCGGCAACTTTCGCGCTTGCACGGAGGACTACGCGAAAAGGATCACAACTTTATCATGAAACGGATCTGCACACTTCTGCTGGCCCTGTGCCTGCTGTTTCTCCTGTCCCTCTCGGCCTCGGGCGCCGGCAGGGGAGGCGTCTCCATCACCATTGACGGCGTTCCCATGGATGCCGGCCGGGCCTACATAACAGAAGACGGCGTCACTATGGTCCCCCTGCGGGCCCTGGCCCAGGCCCTGGGTTGCGTCGTCACCTGGGATCAGGCCACCCGCACCGCCCATCTCACCACCGGCGGCGGGGACGGCGCCCCCGCCCTCTCCGCCACCGTGGTGTTGGATCCCGGACACGGCGGAAAGAGCACCGGCGCCGTCTACGGCGGGATCTATGAGAAAGATCTGAACCTGTCCATCGCCCTTCTGACGGCCTCCCTGCTGGAGGCGGAGGGGGTAACGGCGGTGCTGACCCGCACCGACGACCGGGACGTGGGGCTCTACGACCGGACGGATCTGGCAAACGGATTGGGGGCTGCCCTCTTCGTTAGCATTCACTGCAACGCCAGCCTCACCAATCCCTCCGCCACCGGTATCTATACCGCAGCTTACGCAGAGAACAGCCCCGGCTGGGCCCTGGCCCGGACTCTGCGCAAGTCCGTCATGGCCGCCGTTGAAGCCGGAGACATGGGGACCGAGTCCAGGCCGGATCTGGCCGTGCTGCGCACCTCGTCCATGCCCGCCGCCCTTGTCGAGTGCGGCTACATGTCCACACCGGAAGAACTGGCCCTGCTGACCCAGCCCGACTATCAGGCCAAGCTGGCCCGGGGGATCGCCGACGGTATTCTGGCCTTTCTGGGGGTGTGAACATCCCGTCCCACCTCCTCATAGACTGGAAAGAATACCGCCGCCCGCCTTTTTGCGGGCCGAAAGGAAGGAGGGGGATGCCCTCATGGAAGAGATACGTACGCTGGACCATCTGGCAGTGGGGCAGCGGGCCACGGTGGCCTCTCTGGCCGCGCCGGAGCAGCAGCGCCGGCGGATGCTGGATCTGGGCTTTGTGCCCGGCTGCAGCGTGGCCGCTCTTCAAGAGAGCCCCTGGGGCGATCCGGTGGCTTACGCTGTGTGCGGCGCGGTCATTGCCCTGCGCCGCGCCGACGCGCGGCAAGTCACCATCACCTGAGTGAACATACTGGCCGGAGACGCCCCTTGGGCATCCCCGGCCTTTTCACGTTCCTTTCCCTCCACGCATAGACTGGGCATACGACAAGGAGGGGATTTTGGCATGACTGCATCCATCCACACAATGCCGGTGATCGCCCTGGTAGGTAATCCCAACGTGGGGAAATCCACAGTCTTCAATGCGCTGACCAATCTGCACCAGCACACGGGGAACTGGCCGGGGAAAACTGTCGCCACCGCCCGCGGCGTCTATACATATCACGGCAGGACCTACACACTGGTGGATCTGCCCGGCACCTACTCCCTCCACCCCGGCAGCGCCGAGGAGGAGGTCACGCGGGACTACCTGGTTTCCGGGGAAGCGGACGTCACCCTGGTGGTAGTGGACGCCACCTGCCTGGAGCGCAACCTGGGCCTGGTCCTTCAGGTGCTGGAGGTGTCCTGGCCGGTGGTGGTCTGTGTGAATCTGCTGGATGAGGCGGAGAAAAAGCACATCTCCATCGACCTGCCCGCCCTGGCAAACCTGCTGGGCTGCCCGGTGGTGGGTTCCGCCGCCCGCAGCGGACAGGGGCTTGCCGCCCTGCGACAGGCCCTGGAGGACGCCGTTTCCACCCCCTCCCCCAGGCCCGAGGCCGCCTTCTGCGGCGGCTGCCAATGCGGCGATGAGGAGTGCCGGGCCGCGGCCTTTATCGCCCGCGCCTCCCTGCTGGCGCGGCAGGTGGTATCCATGGATGATGATACGGCCCACCGCCGGGACCGGCGGCTGGACCGGCTGCTGACCTCCAGGGCTACCGGCATCCCGGCAATGCTGCTGCTTCTGGGGCTGGTGCTGTGGCTGACCATGGCAGGCGCCAATGTGCCCTCGGAGCTGCTATCCGGCCTGCTCTTCTCCTGGCAGGAACCGCTGCGGGGCCTGCTCGGTGCGCTGGGCGCACCCTGGTGGCTGGAGGGCGCGGTGGTGGACGGTATGTATCGCACGGTGGCCTGGGTGGTCTCCGTCATGCTGCCCCCCATGGCCATCTTCTTCCCCCTCTTTACCCTGCTGGAGGACGCGGGATATCTGCCCCGGGTGGCCTTTAACCTGGACCACTTCTTCCAGCGCTCCGGCGCCCACGGCCGTCAGGCGCTGACCATGTGTATGGGCCTGGGCTGCAACGCCTGCGGCGTTATGGGCTGCCGCATTATCCAGAGCCCCAGGGAGCGGCTCATCGCCATCCTCACCAATGCCTTTGTCCCCTGCAACGGCCGCTTTCCCACCCTGATCGCCCTGATCTCCATGTTCTTCGTCACCGGCGCCGGGCTGTGGAGCTCCCTGGGGGCGGCGGTCATGCTGATGGGCGCCATTGTCCTGGCGGTGGCCATGACGCTGTGGGCCAGCCGCCTCCTGTCCGCCACCGTGCTCAAAGGGGAGCCCTCCTCCTTCTCCCTGGAGCTGCCCCCCTACCGGATGCCCCAGGTGGGCCAGGTGCTGGTCCGCTCCATCCTGGACCGGACCCTGTTTGTCCTGGGCCGGGCGGTGGCGGTGGCGGCCCCGGCTGGACTGCTGATCTGGATCGCGGCCAACGTCACCGTGGGGGGAGAGAGCATCCTGCTCCATCTTGCGGGCTTTCTCGAACCGGCAGGCCGCCTGCTGGGTGTGGACGGCATCATCCTGCTGGCCTTCTTCATGGGCTTTCCCGCCAACGAAATTGTGGTGCCCTGCATCCTCATGGGCTATCTCTCCACCGGCTCCCTCACAGACTACGAGAGCCTCGCCCAGCTCCACAGCCTGCTCGCCGCCAATGGCTGGACCGCTGCCACGGCCCTGTCCGTTTTGCTGCTGACCCTCTTCCATTTCCCCTGCGGCACCACCTGCTTTACCATCTGGAAGGAAACCCGCAGCCTCAAGTGGACCGCCCTGGCCATTGCCCTGCCCACCGCCGCCGGCGTGGGGCTGTGCCTCCTGGTCCGGCTGGCGGGGTTACTTCTCCTCTGAAAAACAGGCTTCGCGGGCAAAGCAGCCCGCGAAGCCTGTCCGTTTTGTTATTATACTATCATATTATACAAAATGTTGTCATATTTTGCGGATCGGATGGCGGATCACGGTCCGCAGCCGCTCCGGTGCGGTGCGGCGGGGATCCCCCAGGTAGATCTCGTGGTGGTATCGCCCCTCTGAAAAATCCGGGGCATACCCCTGCTTCTCTATAAAGGACTCCATCCAATCGATGGTGCCCGGCTCACTGTCGTAGGGCCCCACATGGAGGATGTGGGCGCACAGGCCCTCCCTCCACCGCCAGTACCGGGCCTTTGACACGTCCAGTCCGGGCTTTTTCCTGGCCAGCGCGTCCCGGGCCCAGGCGAAGACCTCCTCCGTGACGAAGTCCGGCTGGCGGATCAGGGAGATCCAGCAAAACTTGCTCTTGTCCACCGCGCCCCGGCCGTCAAAACCGGGCTGGTCCGTCCACCACAGGCCCTCCAGGGGCGGCACCACATAGTCGAAGTACCCCGCCGGGGTTTCGCCGCCCATTTTACTCATCTTGATGGTAAAGCTCATGCCATAGAGCAGCTCCATGGCCTCCCGGTAGGCCGGGGCGGTGTTGGGATCGCCCGCGCCCTCCACGGCGATGAAGACCATCTCCGGCACCTCCACAATGGCAGGCCCCTTGGGCAGGTACAGATGTTTTTCCGTCTTCTTGTAGTCGATCTTGTCCATTGCTTCCCTCCTCAGCACACACTCTTTCTGACCAGCTCCACCGGCACATCCATCCGTTTCGCCGTCTCCTCCGGCGTCATGCCGCTGTCCAAAAACCGGCGGCACACCTGCCCCATGGGCTCTCCTACCTCGATGATATGCCGGTCCGGGTCATAGAACCGCACCACCCGCTGGCCCCAGGCGTGCTCCTGGACGGGGTGGACATAGAAGAGGTCTCTCCGCCCCGCCAGCCTGTCCAGGAAGGCGTCAAATTCTTCCTCCTCAAAGTAGAGCTCCATGTTCCGCCCGCCGAAGGCGATCTCTTCCGGTGCGGCGTGGATAAAGCCCTCCCAGCTCTCCCGTGTCTGTAAAGCCACGCCGCCTGTCAGCGTGACATTGGCCCCCAGGTCCATATCGACACGCAGCCCCAGCACCTCCCGGTAGAATGTCTTTGACCGCTCCAGGTCCTCCACGACCAGCATGACGCTTTCAAATCTCACACGCTTCCCTCCTCTTTTTCCGCTGCCGGGGCGGCTTCTCGGGGAGGGCCGTACAGGTCAGGCGTACCAGCTGCACCAAGGTCTCCTTGTCGTCCACGTCGGGGAGGAACATTAAATTCCCGCCCTCGTAGGGGATGTCCCGGGGGCAATCCGGCATCAACGCCTCCCCCGCCTGTGTGATCTTGATCAGCAGCCGGTCGTCGCAGACCGCGGCGAAATATTTTCCATCGCAGTACAGGCCGTACTCCCCGAACATCCGCTTATAGGTGATGGTCCCGGCCCCGGCCAGCTGCTCCGCCACAAACTCCACATAGTCCAGATGGGACGCCATGTCAAGCCTCCTCCCCGGCAAGCTCCTCCAGGAGCTTGTCAAATTTCTTCTCCGACAGGATCTCGTGGGTCACAAACCGCCCGTTGTAAAACAGGCTGTAGGTCGTAAAGGGGGTGGGGGCCCTCCGGGCCTGCTCCGCCGTCTCCAAGCGTACCGTCCGGAAAGGGACATCCCTGCGCTGGGCAGCCTCCTCCACCAGGGGTGCGTATTTGGCGGTGAAGGGGCACTGCCGGGTGTAGTAGAGGGTAAAGCCGTTTTCCTTGTCTGCCCTTGGCTCCCTGACACAGGGGAGAAACCTGGGCGGCGTCCCCGCGTCCCCAAGGGGCAGCCAGTAGAGCCGGAAGTAGGGCGGCGTCTGGTCTGCCACCTGAAAGCCCTTGTGCTCCAGAAAGCCGGGGTCCGACAGGAACGGCCGCTTCTTGTCTGCGGACAGGATCACGAGCCCCCGTTTCCCCTTCTCCCTGCTGTCCCGGATGCAGGCGTCCAGCAGTTGGGATGAGTAGCCGTGGCCCGCCAGCTTACCGGACACCCACAGGCAGTCGATGTACATGCAATCCTCCGCCTCCACCGGGGCCCAGGCTCTTTCAGCCGGGAGGTACTCGATGAAGCACTTCCCCCGCACGTCGCCCTTGAGAAAGACCAGCCCGTCGTCAAAGCGCCGGGCCAGCCACGCCTTCTTGGACGCCACCTGGCAGTCCCTGTTGTTTGCGATGGCGCAGCAGATGTGTTCCTGCTCCAGGTTCTCCTTTGTGACTTTCACCAGCTCCATCGTTTTCTCCCCTTCCGGGCCTGCCGCCCTTTTTCCCGATCTTATCAGAAGAAACAGGACAACTAGCTGTCATATTTCTCTGAAATTTTTTTCGCCAGCTCCCGGAGCTCCCGCCGCAGCGCCTCCGGCTCCAGAAGCTCCGCCTGGTCGCCGAAGGTGAGCGTCCAGTGCAGCAGCTCCGCCTTGCCCGGGAATCCGGCACGAAACAGCAGCGTCCCGTCAGGCTCCTCGGTGAAGCTCTTCCTGCCGTACTCGTCCACCAGCCGCCACCGGGCCGACGGCTGAAAGCGGACCGCCGCCTCTATCTTCGCCGGGTAGACCTGATCTGCGGGCGTAATGGGGGAGGGCGCCAGCCGGGGTGGAAAGCTCTCCCCCGCCAGCTCCAGGTCCAACATCCTGTTGAGTTTGAAAAGCCGGAAATCCTCCCGTTCCCGGCACCAGCCCCAGAGGTACCAGCTGGACCAGCGAAACACCAGGCGGCAGGGCTCCACCGTCCGGAGGCTGTCCCCGTTGGGGGCGCAGTAAGTGAAGCGCACCAGTTCCCGCCGGGCGCAGGCCCCCTTCAAAAGCTCCAGCCGGGGCCCCAGGGTGGGGCCGTACCAGGAGGCCAGATCGATCACCACGCAGTCGTCTCCGGCCGCCGCCTCCGCCGAGGGCAGCTTCTCCATCAGCTGGCGGTAGTAGCCGGTGCCGGACACGCTGTCCAGGCTCCTGAGGCCCGCCAGGATCGCCCCCCGGTCCGCGTCAGTCAGCACGGTGCGGTCCATGGCATAGCCCTCCATGATGGAGATCCCGCCGCCCGCGCCTCTGACAGTACACAGGGGGATGCCCGCCCGGCACAGCCGGTCGATATCCCGCCGGATGGTGCGGACGGACACTTCAAACCGGTCCGCCAGATCCCCGGCGGTGACGCGGCCCTCCCGGAGCAGGACGGCCAATATTCCAATGAGCCGGTCAATGGTCATGGTGGGCTCCTTTCTTTTGCCGCTTCCCAGCGGCGAGGGAGTATTTTTCTTCGCCCTTCGGGCGAGGGGGATTTTTTCTTTGCCCCTGGCGGGGCGGGGCCTTCCGGGGCTACACGGCCCGGCCCCTATCTTTTGTGGGCCTCCCCGGCCCCTGTCTTCTTCCGGGGCTGTCCGCCCCACCCTTTTGTGGGCCTGCCCGGCCCGCGCCCAGTCCTTCCCGGGCCTGCCCGGCCCGGACCCG
>CABKMV010000093.1 GCA_902373635.1 uncultured Oscillospiraceae bacterium
GGGATGGGAGGCGGGGGACATGCGCCGGCCGGCCCTGGCCTCGGCGATGAGCGCATCGATGATGCCGCTGTTCTCGCAGTGGACGCCGGTGAGCCCGCCCACCTCCTTCAGCCGCTTGAGGGCCCGGTACATATCCCCCTCGCCGATCATCATGGCGGGATAGGTCATATACATCTTGAAGGTGGAGACGCCCTGGTCCATCATCTCCCCGATCTCCCGGGAGATGCCGGCGTTCCAGTCGTCGATGGTCATGTGGAAGCTGTAGTCACAGGCGGACTTTCCCTCCGCTTTTTTCCGCCAGGCGTCCAGGCCGAAGGCCAGCGTCTCGCCCTTCTCAGGGGTGGCGTAATCCACCACCATGGTGGTGCCGCCGCGGAGCGCGGCGCGGCTGCCGCTGGCGAAGTCGTCGGCGGTGACGGTACCGGCCACATGGAGATCAAAATGGGTGTGGCCGTCAATGAAGCCTGGGAAGAGCAGCTTCCCGGCGCAGTCCACCACCAATGCGTCCTGGGCGGGGAGGCCCTCCCCCACCGCGGCAATGGTCTCCCCCTCCAATAAAACGTCAGAGCGGCGCGTCCCCTGGCCGGAGACCACCGTGCCGCCCCTCAGCAGCGTCCTCATCCGGACCCCTCCTTTACATTTGTTGGGAACAGTATAGCATATTTCCTGATGGATATCCAGTGGAACAGGCCCGCCGGGCGCAAAAAGCATGTTTATTTTGTGGGAATACAAAATTTTTCAAAAACTGCACAAAAGGAGGCTAGTCAAAAGGGGAAACTTGGAGTATAATGAAAACCATAACAAGGCGGACAGGGGTACCCCTGTCTTCGCGCGGAGAATCCGCGCGAAGAGGATTTTCCGCCAAATAAAATTTAGGAGGAATACACCCATGAGAAAGTGGAACAAGCTTCTTGCTCTGCTGCTGGCGATGGTCATGGCCCTCGGCATGACTGTTACCGCCTTCGCAGATGGGGAAGCGGACGATGCCGCCGCGTTTAATGGCAGCATCGTGATCCTGCACACCAACGACGTCCATGGCGCTATCGACGGCTATGCCAAGGTGGCTGCGCTGAAGGCCAAGTACGAGGCCGAGGGAGCCTACGTCCTGCTGATGGACGCCGGCGACTTCAGCCAGGGCGAGCCGACTGTCAGTGTGTCCGAGGGCGCCACAGCTGTGGAGCTGATGAACATGGTCGGCTATGACGTGGCGGCTCCCGGCAACCACGAGTTCGACTACGGCTATGACAATCTGGCCAAGTTGGTTGAGTCTGCGGAGTTCCCCATTCTGGCCGCCAACATCAACAAGGACGGCAAGCTGGCCTTTGGCGACAATGTTACCTTTGAGGCCCCTGACGGCACCAAGATCGGCGTATTCGGCCTGGACACGCCCGAAACGGCCAGCAAGGCCCACCCTGGCAAGATCAAGGGCGTCACCTTTGCCGGAGGCGAGGATATGTACAAGATCGCCCAGACACAGGTAGATGCGCTGACTGCCGCTGAGTGCGATTACATCATCTGCCTGGGGCACCTGGGCATCGACGAAGAGACTGCCGCTACCGCCAACCGTTCTGTCGATTTGCTGGAGAAGGTCACAGGGATCGATGTGTTCATCGATGGGCACTCTCACTCCACTTTGGATCAGATCGCTGCGGAGACCAATGAGAACCGCACTGTTGGCGAGACGGTGGTGACTTCCACCGGCACCAAGCTCGCCAACATCGGCGTCATCACCATTAAGGACGGCGAGATCACAACCGAGTGTGTGGCCGCTGATACCATCGAGGTGGCCGAGGGTGACGCCATCGCCGCCCGCGCTGCCGAGATCCAGGCTGAGATCGATGCCGATTACGGCGCTGTGTTCGCTACCACTGAGGTCAGGCTCAACGGCGACCGCGATCCCGGCAACCGCACCGAGGAGACCAACCTGGGCAACCTGATCACCGACGCTCTGGTATGGAAGGCCGCCCAGGAGGGCGAGGATGTTGACGCCGCCATCACCAACGGCGGTGGTATCCGCGCCACCATCGAGGCTGGCGACATTACCAAGAAGGACATCAACACCGTGCTGCCCTTCGGCAACACCTTGAACATCATCAAGATCAAGGGCAGCGAGCTGCTGGAGGTCCTGGAGGCATCCACCTACTGCACGCCCACCGCTATCGGCGGCTTCCCCCAGGTGTCCGGCATCGAGTTCACCATTAATACGATGAAGGCATTTGATCAGGGCGAGATCTATGGTGATACGACTTACTACGCTCCCAAGAGCATTAACCGTGTGACCATCCAGACGGTAGGCGGCAAGGAATTTGATCCTGAGGCCACCTATACTGTGGCTACTAACGACTTCATGGCCAGCGGCGGCGACACCTACTATGCCTTCACCACTGCCACCGCCAACTATGACCTGGGCATCCCCATGGACGAGGTCGTGATGGAGTACATCACCACCGTCCTGAAGGGTACTGTCACCGCCGAGAAGTACGGCGAACCCGAGGGCCGCATCACCATCAAGGGCTACACCGACGTCACCGCCGCCAACTGGTTCGCTGGTGCTGTGGAGTATGTCACTGACAATGAGCTGATGGACGGCCGCACCGAGACCACCTTCGCCCCCACCGCGAACACCACCCGTGCGGAGTTCGTCACCGCTCTGTACCGCCTGGCTGGTTCTCCCGAGGTCACGATCGAGAACCCCTTCACGGATGTGGCTGACGACGCCGCCTATAAGGACGCCGTACTGTGGGCCTATGAGAACAAGGTCGTCGAAGGTATGACCGCGACCACCTTCGAGCCTGGCAGCTCCATCCAGCGCCAGCAGATCGCCGCGATCCTGTACCGCTATGTCGGCGCCGAGGCTGTTGAGGCTGATCTGAGCGTCTTCTCCGACGCCTCTGCGATCCAGGCCTATGCCAACGAGGCGATGCAGTGGATGGTCTCCACAGAGCTGTTCAAGGGCAATGCCGACAGCACCATCAACCCCAGAGGCACTGCTACCCGCGCTGAGGTCGCCACCATCATCATGCGCTTCGCTGAGATGCCTGCCGCTGAGGAGGCTCCCGCTGAGGCTGCCTAAGCAACAATAATCCATCAAAAAAAGGAAGGGCTGCGGCCCTTCCTTTTTTGCGTGTCAAAAAAGTGGCCTTGCCACTTTTTTGAAGAGAAAAGCGCTGCGCTCCGCGCCTCGGTTGTCCGCTGAAAGCGGACAATTCGACGCTCGCTCCGCGAGAAGTGTTTTTCCGACGCCGCAGCGTCAGCAAACAGGCCTGTGGCCTGTAGGTGCCCTGCGGGTATTGCAGCGTAGGCCGCAGCGGCTCAAGGTGAATTGGCCGAAGGCCAAGAGAGGGCGGCCTGGGCCGATGCCGCGAGGAGACCGCGCTACCTGTCGCGGTCGAAAACAAATTCCACTTTATTTCGCCGCTGCGGCGGCGAAACTCTGCGAGGCTTTTTTGACAGGCCGAGGGATGGGCAAATGATTGCCCATCCCCAAAAGTTTTCGGTCAAGCCTTTTCCAAAAGGCTTGCGGGGTATGGGGCGGCGCCCCATGTGCGCCCCGCCTCACACGATTATTGCAGCGTCAAATCGCCGTCCTTGATCCAGCCAATTTTACGGAAGAACAGGCCGAAGGCCCAGCACAGCACGGCGGGGAGGACGAAGGAGATCAAAATCAGCCCGATCCAGTCCATGGCCCCGGGGACGATGGCCACAGCGCCGTTGGCAATGGCCCGCTCGCTGGGGGCCAGCCAGCCGGTCCACACGCCGATCTGCCCCACCAGGCCGCAGGTGCCCATGCCGGAGGAGACCGGCGCGCCGTTCATCTCCAGATGGAAGACACAGGTGGCGATGGGCCCGGTAATGGCGGAGGTCAGGATAGCGGGCAGCCAGATCTTTGGGTTCTTCACGATGTTGCCCATCTGGAGCATGGAGGTGCCCAGGCCCTGGCTGACCAGGCCGCCCCAGCGGTTCTCCCGGAAGGAGAGCACTGCGAAGCCCACCATGTTGGCGCAGCATCCCGCCACCGCCGCGCCGCCGGCCAGGCCCGTCAGGCCGAAGGCCGCACAGATAGCAGCGGAGGAAATAGGCAGGGTCAGGGCCATGCCGATGACCACGGACACGATAATACCCATCAGGAAGGGCTGGAGGTCTGTGGCCCACATAATGATGTTGCCCACAGCGGTGGCGGCGGTGCCGATGGCCGGGGCCCACCATGCGGACAGGCCCACGCCAATTAGGATCGTCACCAGAGGCGTCACCAGGATATCGATCTTGGTCTCCTTGGACACCGCTTTGCCGCACTCAGCGGCGATAATGGCGATAAAGAGCACTGCCAGGGGCCCGCCCGCGCCCGCCTGCCCTTCGATCAGGGTGGTGCTGCCCAAGGCGTTGGCGGCATAGCCCACTGTGGCCAGAGAGAACAGGACCAGCGGCGGGGCCTGGAGGGCGAAGCCGATAGCCACAGCCATGGCCGCGCCGCTCATGGCGGAGGCGTAGTTGCCCACATCCACCAGGAAGGGGAGGCCCAGCTGCTCGCCCAGGGTCTTGACGATGGTGCCGATGAGCAGGGAGCAGAAGAGGCCCTGTGCCATGGCGCCCAGAGCGTCGATGCCATAGCGCTTGCCAGAGATGACGATATTTTTTCGCTTGAGAAAGGCTCTAACCTTTTCCATTGTCATGTACCTGATTTCATCATAGTATAGTTAGGTGTCTTGACACATACTTACCACATTGTATACGAATCCCAGGATTTGTCAAGCGCTTTCTTCCGCTTCCTTTGTTTTCCTTGACAGAATGCATTATTTGCATTATAATAAATAATGCAAATGGGGTGGTGCTATGTTATTGAAGGTGGATTTCAACAGTGAAACACCTATCTATCAACAAATTAGGAATCAGATTGTGCAGGCTGTTGCTTCGGGGCAGCTCGCCTCCGGGGAGCGGCTGCCCACCATCCGGGCTCTGGCGGAGGAGACGGGCATCAACATGATGACTGTCAGCAAGGCGTATCAGCTGCTCAAACAGGAGGGATACATCACCACCGACCGGCGCAGCGGGGCCACGGTGCGGCCCCGGACGGGCACGGCCCATCCTCCTGCGCCGGAGACGCTGGAGGGGCTGCGGTTGCGGCTGTGTGAGCTGCATCTGGCGGGGCTGAACCGGGAGGAGGCGCTGGCGCTGTGCGGGAAGCTCTATGACGAGGGGGTGCCGGAACAATGACCATTGTGTGGAATCTGATCCTGTGGGGCTGCATGATCTGGCTGCCCTGGCTGATGTATGCCATGCTGCGCAACGAGGCCAGGCCCAAGAAAAATATCGTCGTGGGCGTCACCCTGCCCTACGCGGCCCAGGCGGACCCGGCGGTACAGGAGCTGCTGGAGGGCTACAAGAAAGAGCTGAAGCGCCTGACCTGGCTGACCATGCTCCCCGTTCTTCCGTGCCTGTTCATCCCGCGCTTTGGCCTCGGCCTGACGCTGTTGATGATCTGGATGGTGGCCGTGTGCTTTGTGCCAAACATCCCCTATGTCCGCTGCAACCGGGCCCTGGCCCGCCTGAAGGAGGAGAGGGGTTGGAAGAAGCAGACCGGCCCCCAGGCTGTCACAGACCTGAAGGCCGCGGCGGAGGAGACGCGGTGGATTTCTCCCCTGTGGTTTCTGCCGCCCTTCCTGATCAGCTTTGTTCCCCTGGCCTTTGAACGGGAGCTGTGGTGGCTGTGGCTGCTGGACGCGGGGCTGGTGGCCCTCTTCTATGTCTGCTACCGGTTTTTGTACCGCAGCCGCTCGGAGATGGTGGACGGCGACACGGACCGGACGATTGCGCTGACCCGCATCCGGCGGTACAACTGGGGCAAGGCGTGGCTGATCTGCGCCTGGGCAACGGGCCTATTCAATGTGGCGCTGTGGCTGACCCTGGACCACATCTGGCTGTGTATGGCGGCGACGCTGACCTACGGTCTGACGGTCACTGTCGCCCTGCTGGGCATCGAGCTTCGGGTGCGGCGGCTCCAGGAGAAGCTGACTGCGGACAACGGCAGAGAGGACTATGTGGACGAGGACGACCACTGGATCTGGGGAATGATCTACTACAACCCCAACGACAGCCGCCTGGTGGTCAACGCCCGGGTGGGCATCAACTCCACCATCAACCTGGCGAAGCGGTCCGGACAGATCATCACGGGCCTTATGCTGGCGCTTTTGCTGGCCTGCCCGCTCTCCGGCGTGTGGATGATGGGCATGGAAGCTGCCCCGGTGGAGCTGGCCGTCACGGAGACGGAGATCGTCGGCTCCCACTACGGCAGCGAATACAGCGTGAAACTGACAGATATCGAGAGCACGGAGCTTCTCACCCAGCTGCCGCCCATCCGCCGCTTATCGGGCACCGCCATGGAGAGCGCCGAGACCGGCAGCTGGAGCAGCGACGAGTGGGGCCGGTTCACCTGCTGCATCGACCCCAGGGTGGGGCCGTGGCTGCTGATCAAGACAAAAAATGGGAGCACCTATCTCTTCGGAAGCAGCGCCGTCGGAGTGGCGGCGGATGCACTGACTGCGATTCAGCAGTAAAACAGCGGGCAAAACAAAAAGAAAGCCCCGGGGATGCCTGAATTGCACCCCATTTGTTAGACAGTATGATATACTGAATAACAAGTGGGGTGTTAATTATGCCAAAAGGAGTAGCAAATAAACG
>CABKMV010000094.1 GCA_902373635.1 uncultured Oscillospiraceae bacterium
GTGTCCCTCATCTCTCCCCCGCCCCACCACGACATCTATTCCATTGAGGACCTGGCCCAGCTGATCTACGACCTGAAAAACGCCAGTCCGGAGGCCAAGATCTCCGTGAAGCTGGTCAGCGAGGCGGGCGTAGGCACCATCGCCAGCGGCGTGGCCAAGGCGGGCGCCCAGGTGGTGGTCATCTCCGGCTATGACGGCGGCACCGGCGCGGCCCCCCGCACCTCCATCCACTGCGCGGGCCTGCCCTGGGAGCTGGGGCTGGCGGAGGCCCACCAGACGCTGGCGCGCAACGGGCTGCGCCAGCGGGTGACGCTGGAGACCGACGGCAAGCTGATGACCGGCCGGGACGTGGCTATCGCCGCTATCCTGGGGGCCGAGGAGTTCGGCTTTGCCACCGCGCCCCTTATCACCATGGGCTGCGTGATGATGCGGGTGTGCAATCTGGACACCTGCCCCATGGGCATCGCCACCCAGAACCCGGAACTGCGCAAAAACTTCCGGGGCAAGCCGGAGTATGTCGTCAACTTTATGGAATTTGTGGCCCAGGAGCTGCGGGAGATCATGGCCCGGCTGGGCGTGGCCACGGTGGATGAGCTGGTTGGCCGCACCGAGCTTGTGCGGGTGCGGGAAAAGTCCATCACCCATCGGGCGGAGATGGTGGACGTCTCCCGCCTCCTGCGGCGGGTGGAGGGCGATTTCGTCCACAAGGCCCCCTATGACTTCCATCTGGAGAAGACGCTGGACAGCCGGGTGCTGCTGAAAAAACTGAAAACCGCCCTTAGGGAGGGGAGGCCCCAGAGCGTCGCCCTCTCCATCTCCAGCACGGACCGGGCCTTCGGCGCCCTCTTCGGCGCCCACCTGACCAAGCTCTACCCCGAGGGCCTGCCCGAGGACACCTACACCATCCACTGTAAGGGCGGCGCGGGCCAGTCCTTCGGCGCCTTCATCCCCCGGGGCATGACCCTGGATCTGGAGGGGGACTCCAACGACTACTTCGGCAAGGGGCTGTCCGGCGGCAAGCTGATCGTCCGTCCCCCGAAAGGCAGCCCCTTCGCCGCGGAGGAAAATATCATCGTGGGCAACGTCGCCCTCTATGGGGCCACCGGCGGCAAGGCCTTTATCTCCGGCGTGGCCGGGGAGCGATTCTGCGTGCGCAACTCCGGGGCCATTGCCGTGGCGGAGGGCGTGGGCAGCCACGGCTGTGAGTATATGACCGGCGGCGTGGCCGTCATTTTGGGACCGGTGGGAAAGAACTTCGCCGCCGGCATGTCCGGCGGCATGGCCTTTGTGCTGGACGAGGGCCACGACCTGTACCGGCGGCTGAACAAGGAACTGGTGGCCATGGAGGCGATCAGCGAAAAATGCGACGCGGTGCTGCTCAAGGAGCTGATCGAGGAACATGTGGCCGCCACCGGCTCCCCCCTTGGCCAGCGGATCCTGGACGACATGGAAAACTATCTGCCAAAATTCAAGAAGATCATCCCCAGGGACTACAGCAGGATGCTGCGGGCCATCGCCTCCTTCGAGGAGAAGGGCATGTCCCGCCAGCAGGCGGAGATCGAGGCCTTTGAGGCCCTGCGCGCAAAGGAGGCGTGAGATATGGGAAAACCCACCGGATTTATGGAATATGCCAGGCAGGAGAACCCCATCCAGGCCCCCGGCCAGCGCCTGGCCCACTTCGGCGATTTCCACGGCGCCCTCCCCGAGGAGGAGCGCCGGAGGCAGGGCGGGCGGTGCATGGAGTGCGGCGTCCCCTTCTGCCAGTCGGGCTGCAGCTTCGGCAAGGGCTCTTTCGGCTGTCCCCTGCACAACCTGATCCCCGAGTGGAACGACATGGTCTGCCGGGGCAACGGCGGCCACGCCCTGGCCCGCCTGCTCAAGACCAACAACTTCCCGGAGTTCACCGGGCGGGTCTGCCCCGCCCCCTGCGAGGCCGCCTGCGTCTGCCAGATCCACGGCGAGGCGGTGTCCATCCGGGAAAACGAGCTGAGCATCATTGAGTCCGCCTTTGAAAACGGGCTGATGAAGCCCCGGAAGATCCCCCTCCGCTCCGGAAGGCGGATCGCGGTGGTGGGTTCCGGCCCGGCGGGCCTGGCCGCCGCCGACCAGCTCAACCACCGGGGCCACAGCGTCACCGTCTTTGAGCGGGACGACCGGCCCGGCGGCCTGCTGATGTACGGCATCCCCAACATGAAGCTGCCCAAGGACGTGGTGCTGCGCCGCCTGGAGCTGATGGAGCGGGAGGGGGTGCAGTTCCGTACCGGCGTGGACGTGGGCCGCGGAATGGGACCGGAGGAGCTGCTGGAGGAGTTTGACTGCGTCATCCTCTGCTGCGGCGCGGGCAAGGCCCGGCCCTACCAAGTTCCGGGCGTTGACGCCAGGGGCGTGCTCTACGCCCTGCCCTACCTGAAATCCGCCGCAAAGGCCCTGCTGGACCGGGCGGCCCCCATCTACGACGCCCTGGACCGGCACGTGGTGGTCATCGGCGCTGGGGACACCAGCGCCGACTGCGTGGCCACCGCCCTGCGGCAGGGCTGCGCCTCCCTCACCCAGCTGATCCGCAAGCCGAGGGAGCAGATCGAGCGGGCGGAGGGCCTGTGGGGGGACCGCCCCTATGTCCCCGATTATGCCGAGGCGGAGGCTGTCGCCCGTTTCGGCGTCAGCCCCCGGCGGTACAACACCATCGCTAAAGAGCTGCTGCGGGACGAGAACGGCGCGGTCCACAGCGTCGTTACGGTCCAGGTGGCCTGGCACAAAGGCGAAAACGGCCGCATGGCCATGGAGGAGCTGCCCGGCACAGAGGAGGCTGTCCCCGCGGACCTGGTGCTGATCGCCAGCGGCTTTTCCGGCTGCGAGGACTATGTGCCCGACAGCTTCGGCCTGGACGCCCGGGACTTTGGCAGCGGCTGTGTTACCGCCAACGAGCGGGTATTTGTCGCGGGGGACATGCGCACCGGCTCCAGCCTGGTGGTGACAGCCATTGCCGACGGCCGCCAGGCCGCCAGGCTGGCGGACAGCTACCTGATGCGGTATGTGGAGTGACCGATAGGAGGAGGGCCCTGGGTCCCTCCTCCTGAGGCTGTCAAAAAAGTGGCTTTGCCACTTTTTTGAGTAGGCTGTGGCCTGCGGCAGCGCACTCGCTGTCCGCCAAGAGCGGACAGCTCGCATGTTTGCAGGCCGAGAAGTATTTTCCCTGACGCACATGTCGCCGGGGAAAATTGATTTCACTTGATTCGCGCCTGCGGGCGCGAACTCTGCGAGGCTTTTTTGACAAGCTGAGGAGGAGGGCCCTGGGGCCCTCCTCCTGCTATGTTCCATTTTGCCAAGGAAACTTTGCAAAATGTATTGACAAGTAAACTTGGCGGTTCTATTCTGGAGATACCAAGTAAACTTGGCAATCAAGGGAGGAGGCCATTTATGGATAAGGAAGATATCCTGGCTAAAAGCCGGGCGGAAAACAAAGGGATGGACGAGTACGAGCGGGCCGTACAAAATCAGGCGGGGCGGCTGGCCATGCAGGTGGGCCTGCTGGCCTGCTGCTTGGCGGCGGCGCTGGAGGTCCTGCTGACCGACCACGTCAGTATGTCCAGCTGGACCATCTATTTCAGCGCCCTCTCCGCCAACTTCTGGGTCAAATATGGGAAGCTGCGGCAGCGGCACGAGCTGGCTGTGGCGCTCCTATACAGCGCCCTGTTCCTGTTCTTCGCGGTACTGTTTGTCATAGATCTGGTGAGGCGGAGCAATGGATGAGAGCCTGGTCCTGAAAAACCGCCTCAAAGAGGCCCGGGCGGAAAAGGGCCTCAGCCAGGCCGGGCTGGCTGAGCTGGTGGGCGTGTCCCGGAATACCATCAGTTCCATTGAGACGGGGCAGTTCAGCCCCACCGCCAAGCTGGCGCTGGTGCTGTGCATCGCGCTGGACAAAACCTTCGAGGAGCTGTTTTATTTTTGAGCGCAAAGATCCGCCGCCCGAGGTCTGTTCCCCGGGCGGCGGATGGTATGTTCCATTACTGAGCCGCCAGCGCCAAAATCTGCTCCAGCAGCTCCGTCGGGCTCCCCGGCAGCAGCGCCGCGCCCTCCCGGGCCAGCTCCTCCCGTGTCCGGTAGCCCCAGGGGGCGGCCGCCGGCAGCATCCCCACCGCTCTGGCGAACGCCATGTCCGAACCGCTGTCCCCCACGTAGGCGATCTCCGCCGGCGGGACATCCAGCGCCGCCAGTACCGGCTCCGCCGCGCCGGGGTCGGGTTTCAGCGGGCGGCCGTCCACCCGTCCGAAGACAAAGCGGAAACCGGCCCCCGGAAAGTAGTGGGCGATGATCTTTTGAGCGGTGGCCTGGGTCTTGTTGCTCAGAACGCCCAGCGCCAGGCCCTGGCCGCTGAGCCCTGACAGCGCCTCCCGGATGCCGGGATAGCAGTCCGTCCTGTCCGTGCAGTGCGCCACATATTCCCGGTGGTATGCTGCCAGCACCCGGTCCAGCAGCTCTTCCTGGGTTCCTTCCGGGGACGCCTTGCGCACCGCCTCCCGGATGCCGCCGCCCACAAACGCCTCGAAGGCCCGCACCGGATGGGTAGGCAGACCGCACTCCTCCAACGCGCAGTTCAGCGCGCCGGCGATATCAGGGATGGTGTCCAACAGGGTGCCATCCAAATCAAATACAACTGCTTTCAGCATAGATCTTCTCCTTACGGCAGGCGGCCCGCGCCGCGATCGCCCTCTTGCGCCTTGTATTATAGCGCCTGGGCTCCTGGATGTCAATTTGTTCCTTTTTCCCGTGGGATTTCCGGATGTAAGCATTTTCACAGCCCGCCGGCAATTGACTTTGCGCGCAAACTGCGCTATGCTAGGGACAGGCATCAATCTTTTGGGAGGTAACATCATGAACACAGCGCAGCTGAAACAATTCTGCACCGAAGTTCGCCGGGACATCGTCAACATGACGGCCAACGCCGGCAGCGGCCACCCCGGCGGCTCCCTGTCCGCCGTGGAGCTGGTCAGCGCCATTTTCTGCACGCAGATGCGGATCGACCCCAAGAATCCCAAGGCCCCTGGTCGGGACCGCTTTGTTTTGAGCAAGGGCCACGCCGCCCCCTGCTACTATGGCGTGCTGGCGGAGCTGGGCTTCTTTGACAAGGCGGAATTTCAGACGTTCCGCCAGCTCCACGGCATGCTTCAGGGGCATCCCGATATGAAGAAGATCCCCGGCGTGGACGCCTCCACCGGCTCTCTGGGCCAGGGCGTGTCCATCGCGGTGGGGATGGCTCTGGCTGCCAAGCACCAGGGCATGGACACCAAGGTGTTCACCGTGCTGGGCGACGGCGAGTGCCAGGAGGGGCAGGTCTGGGAGGCTTTCATGGCCGCCAACCACTACAAGCTGGACAACCTGACCGTGGTCATCGACAACAACGGGCTGCAGATCGACGGCAGCAACGACGAGGTCATGAGCCTGGGCGATTTGGCCGCCAAGCTCCGCGCCTTCGGCTTCCACACTGTTGAGGTGAAGGACGGAAACGACCTGGACCAGGTCCTGGCCGCGCTGAGCGAGGCCACCGAGCCCGGCAGGCCCAAGGCCATCCTGGCCCACACCGTCAAGGGCAAGGGCGTCAGCTTCATGGAGAACCAGGTGGGCTGGCACGGAAAGGCGCCCTCTGAGGACCAGCGGACACAGGCATTAAAGGAATTGGAGGGCTGAGATACATGAGTGAGAAAGCAACAAGAGCCGCTTACGGCGAGGCCCTGGCAGAGCTGGGGGCCGTCAATGACAAGGTCGTCGTGCTGGACGCCGACCTGGCAAACGCCACCCAGACCCAGATCTTCCGCAAGGCGTTTCCTGACCGCCACTTCAACGCCGGCATCGCTGAGGCCAACATGGTGGACATGGCCGCCGGCATGAGCACCATGGGGCTGATCCCCTTCTGCTCCACCTTCGCCATGTTCGGCGCGGGCCGGGCCTATGAACAGGTGCGCAACTCCATCGCCTACCCCCATCTGAACGTAAAGCTGGCCATGACTCACGCCGGCGTCAGCGTGGGCGAGGACGGCGGCAGCCATCAGTGTATTGAGGATCTGGCCCTGATGCGGGTCATCCCCGGCATGACCGTCATCTGTCCCGCCGATGCCAAGGAGGCCCGCAAGGCCGTCTTCGCCGCCGCGGAGATGGAGGGGCCCGTGTACCTTCGCCTGGCCCGGCTGGCCTCCCCCGTCTTCGAGGAGGACTACCCCTTTGAGATCGGCAAGGCCAATGTGCTGAGAGAGGGCGCCGACGTGGCGGTATTTGCCACCGGATTGATGGTCAGCGAGGCCCTGGAGGCTGCCAGGCTGCTGGAGGCCGAGGGCAGGAGCGTGGCCGTCATCAACGTCCACACCATCAAGCCCATCGACAGGGAGTGTGTCACGGAGTGGGCCAAAAAGTGCGGCAGAGTCGTCACCGTGGAGGAGCACAGCGTCATCGGCGGCCTGGGCGACGCCGTGGCGGACGTGCTCATGGGCAAGGTGAACTGCGCCTTCAAGAAGATCGGCGTTCAGGACCGGTTCGGCCAGTCCGGCAAGGCCAAGGACGTTCTGCGGGAATACGGCCTGACCGCCTCCCAGATCGCCGAGAACATCAAGGCAGTCCTGTAAGCGGCACAAGACAAGCAAGGCCCGGCGTCCATTCAGGAC
>CABKMV010000095.1 GCA_902373635.1 uncultured Oscillospiraceae bacterium
GCCAGGGGCTGGGGCGATATGGCGCTGGGGGTAAGAAAGTCCAGGGGTTTCGGGTGCTTGGAAACGAGCAGGAAACGGTCTGTCTGCGGGCTCGCCGTCTTCATGGGGCGCTCCCTTCTCAAAGCTCAAAATCCTCTTCCTTCAGCCTGGAGGTCTCCAGTTTCACCGGGCGGGGCGGGACGCGCTTGAAGGGATCGTACTTGAAGGCAAAGCAGTGGTACTCCGCCGCCACGACCCCCTTCCGGGGGCAGACCACCTCCCGGTCGTTGATCGCGTTCCCCTTGGCGCAATAGGCGCACCGGGGCTCGATATCCCTGCGAAACAGCATGAGAGCGGCCTCCTTTTCTATATTCTATCACGGGACTTCCCCGGCTGCAATGCCCTTTTACAGGGTACGCAAAACGACCTTCCCATCCTCGGCCGTGGCCGCGATCTGGGTGATGGGGCTGTCATAGCTGTCGATAATAGCGGAGGCCAGCGTGTCCTCCACCTCCTTCTGGATGGTGCGGCGCAGATTTCTAGCGCCGTAGGTGGCGGAGTAGGACTTTTTCACCAGATACTCCACCAGGGCGTCGTCGTAGGTGAAGGTCAGGCCCTTCTCCTTCAGGCTATCCTTCAGCTCATCCAGCATCAGCCGGGCAATGGGCAGGAAATTCTCCTCCGTGAGCTTGTTGAAGTAGACGATCTCATCCACCCGGTTGATAAACTCCGGACGCAAAAACTGCTGCAGCGCCTTCATGGCCCGCTCCCTGCCCTGCTCATTCACCGTCTTGTTGAAACCGACGGTCCCCTCCTTCCGGTCGCTGCCGGCGTTGGAGGTCATGACGATAACGGTATTTTCAAAGTTCACCTTCCGGCCATGGGCGTCGGTGATCTGACCGTCGTCCAGGATCTGGAGCAGAACATTGAGCACGTCGGGGTGGGCCTTCTCGATCTCGTCAAAGAGGATGACGGAGTAGGGCTTGCGGCGGATCTTCTCCGTCAGCTGCCCCGCCTCGTCGTAGCCCACATAGCCCGGAGGGGAGCCGATGATCCGGGAGACGGAGTGCTTCTCCATAAACTCGGACATATCCAGGCGGATCAGGCTCTCAGGCGCGTTGAAGAGGTCGTCGGCCAGCTGCTTGACCAGCTCCGTCTTGCCCACGCCGGTGCTGCCCACAAAGATGAAGCTGACCGGCTTATGCTTGGGGGAGATGCCCACGCGGTTGCGGCGGATGGCGGCGGCGACTGCCTCAATGGCCTCGTCCTGGCCGATGATCTTCTTCTTCAGCCGCTGATCCAGCTCAGAAAGGCGCTTGAACTCCTCCTCACGGATCTTGCTGGCCGGGATCTTGGTCCACAGCTCGATGACCCGCGCCAGGTTGTCCATGGTCAGCTCCGGGACGCCCTTGGCGGTCAGCGCGTCCAGCTCGGTCTGCAGCTGCAGCTCCCTGCTCTTGAGCTCCGCCATGCGCTCAAAATTGGGCTCCTCAGCGGCCTCCAGCAGCTCCCGCTCCTTCCCACAGTCATCCATCTCCCGCACGATCTCCTGCCGGCGGTTGATGTCCTTGTCCTTCAGGTTCATGTCCGAGCAGGCCTCGTCGATGAGGTCAATGGCCTTGTCCGGCAGGTAGCGGTCGGTGATATACCGCTCGCTGAGCAGCACGGCCTGGCGCAGGATACCATCGGGGATCCTCACCCCGTGGAACGTCTCATAGTAGTGGGCGATGCCGCGGAGGATCTCCATGGTGTCCTCCAGGTTGGGCTCGTTCACCGTCACCGGCTGGAAACGGCGCTCCAGGGCGGTGTCCTTTTCAATATGCTTGCGATACTCAGTGAACGTGGTGGCGCCGATGACCTGGATCTCCCCGCGGCTGAGGGCGGGCTTGAGGATATTGGCGGCGTTCATACTGCCCTCGGCGTCGCCGGCGCCCACGATGTTGTGGACCTCGTCGATGACCAGGATAATGTTGCCGCATTTGCGGATCTCCTCAATGAGCCCCTTCATCCTGCTCTCAAACTGGCCCCTGAACTGGGTGCCCGCTACCAGGGCCGTCAGATCCAGCAGGAACACTTCCTTGTCACGCAGCTTGAAGGGCACCTCCCCCTTGGCGATGCGCTGGGCCAGGCCCTCGGCAATGGCGGTTTTGCCCACGCCGGGCTCGCCAATGAGGCAGGGGTTGTTCTTCTGGCGGCGGTTGAGGATCTGCACCACCCGCTCGATCTCCTGCTCACGGCCCACCACAGCATCCAGCTTGCCCGCCCTGGCCCGGTCGGTCAGATTGATGCAGTAGCTGTCCAGGTACTTGCGCTTGGGGCTCTT
Source organism: uncultured Oscillospiraceae bacterium (assembly GCA_902373635.1). Lineage (GTDB taxonomy): Bacteria > Bacillota > Clostridia > Oscillospirales > Oscillospiraceae > Pelethomonas. The sequence continues at coordinate 2,303 of CABKMV010000095.1, forward strand.
ATCGGCCTTGCGCTCCTTACCTTCGTGGCTGCGGCCGCCCTCCCCGGGGGAGGGCGCAGGGGTGCTGTCCCCGCTGCCAAAGAGCCGGTTAAGGAAGGGGAAGGTGGCGGTCTTGCCGTCCTCGTCCCCCTCTTCGTCCCCGTCGCCCTCCTGGGGGATCAGCCCCTCCATGGACTCCGCCCCGCCGAAAGCCTGCATCATCTCATCATTGATGGAGTCCAGATCCTCGTCGGTGATCCCCATACGGCGCATCATATCGTTTACCTGGGGCAGGCCCAGATCCTTGGCGCATTTCAGGCACAGGCCCTCGTTCACATTCTGGCCGTTCTCTATCTTGGAAATAAAAACCACCGCGAGGCGCTTTTTACATTTGGAACAAAGGGTTGGTTGCATAGCTTGTTACCTCCATTGCCGGCAGCGGCGCCGCCGGCGACTGCTTAATCTCGTATCTGTTATATCAAAACAAGAGGCGCTTGATATGAACAAATTGAAAATTTTCTGCAATAGACGCCCTGTTTCGCGCACAGCCCCCTCATATCACAGGGCAGCCGGCCAGTTCAGACAGGTACGCCGCCGTCCGCAGCAGATAGGAGTCCGCCACGGTTTCCGGCGTCACCCAGAACCCGCCGTGTCCCAGCAGCCACACCAGCAGCCACACCAGCAGCACGCCCTTGGCCCCGCCGAACAGCGCCCCGCCGATCTGGTTGACCTGGTGCAGCAGCGGCAGGCGGAACGTCAGGTCCAGCGCCTTCACCACAAGGCGCAAAAGCAGGGACAGCAGCAGGAAGCAGACCAAATAGAGCAGGGCATAGAGGAGATTGTACACCATCGTATCCAGCACCGTGTCCACGACCTGCCCGGCCAGGGCCAGCAGGGTATCCCGGGCGGAATAGCCGGGGACCGCATCCTCGGAGAGCCCCAGGGTATCCAGCAGCTTCTCTGCCTGCTCCCGGACAAATGCATTGGGGATCGCCGCGATGACCCGCTCCATCTCCTCCAGGGGCGAGGTGGAGAGGATATTCTCCGACATCATCTCGTCCACCCGCTGCTCAATGGCCTCCTCTGTGGCGGGCCGCAGCACCTGCTCTACCACCAGCGAGGCGCCAAAGGACGCGGCCCGGGCCGACAACACCAGCGCCACAATAATGATCGCCACCTCCGCGAGGCTGCGGAAAAGGCCGCGGCGGGCCCCTAAGATCACACACAAAATCAACACACCGGCAATCACAAGATCCATGATAACAGATGTGGGCAAAAAAGGCCAACTCCTTTCTCTGGGAAAATGGCAGCAAACTACGGCAAAAACCGCCAGGCGGAGGTGCCGGCGATGAGCAGGGCCGTACCGTCCGTCCCCATCTGGACCTGGCCCGCGTAGTCCGTCCCCTCCAGGCGGGCATACTCCGTCAGGTCCCTGTTATAGAGCACGAGGCTGTCGCTGTAGAGCACCGCCAGATACTCCCCCGAGGCGGACAGATCCAGCACCTCCTCCGTGACCTCCACGGAGGCGATCTGGTTCCCGTCCAGGTCAAAGGTGGTCAGCTGGCAGATATTGCCCGCCTGATAGCGGGCCAGCAGCAGCGCGCAGAAATCATTCCCTGTCAGCGCGTAGCCGTGGAGATACAGGTTGCCATAGGCCTGATCCAGCAGCGTCTCCCCCGACAGGGTCGTAATGGTCAGGCGCTTGTCACACAGGGAGATCACCTTGTCCCCGCTGAGCGCAAAGTCCAGCACCAGGCCGTCCCGGATAAATCCGTCCCCCACGCGCTGGGCGCTGGCCAGGTCATAGACCAGCAGTGTGCTGGCAAATGCCCCATCCTTTTGGTCCAGGCCCACGGCCACCAAGTACTTTCCGTCTTCCGTCACCGCAGCGTCGCTGATATAGCTGTCGTGGGAGTCAAAGTGGAAGAGGAGTTCCCCTTCGGCATCGTAAACGGAAACAGCCGCCTTATATCCGTTTTTCTGCTCCGTCACCGCCAGATAGTCCTTCCCATTCATCCTGGCAGTATAGTAACATAAGCCGCGATCCGTGGTCAAAGTACGGCACACACCGGCACTGTCCAGCACATACAGCGTACTGCCTCCCACATCGCAGACCGCCGCCAGCTTCCCGCCCACGCTCAGCCGCGGCGCGGTCATGCTGACCTGCAGGTCATATACGGCCGTACCGTCATCCTGCAGCAGCCGGATGGACTTCGGCCCCACCACCAGCAGGTCCTCCCCCAGCTGGCCGAAGCGGTTGGAGGAATCCGCGGCGTAGGTGTAGAGGTTCTGGGTCTGACTGCTGTCGCCATACATCAGCCAGCGGCGCAGGGAGGCAAAGTGCCGCCCATCCTCCATGGTGGTCAGCACGACCACAGCCAGCACCACAGCCAATATCAGCAGAAGCAGGGGGAGACGGCGTGAAAACCCGGACTTCCTCTCCGTCTTTTCCTGCCCGGCCGCCTGGACCGGTTTCTTTTGTTTTTCTTCCTTAGCCATTGAGCCGTTCATCCTCATACCATAATTTGGTTAAATACAGTCCCCCGGGCGGCACGGTGGGCCCCGCGAGGGTGCGGTTTCCGCTCTCCAGGATCGCCGGGATGTCCTCCGGCGTCAGCTTTCCCTCGGCGGCGTAGAGCACAGTCCCCGTGATAGCCCGTACCATATTATACAGAAATCCATCGGCGCATACCTTCAATTCCAGCAGATCCCCGCTGCGGCTGACATGGCAGTAATGGATGGTACGCACGGTGGTTTTTGTCTCCGTCCCCACGCTGCGCACCGCCCGGAAATCGTGGGTCCCCTCAAAAGCCCGGGCCGCCTGATCCATCAGCGTTTCGTCAAGGCGCTTGGGATAAAAATAAGTGCGGTTGACATAAAACGGATTACGGATGCGTGAATTAAAAATCCGGTAGGTGTACTCCTTCTTCAGGCAGGACCCTATGGCGTTGAAATCCTCCGCCACATCGAACGCCCGGCAGACCACAATATCCTCCGGCAGGCGGGTGTTTACCGCCAGGGGGATGCGGTCGGCGGGGATGGTGGAGCCTGTCCGGAAATTTGCGATATAGTGTTCCGCGTGGACGCCGGCGTCGGTCCGGCCGCAGCCCGTCACCTTCACCGGGTGGCAGCAGATGGCGGCAAGGGCCTTCTCCAGCGTCTCCGCCACCGTCACCTCGGTCTTCTGGACCTGCCAGCCGTGGTAGGCCGTGCCGTTATACATTAGTTTCAGGGCGATGTTTCTCATAAATAGTCTGGTCTTTCTTCGCCCTTTCCAGGGCGAGGGAAAATTGTTCTTTTCTTAGTCTGTTTAGGGGTTTCGCCCCCAGGGCGAGGTACTTTTTGCTCGTGCAAAAAGTACCCAAAAACACGCCAAAACCAATGGTTTTGGAATCCTTTGTCCGATCGGTCTGGGTGGTATCCTGATAGCATCCAGCCGCCGAATGAAAAATCCTTCGGGCATCTGACCTCTGCCGGGTTTCTCGTCCGGCTTCGGCTGACACCCTGTTAATGGGAGCGATGCATCTTTTTCTCTTGGAAGAACTGCGGTGGAAAAGAAGGGCCAAGGTATGTATCGCACCACATTTCATATGGATCAAGCGTCACACACCCAGACCAAAGGAGCGGTAGGCCCAAAGGGCACGGCGGAGGGGTAGGCGATTCTGACCAGCGGCGCCGCAGGATGCAACATCAATAGACCAAACCAAGCCTTGCCGTTGCGCCCTCATCAAAAAAATAAGGGGATCCATAAGGGGTTGGCCCCCTTATGCGTGCTTTTGCAACTTTTCTCACGGGAGAAAAGTTGAGAGCGTC
>CABKMV010000096.1 GCA_902373635.1 uncultured Oscillospiraceae bacterium
GGAATACCCTCTCCCGCCGGGCGGGGAGATAGAGGGGAGGACGCTGGCGCTGACGGTCCCGGAGGGGGCGGATCCCGCCCGGCGGGAGAGGGTATTCCTCCGCTTCTGGGATGAGAGCTGCCGCCGGGTATTCGGAGAAATACTGGACAGGCAGTACCCGCTTTTCGCCCCCATGGGTGTGGCGGTTCCGGAGCTGCGGGTGCGCGGTATGCGCTCGCGGTGGGGCTCCTGCCACTGCCGGAAGGGGATCATCACCCTCAGCCGCCAGCTGCTGGAGCGGCCCATGCCCGCTGTGGAGTATGTGGTGCTCCATGAGTACTGCCACTTCATCCACCCAAACCACTCCCCGGATTTCTACGCCCTGGTGTCCGCTCTGATGCCAGACTGGCGGGAGCGGAAGAAACTGCTGTCAGCCCCTCTGCCAGATCTCCCGGCACCGGTCCAGCAGCAGGGCCAGTGCCAGAAGGTCGGCGCTGCCGCCGGGGGACAGGTTCCGGGCGATACAGGCGTCGTCCAGACGCTCTAATTGCCGGATGGCCTGTTCCGGGGGCCCGGCCAGAATGGCCGCGGCCTCCTTTTGCACAAAGGCCAGCCCCTCCCGGCCGCCCCGATAGAGCAAATTGGTGTCCTCCACCTCTATCAGCAGTTTCAGCAGGGCGGGGAGGGGATCGCCCTTTTCCCTGCGGAGGGCCTCGCAGGCCCGCCGGGCGTGGGGGAATCCTGCCAGGGCTTCGCCCCGTGCGCCGGCGGCGCCGTAGCGGGCTTGCGCCAGCCCGCCGTGGGTGCTCGGCCCCGGGGACAGACAGGCCCTGGCCAGGGCGGCGGCGGTCTCGAACACATCCCCGCCCCGAACCAGAGCGCTCCCCAGGGCCGCCAGCGCCAGGCCAAAGGCGTAAATGGCCCCCTTGTGGGTGTTGACGCCGCCTGTGGCTTCCAGCATGGTCCGCTCCGCCTGCACCCCCGCCTGCTGGAGTGCGGGCATGCAGTCTGCCCGCTCCATCCCCAGCTCCACGGCCTGCTGAAAGTAGGGCTGCAGGCTCCTGGCCGACCGGCAGAACAGTGGAAGGTCCATGTCCTGGTGGGCGCCGCTGTTGCGCCGGTCCACCAGTCCGGGCTTGGGCGTGAGGTTGACCTCGTCGATCAGCGCCTGTACCCCCAGCTCCGCCAGATGTTCCGCTGCAAAGGCCCGGAGAAGGGTGCTGGCGGCCTCCTGGACGGCGGGAAGGCCGTGGGCGCGGCTGCGGGCGCAGGGGCCCGCCGGACCGCCGCAGACCAGGCAGGCCCGGGGGATGTCACGGGAGAGCTTGACGCCGTCGATACCGATGACGTCCAGGTCGTAGAGCCGGCCCACGGGCCGGCTATTTTCCAAGTCCACCGCCAGAGCCTTCAGCCTTGCAGCCGGAAGATCGCACACCAGGATGGCCTCCAGACCGGTGGCCGCGTCCACCGATTCCTGGTGGAGCAGAACGGCCCCCAGCTTTTCATACAGCTCCTCCATGGCGGCCCGGAAGGCAAGGTCGCTGAGGGCCGTGCGCTTCACCGGCCCCGCGATATTCAGATTCACACCCAGAAGCGGCGCGTGATACTGCTCCAGCAGCCGCCTCTGGGCGGCGGCCCGGGCCTCCCGCGCGTCCAGGACCTCCTGCAGCGTTACCTCTCTCATACAGCCTCCATGCGCCCCTTTTCTTTATCAAAGAAAAGGACCAATCCCCCGCAGGGGACAAGCGGAACTTTTGCGTAAATTGATATTTTATTTATTCATATGATTTGCCCCACCCCGGCAGGGTTGTTCTCCTGCCGGGGCGTCTGCTATGGTTAAAATGCCGGGATGCTTCTGGACACGCGCGAAACAGAGTTTCGCGCCAAAAGTTTTGGGCAAGCTTTTTGAAAAGCTTGCGGGGTCAGGGGCAGCGCCCCAGGTTACTCCTCGTCGATCTGGCGGATGACGTCGATAATGGTGTTGTTGCGGTACATGACCACGCCTACGATGCGGTCCCTGTAGCGGATGGGATCGGGTTTGCCCACCAGGGCCTCGGCCTTATCCTTGAGCTGCCCGATGGTATAGACCTTCATACCGGCCCTGCGGAGTTTCTCCGCCACCTCGGGGCGGCTGGGATTGACGGCCACGCCCTGGTCCGTGACCACTACGTCCACCACAGAGCCGGGGGTGACGATGGTGTTGACCCGGTCGATGATGGTGGGGATGCGGCCCCGGGTCAGGGGGGCCACCACCACGGAGAGGCTGGCCCCCGCCGCGGTGTCCGGGTGGCCGCCGATAGCGCCGCGGATGACGCCGTCGGAGCCGGTGAGGACGTTGACATTAAAGCTCGTGTCGATCTCCAGGGCGGAGAGGATCACAAAGTCCAGCTGATCCACCGCCGCCGGGGAGAGGAAGCTGGCGTAGTAGGTGGCGCCGATCTGGTGGTGGAACCGGTTCTGCTTCAGGGAGAGGGCCGCGTCCAGATCAAAGCTCTGCACATCCAGAATGCGGTCGATGAGCCCCTCCTCGTGCATGGCGGCGATCTGGCCGGTGATGCCGCCCAGGGCGAAGCGGCAGCGGATGCCCTTGTCCAGCATCATCTGGCGCAGGAACCGGGCGGCGGCCAGGGAGGCCCCGCCGGAGCCCATCTGCATGGAGAAGCCGTCGTAGAGATAGCCGGCGGCGTCGATGACCTGGGCGGCGGTCTGGGCAATGAGCAGCTCCTTGGGGTTCTTGGTGTACCGGGTAGCGCCGGACATGATGCCCTTGGGGTCGCCGATGTCATCCTCCACCACGATGTAGTCCACGTCGTACTCTGGGATGGCCCAGGGGGCGTTGGGGTAGCGGACCAGGTGGTTGGTGAGGATGACCACCTTGTCGGCGTACTTGGCGTCAGTGCGGGCGTAGCCCATGGAGCCGCAGGAAATGGAGTCGTCGCCGTCCCGGCTGTAGCCGTTGGCGTTGCCGTAGCTGTCGCAGGAGGGGGCGCCCAGGAAGGCCACGTCGATGTGCAGTTCCCCGCTGCGGATAGCGGCGGCCCGGCCGCCGTGGCTGCGGAACACCACCGGGCAGTCCATCAGGCCCCGGCTGACCTGCTCGGCCAGCTCACCCCGGAGGCCGGAGGTCTCGATGTGGGTGATGACCCCGTTTTGGATGTGCTCAATGAGGGGGGCGTGGACCGCCGCCAGGGAGCTGGCCGCCAGGGTCAGGTTTTTGAAGCCCATCCGGGCCAGAGTGTCCACCACATGGTTGACCACGTGGTCGCCGCCCCGGAAGTGGTGGTGAAAGGAGATGGTCATGCCGTCGCGCAGCCCGGCGGCGCGGATGGCGTCCTCCAGAGAGGGCAGCACCTTGTTTTGGGTAGAGGCGCGCTCCCGAAAAGTGGCTGTGTGCTTGGGCTCAGTACCGGAGAAGACGCCGCGATGGGCGATCTCGTCGATGTGGGGGATATTTTTCAGCAGCTCATCCATGGTGTTACTCCTCCTCGATCTGGTTGTCGGTCTCTGCCAGGGCAATAAGCCGCTGGGCGCGGATGACGACGGGCCGGTCGATCATCTTGCCATTGAGGCTTGCCACGCCGCTGCCCCGGGCGTTGGCCTCGGCAATGGCGTCCATAATGGCGTATGCCTTTTTCAGGTCCTTTTCACTGGGGATGAAGGTCCTGTGCAGAGGCTCGATCTGCCGGGGGTTGATGACGGATTTGCCGTCGAAGCCCAGCTTGCGGATGAGGGTGACTTCCTGGATAAAACCCTCCTCGTTGTTCACGTCGGAGTAGACGGTATCCAGGGCGGCGATCCCGGCGGACCGGGCGGCGTTGAGAATCATGCTGCGGGCAAAGAGCAGTTCGATGCCGTCGGATCGGGTGGTCTTCAGATCTGTCACATAGTCCTCGGCCCCCAGGGCGATGCCAATGAGCCGGTCGCTGGCGTGGGCGATCTCCCGGGCGTTCAGCACGCCGTTGGCGCTCTCGATAGCGGCCATGATGCCGGTGGCCCCCACAGGGATGCCGTGTTTGGCCTCGATGCGGGCGATCTCCTTTTCGCAGTCGATCACATCCTGGGCACAGTCGGTCTTAGGCAGGCGCACCACATGGACCCCGGCGGGGACGATAGCCTCCAGGTCCTGGATGCCCAGGCCGCTGGAGAGGTCGTTGATGCGGACGACGATCTCCTTTTTTCCAAAATCCAGGGTTTTCAGTGCGTTATGGACCAGAAAGCGGGCCGCGTCCTTCTCTGTGTAGGCCACGCTGTCCTCCAGGTCGAACATGATGCTGTCCGCGCCATAGATGCGGGCGTCGGAGATCATGCCGGGATTGTTGCCTGGGACGAACATCATGCTCCGGCGCAGCCGGTCCTTGACATAGCGTTTCTCCATCACTTTGCCGCCTCCCATGTGTAATCGCCGCTCTCCGCCGCCCGGAAGGCGGCGGCGCTGACCCGGGCCCGGACTGTGCAGTCCAGAGCGCCCCGGTCCGTGGCGGTAACATCGGCGTTCTCTACGCCCAGCCCCGCCAGCGTCTGACGGATCACCGCCTCGATCTGACGGCCGTACTGCTGCATGACGCTGCTCTCCAGCTCCAGGCGGATGCCTCCGCTGTCTTTTGGCTCGATTGTCACCATGATGTCGCCGGACTCCATGGTGCCGGCCATGGCTGTTTTGACGAGTTTCATCGTTTTTCCTCCCAATTTTTGCTGATTTCAGGTAAAAAAAGGGACGGGGGCACGCTCCCGTCCCTGTAGGGGCAATATCAGGCCAGCTTTTTGGAAAGCCGCTGGGCAATGGCGTCCAGAAACTCCTCGGAGTTTACCGCATGGGCTTCAAAGCCGGGTTCCACCAGCCCAACCAGATCCTTGGTCATGACGCCGTCGTTGAGGGTGTCGAGGCAGGCCTGCTCCAGCTTCTCGCCAAAAGCCACCAAGTCGGCGAGACCGTCCAGCTCACCACGCTTCTTCAGCGCACCCGACCAGGCGAAGATGGTGGCTATGGAGTTGGTGGAGGTCTTTTCTCCCTTCAGGTGCTTGTAGTAGTGCTTGGTGACGGTGCCGTGGGCGGCTTCGTACTCGGTGGTGCCGTCGGGTGAAACCAGCACAGAGGTCATCATGGCCAGGGAGCCGAAGGCAGTGGAAACCATATCGCTCATGACGTCGCCATCATAGTTTTTGCAGGCCCAGATGTAGCCACCCTCGCTGCGGATGACCCGGGCCACCGCGTCGTCAATTAGGGTGTAGAAGTAGGTGATGCCCAGCTCCTCAAACTTAGCCTTGTAGCTCTCAAACTCCTCCTCGAAGATGTTCTTAAACTCGCCGTCGTAGATCTTGGCGATGGTGTCCTTGGTGGAGAACCACAGATCCTGCTTGGTGTCGATGGCGTACTGGAAGCAGGAGCGGGCGAAGGAGCGGATGGACTTGTCCTTGTTGTGGGCGCCCTGCCAGACGGTGGGGCCGTCGGTCTTCTGGACCAGGATGGTCTTCTCCTCGCCGCTGACGCCCTTGAAGGTCATGGTGCACTCGCCGGGCTCCTCGGTGCGGAAATCCACGCTTTTGTACACGTCGCCGTAGGCGTGGCGGGCGATGGTGATGGGCTTTTTCCAGTTCTTCACCACGGGCTTGATGGCGTCGATGCAGATGGGGGCACGGAACACCGTGCCGTCCAGGATGGAGCGGATGGTGCCGTTGGGGCTCTTCCACATCTCAGTGAGCTGGGGGTACTCCTCCATGCGCTGCCTGTTAGGGGTGATGGTAGCACACTTGACGGCCACGCCATACTTCTTGGTAGCGTTGGCGGCGTCTACAGTCACCTGGTCCCTGGTATCGTTGCGGTGCAGAAGGCCCAGGTCGTAATACTCGGTTTTCAGATCCACGAAGGGCAGGATCAGCTTATCCTTGATCATCTGCCACAGGATGCGGGTCATCTCGTCCCCGTCCATCTCCACCAGAGGGGTGGTCATTTTGATTTTTTCCATCGCAAGCTCCTTTCTTCGCGGCTCCCGCCGCGAGGGCGTATTTTTTCTTCGCCCTTCGGGCGAGGGGAATTTTTCTTTTCGATTCTTTTGTGGGTTCCCGCACCCACGGGCGGG
>CABKMV010000097.1 GCA_902373635.1 uncultured Oscillospiraceae bacterium
CGCCGGACTCCATGGTGTAGATGCGGGTGGTGTTGACGCTGGAGTGGCCCAGGATATCCGCCAACCTGACGATATCCTTCTCCAGCTGGTAGTACGTACGGGCAAACAGGTGGCGGAGGTTGTGGGGAAAGACCTTGCTCTCCGCCACGTTGGCGGCTTTGCAGAGTGCCTTCATGTCCTTCCAGATGTTGCTCCTGTCCAGGGGGTTGCCGTTCCGGGTGACGAACACCGGCCCGCTGAAAATCCCCCGCTCCCTGGCATACTTTAGAAGCAGCTTTTGCAGCTTGTTGGGGAGAAAGACGGTGCGGGTCTTTCCCTTGTTTCTTACCTCCACCCGGCCCAGGCGCGCCGCCTCCACGGTAAAAAACCGCAGCTCAGAAACCCGGATGCCTGTGGAGCAGATGGCCTCCATGACCAGCAGAAGGCGCTGGTTCCGCCTGCCCTTCGCCGCCGCCAGGAGGCGGCGGTACTCCGCCGCTGTCAGCTCTTTGGCTTCCTCCCGGAAGATCCGCCGCTGCATTTTCGCCGCTTTCAGCCTGCACTCAGGCCAGCCCATGAAACTGAAGAAGCAGTTCAATGCCGATACCGCGCCGTTGACCCCCGCCGCCGTCCGGATCCCGGACAGGCGGCTTTTGTATGCCACCGCCGCTTCCTTCGTTACCTCCCGGTTTTCCAACCAAGCGCTGAATCTCACAACCTCCCGCCGGTATTTCTCCACCGTGGCGGCGCTGCGTTCCTCCTCCCGCAAATAGGCAACAAACCGCCCAATCTCTTTCTCTGAAATCCTTCTGGACATAGAAAAATCCCCCTTCTGTGCAAAAACTATCTATAGTTTCACACAAAAGGGGGAAAAGTTGCACGGTCCCGCACAACTGCCTGCTCTATTTCTTCTGCTGCTCCAGCGCCTGGATGCGTTGGGAGCAGCGCCACATGGCGCGGAAAACAGCCAGAAACAGCAGCACATAAATAACGGCCACGGCGCGGTAGAAGGTGACGCCGCTGCCGTAGGAGAGCTGGCCCCAGATGCTGGCGGAGCAGCACAGCTCCAGCCCCAGGAACCACAGGAACATCTTCCGGATGCGGCGGTACATGTCGATCATGGAGTCGGCGTCGGTGTAGATCTCAAAGGGGCCCTCCTCGGCCCGCTTGCGCAGATAGACCCACCGGCCCCACCGCTGGAGCACCTCTACGCCGGTCTCCTCCATAAACTCCATGTAGCCCGCCGGGTCCTCGGCCCGCAGGCCGTAGCCGGGCAGCAGGTCGATCTGATAGATGTACTCGCCGGGCTTGCAGGGAACAAAGGTACAGATCCCGGCAAAGAAGCTGACAAAGGCCCAGCCCTGCTGGCAGAGGCCGTTGATCCAGTCCTGCTCCAGGTCCTTATCAAAAGTCACTTTGAATTTGATCATGTGTCATTCTCCATTTTCTCCCCATTTTCCACCAGCTCCCGCAGCCGTTTAAGCTCCGCCTGAAAGACCGCCCGCCCCTCGGCGGTGATCAGGTACTCCTTCTTCCTGCGGGAGCCCTCCTCCGCGCTGTAGAGCAGGATCCAGCCCTTGTCCAGCAGGGAGTTGATGGCCCCGTACAAAGTGCCGGGGCCCAAAGTGACCCGGCCGTTTGTCATCTGAGCCACCTCCTGGATGATGCCGTAGCCGTGGACCGGCTTCCGGGCGGCTAAGAGGATGTAAAACAGGGCTTCGGTCAGGGGCTGGTTTTTATTCTCCACGGCGCTTCCACTTCCTCAGCTTCTCCAGAATCTCCTCCGGAAGCAGGGCCAGGATCAAAAGCACCACCGCCAGTCCCAGCGCAAGTCCCAACACCAGGCCCTTGACCAGTTCCGGCAGGTCCAAAAAAGAGGTGGTCAGATAGGCCACACCGCACAGGCCGCCGGCTATGGCGCATTTCCGCTGTTTCTCCGTCTTCATGGCAAAGCCCTCCATCTATCGCTGGTTTGATATATCGACTTCCGATATGTTTAATATATCACTGCATGAACTGTTTGTCAAGAGAAAAGCGGGCGCCTTCCGGTACCGGAGGGCGTCCGCTGCGCTTTGCGCTGCCGTACTGGGAACTAGGCGAATTTTTGCAGGACCTGGGCCAGGGACCGGGGCGGCCCCTGGAGGATGAGACGGGCGGTGGAGAAATAGGCGTCATAGCGGTAGCTGCAGGCGACCCCCAAGGCGTTGACACAGGCCATCAGCTCCTCCCGCAGGAGTTGTTCCTCCGCCTCGGTCGCCGCGGGGAGGTCCAGGACAGCGCACGCATACTTCTCCCGCCGCCGCTCCTGGAGAAGAAAGTCATAGACCATTCCGTTGGCCTTGGCCCGGACGCTCTGGCGGACCATATCCTGTCTCAGAAACGCGGAAAACTGCTCTGCCGTGAACTGCCACACGCCGTCTGTCTTTTCGCCCTCCAGCAGCCCCATGGACATGTAGTTGCGGATGGTGCGGGTGCTGAGCCGGGACATTGCGGCGACGTCTTCGATGGTGTAGGTTTCCTTCATGAGAAGTCTCCTTTTTGTTGGATTGAAAGCAGTACTGACCTTCTATGACCAGGATATACGACAAGACGCGGGATTTCAATTTGCAGTCTGCCCACTTTTTCACAGCAGACCGGGCCATCCTTCCGAAAAAGAACGGCCCGGTCTGACAGATGGGGCTATCCGATCAGATAGCGGTACTTGGTCAGCACCGTATAGATGAGGATGTCGATATTGGCGGGCAGATCGTTGGTCTGATCCAGGTCGATCTCCTCCACCCTGCCGTCCAGACGGACCAGCACTTTGCTGCCGCCCAGGGGCAGGAAGCCCTGGTTGTTCACGCTCTCGTCAAAACCATCCCGGTCATGGAACAGGGTGAACTTCTCCCTGTAGGGGGAGCTGTCGTAGGGGCAGAACACCAGGCAGTTGCCGCACTCATTGCACATCCGGTCCACGTGGAGAATCTGGGGGCGGCCGTCAGGGAGCTTCACCACTACGTTGGCCCGGTTGGGGCAGACGTCGGCGCAGGCCTGGCAGACCACGTTGCAGCTCAGGCAGCGGTCGCCTTCGCACTTGGCGGACTCGCACAGGATGCCCTTGCGGCCAATGGCGTCGGCCCGGCTGGCATGGGCGGAGCAGGGGATCCTGGCCTCATGGGCAAGGCCGATGACCTCCTCGGCGAAGGCGGAGGCGTCGGCAATGCCCTCCACCACGGTGGCGGGGCCCCGGAGGGCGTCGCCTGCGGCGTACACGCCGTCCAGATTGGTATGAAAGCCGGGGCGGCCCTTCTCATTGACGTTCACGCCGTAGCTGGCCAGCAGCTCGCTGTCCACCTTCTCGCCCACGGCGGAGATCACGGTGTCGCAGGCGATCTCCACCAGCTCTCCGGTCTCCACGGGGGCGCGGCGGCCGGAGGCGTCGGGCTCGCCCAAAACCATCTTCCTGCAGATCAGCTTCCCGCCCTTCTGTTCCACAGGGGAGACCAGCTCCAGGAACTTCACGCCGTCAGCGATGGCCAGCTCCAGCTCCTCGGCGTCGGCGGGCATATACTTCTTGGTGCGGCGGTAGACCAATGTGCTGCTCTCCGCGCCGGCGCGGAGGGCCAGGCGGGCGGCGTCCATGGCGGTGTTTCCGCCGCCGACCACGGCCACATGGCCCAGCTTTTCCGTTTTGCCGGACTTTACGTCCCGCATCCAGGCAATGACGGGCTTCACGTTGCCGGGGATGTCCAGTCGGCCGGGCTTCCATGCGCCGACGGCGAGGAGGATGTGGGTGTAGCCCTGCTTTTTCAGCTCCTCTACAGAGGGGGCGGGGGTGTTCAGCCTGACCTCCACGCCCATCCGTTTCATAATGGCCGCATCCTTCTCAATGGCCTCGTCACTGATGCGGAAGCCGGGGATCACATGGCGGACAATACCGCCCAGGGCCGCCTCTTTTTCAAAGAGGGTGGTGGGGATACCAGCCCGGCCGCAGAAGTAGGCCGCCGCCATGCCGGTGGGGCCGCCGCCGATGACAGCCGCCTTCCTGCCGTCATAGACGGGGGTGGGCGTCTTCAGGGAGGCCATGACCTGGTCATAGCCCCGCTCCGCCGCCACCAGCTTGGCGGCACGGATCTGGACGGAGCGGTCATAGAAGTTGCGGGTACACTTGTCCATGCAGTGGTGGGCGCAGATGGTGCCGGTGATGAAGGGCAGGGGGTTCTTCTCCAGGATGACCTCCAGCGCCTGGGCGTATTTGCCCTGACGGCACAGCTCGATGTACTCGGGAATGTCCTGGCCGATGGGGCAGCCGCCCTTGCAGGGGGCGGTGAAGCAGTCGATGAGAGGGACTTTGCTGTACAGCTTCCGCCGGGGCAGGGGCTTGATCGCCTTGACATGGTATTTATCCGTGCGGATAGCGGTGGCCAGAGCCTCCACCTTATCCACATCCACGCCTGTGAAGGGCTCAAATTTCAGCATCTCCAGCTTCTCGGCGATCTGCTTGAACCGCTGGTAGCCACCAGGCTTCAGCTCAGTGGTGGCCATGGTGATGGGCCAGATATGGCAGGCGAAGAGCTTGTCGATGTTGAAGAAGTCCGCCCCGCCGGAGTAGCTCAGGCGCAGCTTGCCGCCGAACTCCCGGCTGACCCGCCGGGCCATTTCGATGGTCAGGGGGAAGAGGCTCTTCCCCGCCATGTACATCTCCTCGCTGGGCAGCTCATGATTTTTCACGTCCACAGGGAAGGTGTTGGAGAGTTTCAGGCCGAACTCCAGTCCGTTCTCCTCCGCCAGGGCCAGCAGGCGGCGGAACATGGGAATGGCGTCGGCATACTGCAGGTCCTCGTTGAAGTGGTGCTCGTCAAAGGCGATGTAGTCGTAGCCCATGCCGTCCAGGATGGAGCGGGCGGACGCATAGCCCAGGATGGTGGGATTGCACTTGACGAAGGTGTGCAGGTGCTTTTCCGTGATCAGATAGGAGGCGATGCGCTCGATCTCGTCCGGCGGGCAGCCGTGGAGGGTGGAGAGGGTAACGCTGTCGGAGATCCGGGCGGGAATGGCGTCGATAAAGGCGGCCTCACCGGGGAACATCTCCTTGAGCACCCGGATGCACTCCCGAAAGATGGGAGTAGCGGAGGCGTCCAGCATCTCGTTGAGGTACTTATCGATCTTCCCGCCCTTGATGCCCTCCAGGTCGTAGCCCACGGACATGTTGAAGATAAAGCCGTCCGGGTCGCCCAGGCCGTAGATCCTGGAGATGATCTTGCAGGCGCACCAAGCCTTGACATACTCCTCATAGGCCTGGGGGACATACAGTTCTGTGGACCACTCGCAGTTGTAGCACTCATCCTCCGCCAGGATGCAGGGGCGGGAGATGCAGGCGGCCAGCTCCGCGCCGTCCATCTTCTGAACGGTCTTCAGCTCAAAGAACCGGGCGCCGGCAAAGTAACTGGCGATGATATTCTGGGCCAGCTGGGTATTGGGGCCCGCGGCGGGGCCGAAGGGCGTCTCGATCCTCTCCCCGCCGAAGATGGGCAGCGTTTTTTCACCGGCAACATAGGGACGGTGGACGCCGAACACGGAGCCCTCCCGGTCGTACTCTGTCACCAGCCAGTTCATCAATTCCTTAAAGGGAATGGGGATCATCAGTTCTGACATAGTCGTCTCTCCTCTACTAGTTGGTTGAATGGTTCCGATGATTTCTTTTTCTTCCCGGGGCTGCGCGCCCCACGCTTCGTTCTTTGCGGGCCTCCCCGGCCCGCGCCCGGGTCGCTTTTTGCTCGTGCAAAAAGTGACCAAAAACACGCCAAAACCTACGGTTTTGGAATCCCTTGCCTAATCAGTCTGGGTGATGTCCTGTTCAATCCAGCCACTGAATGACAGATCCTACAGGCAGCTAATCTCTGCCGGGTATCTATACCAACTTCGGCCTTTGGCCCTGTTAAAGGGATAGATGTATCTATTTTCCTTCCGCAAGAAGTGCGGTGTGTGGTTTGCAGGGCAGTCCGTTTCCCTGGGGGTAGGCCCTCTGCCGAGGGGGCGAAGCCCCCTTGAAGAGCCGTTTCAAGGGGTGGGGG
>CABKMV010000098.1 GCA_902373635.1 uncultured Oscillospiraceae bacterium
GTGACGGCGTGTCCGACGGCACGGAGCCCAACAGCTCCATCACCCGTGAGCAGCTCGTCACCATGCTGTACCGCCAGGCGGGTTCCCCTGAAGTCGGCGTATCTGAGCTGGCCCTGCTGGGCCGGTTCACCGACGGCGAGAGCGTCAGCAGCTGGGCGGAGGAGGCCATGGCCTGGGCGGTGTCCCAGGGCGTCCTCACCGGCGACGGTGATCTGCTGAACCCCCAGGCTGCCGCCACCCGCGCCCAGGTGGCCGCCATTTTGGCCCGATACTGCGAGACGATCTAAATAGTCAGAACGCCCAAGAGCGCCGCCGGATTTTCCGGCGGCGCTCTTTCTGTGCGTTATACCATATACCATTCAGCGGAAATATTTCACCGCGCTGCGGAACAGTCCTATGTCGTAGTCGCCGGGGACGTTGCGGTACAATTCCCGGCCCACCCGCTCGCTGTGGCCCATCTTGCCCAGCACCCGGCCGTCAGGGGATGTGATGCCCTCAATGGCGTACAGGGAGCCGTTGGGGTTGAAGGCGGTGTCCATGGAGGGCTGGCCGTTCAGATCCACATACTGGGTGGCGATCTGGCCGTTTTCCGCCAGGGAGCGGATCAGCGCCTCCGGGGCGATGAAGCGGCCCTCCCCGTGGGAGATGGGGACCGTGTAGAGTTCGCCCACCTGGGTCTCCGCCAGCCAGGGGGACTTGTTGGTGCACACCCTGGTGCGGACGATGGAGGACTGGTGGCGGCCAATGGTGTTGTAGGTCAGGGTGGGGCAGTTCTCGTCTGCGTCGACGATCTTCCCGTAGGGGACCAGGCCCAGCTTGATAAGGGCCTGGAAGCCGTTGCAGATACCCAGCATCAGGCCGTCACGCTGTTCCAGCAGGGCCGTCACCTGCTCCCGCACCGCCGGGGAGCGGAAGAAAGCGGTGATGAACTTGCCGGAGCCGTCCGGCTCGTCGCCGCCGGAGAAGCCGCCGGGGATGACGATCATCTGGCTCTGGGCGATGGCGGCGGCGAAGCGCTCCGCGCTCTCGGCCACCTGGGCGGCGGTGAGATTGCGCACCACCAGGATCTCCGCCTCGCCCCCCGCGTCGATGACGGCCCGGGCGGTGTCGTACTCGCAGTTGGTGCCGGGAAACACGGGGATCAGGGCCCGGGGCTTGGCACGCCTGACGGCGGGGGCCGCCACAGGGCCGGAGGTGTAGGAGAAGGTCTCCAGCTTGCTCTCCGCCTGGGCCTGGGTGGGGTAGACATCCTCCAGAACCGCCTCGTTGAGGGCAAGCAGCTCCTCGATAGAGGCGGAATCCCTGCCGATAGTGATTACCGGCTCCGCTGTGGTGACGCCGATCCTGTGGGCGCAGGGGAGGGCAACATCCTCCGTCAGCTCCGCCACGATAGCGCCGGGGCAGGGGCCGTACCAGGGCGCGCCCTCCTCGGGATCGTAGGCAAAGCCGATGCGGTTGCCGAAGCCCATCTTCATGACGGCCTCCGCCGCGCCGCCGACCTCTATGGCCCAGGCGGCCTTGACCTTGCCTGCCAGCGCCAGCTGGTGGAACGCCTCCCAGGCGGCCTTGTGGGCCCCGGCGTCGTCCCTGGGAGCCCCGCCGCCAAAGAGGTACACCGGGTGGCCAGGCTCCTTGAACTCCGGGGAGAGCACCTCGCCTGCCCGGATGGGGGCAATGGCGAAGGAGATCAGGGTGGGGGGCACGTCCTTATCCAGGAAGGAGCCGGACATGGAGTCCTTGCCGCCGATGGCCGCCGCGCCGAAATCCAGCTGGGCGTCCAGGGCCCCCAGCAGGGCGGCGAAGGGCTTGCCCCAGCGCTGGGGCTCCTGGCGCAGCTTCTCAAAATACTCCTGGAGGGTCAGATAGGCCTTCTTGTAGTCCGCCCCGGCGGCCACCAGCTTTGCCAGGGAGACGACCACATTGGAGTAGGCCCCCGTGTAGGGGTCGGCGGCCTGGAGGGAGTCGCAGCCTGGGTTCCAGTCCGGGTCAAAGCCGTAGGCCATGACGCTGGCCTGCTCCGTCTTCTGCCCCGGCAGCACCGGCAGCAGGGCGGCCATGGCCTGGGCGGGGGTGCGCTGGTATTTGCCGCCAAAGGGCATGAGGACGCTGCCCGCGCCGATGGAGCCGTCGAACCGCTCCACCAGCCCCCGGCGGCTAGCGCACTTGAGGCTGGAGGCCACAGAGCGCAGGTCGCCCTCAAACATCACGCCCAGGGGGCGGCCGCTGTCGGGAACGGAGACGCTGGCGTGCTTCACCGCGCCGTTGGTGTTGAGAAAGTCCCGGCTGAGATCGGCGATGGTTTCTCCCCGCCAGGTCATGACCATGCGGGGGCTCTCCGTCACCTTGGCCACGACGTACGCCTCCAGGTTTTCCTTTTCCGCGGCGGCGATGAAGGCGTCCGTATCCTCAGGGGCAACCACCACGGCCATGCGCTCCTGGCTCTCGCTGATGGCCAGCTCCGTGCCGTCCAGGCCGTCGTACTTTTTCCGCACCGCGTCCAGATCGATCTCCAGGCCGTCGGCCAGCTCGCCGATGGCCACGGACACGCCGCCCGCGCCGAAGTCGTTGCACCGCTTGATCATCCGGGTGACATTGGCGTTGCGGAACAGGCGCTGGAGCTTGCGCTCCTCAGGGGCGTTGCCCTTCTGGACCTCGCTGGCCATGGTGGTCAGGGACTTCAGGTTGTGGCTCTTGGAGGAGCCGGTGGCGCCGCCGATGCCGTCCCGGCCCGTGCGCCCTCCCAGCAGGATCACCACGTCGCCGGGGGCGGGCCGCTCCCGGCGGACGTTCCCAGCGGGGGCGGCGGCCACCACCGCGCCCACCTCCAGGTGCTTGGCGACGTAGCCGGGGTGGTAGACCTCCGCCACGTGGCCGGTGGCCAGGCCGATCTGGTTGCCGTAGGAGCTGTAGCCCGCGGCGGCGGTCTGGGCGATCTTCCGCTGGGGCAGCTTGCCCGGCAGGGTCTGGTCAAAGCTGACCCTGGGGTCGCCGCAGCCGGTCAGGCGCATGGCCTGGTGGACATAGGCACGGCCGGACAGGGGGTCCCGGATGCAGCCGCCGATGCAGGTGGCCGCGCCGCCGAAGGGCTCGATCTCCGTGGGGTGGTTGTGGGTCTCGTTTTTGAACATGAGGAGCCAGTCCTGGTCCTCGCCGTCCACATGGGCGGGAACGTGGATGGAGCAGGCGTTGATCTCCTCGCTCTCATCCAGCTCAGGCAGAAGGCCCCGCTTCTTGAGCACCTTGGTGCCGATGGTGGCGATGTCCATCAGGGTCTGGGGCCGCGCGGCGGCCTTCTCTTGGCCGTAGACTTCAACCCGGGCGGCCAGATAGCGCCGGTAGGCGTCCGAAACTCTGTGGTCTGCAATGTCCACGGCGTCCAGGTGGGTGGAGAAGGTGGTGTGGCGGCAGTGGTCGGACCAGTAGGTGTCCACCACCCGCACCTCGGTGATGGTGGGGTCCCGGTGCTCGTCGTCCCGGAAGTAGGCCTGAAGGAATTTGAGGTCGTCCAGGTCCATGGCGAGGCCCAGCTTCTCCAGCAGCGCCGTAAGGCCCGCCTCGTCCAGTCCGGTGAAGCCGGTCAGGGTCTCCACCATAGGGGGGACGGCGTGCTCCCGGACCAGGGTGTCCGGCTTTTCCAGTCCCGCCTCCCGGCTCTCCACTGGGTTGATAAGATAGTCCTTGATCTTGTCCAGTTCCTGCTGGCTGAGCCTCCCCTCCAGCACATAGACCTTGGCATGGCTGACCAGGGGCCGCTCCACGCCGGCCATGAGCTGGATGCACTGCTCGCAGGAGTCGGCGCGCTGGTCAAACTGGCCGGGCAGCGCCTCCACCGCCAGCAGGCTGTGGACATCCCGGGGCTCGGGAAACGCCTCGTCCCAGGTCACATCCACCTGGGGCTCGGAGAACACGGTGCCCTTGGCCTGCTCATACACCTTGGGATCGATGTTCTCCACGTCGTAGCGGTTCAAAACGCGGACCCCCTCCAGGGAGGAGATCCCCAGAAAGCCCCGCAGATCGGCCAGCAGGCTGTCCGCCTCGGGGCTGAGGCCCGGGCGCTTCTCTACAAAAATTCGGTATACCATCAGTCAGTTCCTCCCAGTGCCTTCAGGGCCCGCTGCCCGATGTCCCGGCGGCAGTAGGCGTTGTCAAAGTGGATGCGGCCGGCCAAGGCGTAGGCGGCCTCCACCGCCTGGGGCAGGGTGTCCGCCACGGCGGCAGCGCCCAGCACCCGGCCGCCGCTGGTGAGCAGCTGGCCGTCCTTTTCCACAGCCCCAGCGATGTAGATGTGCTCGTTCTCCTCCGTCTCCGGCAGAGAGATGGGGAAGCCCTTCTCGTAGTGGGTGGGGTAGCCCTGGGAGGCCAGAATGACGCAGCAGGCGGCTTTTTCGCTGAACTTGACTTCCGTCCGATCCAGCGTGCCGTTGGCGGTGGCCAGCATGCTCTCCAGCAGGCTGCTCTCCAGCAGGGGGAGCACCACCTGGGTTTCCGGGTCGCCGAAGCGGCAGTTGTACTCGATGACCTTCGGCCCGTTGGGCGTAAGCATCAGGCCGAAGTAGAGACAGCCCCGGAAG
This sequence comes from uncultured Oscillospiraceae bacterium, assembly GCA_902373635.1. GTDB lineage: Bacteria > Bacillota > Clostridia > Oscillospirales > Oscillospiraceae > Pelethomonas. The sequence goes on from CABKMV010000098.1 coordinate 4,572, forward strand.
ACGCGGCCCTCGGCCTTCATGGCCCGGATGGTGGGGAGGAAGATCTCCTCCATGCACCTTGCAGCAACCTCGGAAGTGTAGTAGGGATTGGGGGCCACGGTGCCCATGCCGCCGGTGTTCAGGCCCTCGTCGCCGTCCAGGGCGCGCTTGTGATCCATGGAGGACACCATGGGGACGATCGTCTCTCCGTCGGTGAAGGACAGGACAGATACCTCGGGGCCGGTCAGAAACTCCTCAATGACCACATTGGCGCCGCTCTCGCCGAAAATCCTGTCCTCCATCATGGAACGGACGGCTTCACGGGCGGCTTCTCTGGTTTCGCAGATGAGGACGCCCTTGCCCAGGGCCAGGCCGTCGGCCTTGACCACCGTGGGGATAGGGCAGGTCTCCACATACCGCAGCGCCTCGCCCATGTCGGAAAACACCTCATAGGCGGCGGTGGGGATGCCGTACTTCTTCATCAGCTTTTTGGAGAAGACCTTGCTGCCCTCGATGATGGCGGCGTCCTTGCTGGGGCCGAAGCAGGGGACGCCGATCTCACCCAGCGCGTCCACCGCCCCCAGCACCAGGGGGTCGTCCGGGGCCACCACGGCAAAGTCAATGGCGTGGGACCTAGCAAAGTCCACAATGCCGGGGATATCCTTGGCCCCGATGTCCACGCACACTGCGTCGGCGGCGATGCCGCCGTTTCCGGGCAGGGCATAGATCCGCTCCGAGCGCGGGTCCTCTTTCAGCTTTTTGATCATGGCGTGCTCGCGGCCGCCGCCGCCGACTACCAGAATGTTCATCGCTTTCCTCTTTCTGCCGCCAGAAGGCGGCACGGGGATTTTTCTTTTTTAGCTTTCGTGGGCCTCCCCGGCCCACACCCGGGGTACTTTTCCAGTGCCGGAAAAGTACCCAAAAGGACACTCAAGGAGGCTGCGCCCCCTTAGGAATCCCCCCTCGCTTTCAGGGGGTGTTTCGCGCCCCGGCGCGAGGCACTTTTTATCCGGATAAAAAGTGCCCAAAAAGCCGCCAGCCTGCGGCTGGAGCGCTTGATACTGTTTTGATGAGGGCGCAACGGCAAGGACTGGTCTTGTCTCCTGACAGTGCATCCTGCGGCGCCGACAGCCAGCTTCGCTTACCCCTCCGCCGGGCCCTTTGGGCCTGCCGCTCCTTGGGTTTGGATGTATAACGCTTGATCCATATGAAATGTGGTGCGATATCCGCCCTGACCCCTCTCTTCCACCGCAGTTCTTCCTACGGAAAAACAGATGGATCTATCCCATTAACAGGCCGACAGGCGAAGTTGGTTTAGTGCCTTCTATAGATTAGATGCCCGTAGGATCTGAAATTCAGTGGCTGGATGCAAAC
>CABKMV010000099.1 GCA_902373635.1 uncultured Oscillospiraceae bacterium
CGCCCGACCCGTCAACGATCTCCCCCACCAGCAGATCCCCCTCCACGCCGGTGATCCTGGTGGGCAGCGTCCGGTTGTGCAGGTTCTCGCCCGACGCCGCGACCGTCATATAATTGGGCGCGTGGCCGTGATACCGGCCGTCGTAAGGCTGCTCATACAAAACCGGATACACCTTTCCCACGCAGCCGTTGAGGTAAGCCCGGTGCATCTCCTCCGCCGCGGCGGCGGCTCGTGCCGCCCGCTCCTCCTTCACCGCCTTGGGGACCTGCTCCATCTCCGCGGCCGGGGTGCCGGTGCGGATGGAGTAGGGGAAGATGTGCATCTCCGCGAAGGCGCAGGAGCGGATGAAGCCCAGCGTGGCGGCAAACTCCTCCTCCGTCTCGCCGGGGAAGCCCACGATCAGATCGGTGGTAATGGCGGGCCGTTCAAAAAATACATTCAGTAGATCTACGCTTTCTTTATACCGTTTGCTATCATATTTCCGGTTCATCCGCCGCAGTGTGGCGTCACAGCCGGACTGCATGGACAGGTGGAAGTGGGGACAGAGGTTGGGGAGAGCCGCCGCCCGGCGGCAAAATTCTTCCGTAATGGTCCGGGGTTCCAGAGACCCCAGCCGCACCCGCATCCCGCCCGCCGCCCGGCAGACCGCCTCCAGAAGGTCGATGAGGCTGGTTCCGTCCCTCAGGTCCTGGCCCCAGGAGGAAATTTCAATGCCCGTCAGCACGATCTCCCGGTAGCCCTCCTCCTCCAGCCGGCGGGCCTCACTGACAGCAGCCTCCAGGGGCAGGGACCGGACAGGGCCCCGGGCATAGGGGATGATGCAGTAGGTGCAGAAGTTGACGCAGCCGTCCTCCACCTTCAGCATGGCCCTGGTCCTGGTGGAGAGGCCGCCGGCGGGCAGGGCCTCGAACGCGCGGCGGCGCAGAGCCTGGTCCATGCTCACCACCGGCTCCTTTTCCCGGACGGCGCTCTCCAGCAGATCCAAAAACCGCATCCGGTCCCCGGTGCCGGAGATCAGATCCACATCCAGCGCCCTGATCTCCTCCGGCCTGATCTGGGCGTAGCAGCCGCAGACCGCAACCACCGCCCCGGGGCTCTGCTTTCTGGCCCGGCGGATCATCTGGCGGGATTTCTTGTCGCTGACGGCGGTGACGGTACAGGTGTTGACGATATAGGCGTCCGCCGGACCCTCAAAGGGGACCAGGGTGTGGCCCCGTCGGGCCAATTCCTTCTCCATGGCCTGGGTCTCATATTGATTTACCTTACAGCCCAGCGTATAGATGGCGATTTTCACCCGTTTTCCCCCTTGCCTTTTGCTGATATCTCAGATATAATGATGTTTTGTCAAAATTCACACCTAATTGGTGGAAAGCTGCGCCTGTCTGTCTATTATAGTATACATTTTCTTGCCTGGCAAGTGGCGGCGGGCTTTTTGATGGGAGGCGCCGGGATGGCGATAGCGGGTATTATCCAGCCGGAATTTTTGGAGGTCGGGGAAGGTCTGCGGCTGCGGCGGTATGACGGCCGGTTCGATTTCGCCCTTCCCTGGTACCAGGATGAGGAGACAGTCTATCTGGTGGACGGCAACCGGACCCCTTACACCCCCGAACAGCTGGAGCGAATGTACGCCTATCTGGACGCCCACGGCGAGCTCTATTTCATTGAGGCCCTGACCGGCGGCGTTTACACCCCCATTGGGGACGTGGCCTTCTGGCAGGATGACATGCCTATTGTCATCGGAGACAAGCGGTACCGGGGCCGAGGGATCGGCGGCCGGGTGATCACCGCCCTGGTAATGCGGGGCCGGGCGCTGGGCTACGGCTGGCTGCGGGTGGGGGAAATCTACGACCACAACGCCGCCTCCCGGCGCTGCTTCCAATCGGCCGGGTTCCGGGTCTATGAGAAGACAGCCCGGGGAAGCCGTTTTGAACTTTTGCTGTAAGGAGGGCGCGCCATGCACTATTTGGATTATGCGGCCACCACGCCGGTCCCCCGGGCTGTGGCCCAGGTTATGACGGGGGTTTTGACCGAGGGCTTCGGCAATCCCTCCGCCCAGTACGCCCTGGGCCGGGAGGCCAAGGCCCTGGTGGACCGCAGCCGGGCTGCCGTTGCAAAAGCGCTGGGCTGTGCTCCAGAACAGCTTATCTTTACCTCCTGCGGCACTGAGGGGGACAACTGGGCCATCCGCGCCGCCCTCTTCCAAAACCGCCATGTGGGAAAGCATATCATCACCACCGCCGTGGAGCACAGCGCGGTTCTCCAGTGTATGAAGACCCTGGAGCGTGAGGGCTATACCGTCACCTATCTGAAACCGGACAGCGTCTGCCGCATCACCGCCGGGCAGGTAGCCGACGCCCTGCGGGAGGACACCGCCCTGGTGAGCATGATGCTGGTGAACAACGAGACCGGCACGCGCTATCCCCTGGAGGAGGTGTCGTCCCTTCTCAAGAACCGGAAAACCCTGCTCCACACCGACGCGGTCCAGGGCTTTCTGAAGGTCCCCTTCACGGCCAGATCCCTGGGGGCCGATTACGTCACCATTTCCGCCCACAAGCTGGGCGGCCCGAAAGGCGTCGGCGCGCTGTACATTGGCGGGAAAGCCAAAAACGCCCAGCCCCTGCTCTACGGCGGCGGCCAGGAATCGGGCCTGCGCCCCGGTACGGAGGCCACCGCCCAGATTGCCGGCTTTGCCAAGGCGGTGGAGCTGCGCACCCAGCGCCTGGAGGAGATCCTGGACCATACCGCCCGGTGCAAGGCCTGCGCCACGGAGCGGCTGAGCGCCATCCCCGGAGTGCAGTTCATCGGCGCGGCAGACGCGCCCCACATCCTGTCCCTCTCCCTGCCGGGCTATCCCAGCGGCAATATCGTTTCCGACCTGGACAGCAAGGGAATCTGCGTCTCCGCGGGCTCTGCCTGCCACCGGGGCAAGTCCAGCCACGTGCTGGTGGCCATGGGCCTGCCCAAGAAGGTCGCCGCCGGAACGATCCGTATCAGCTTCGGCCCGGAGACGGCCCTTGAGGATATCGACGCGCTGTATGATGCCCTGCTGGAGCACAAAAGCACCAGGTTCCCCATGCTGTGATACTACGTATTCACCCTTTTCTTTTGAAAAAGAAAAGGGTCAAAAGAAAACTTTGCGCAAAACTCCGTTTTGCTTATGGGGATTGTATTGAACCCTACGCATGGATAAAGCACAAGCGAAACAACGTTTCACGAAAAAGTTCTTTTAAGTGCCCTGTGGGTATGATTTTTCTCTTACAAGAAAAAGAATAAAGAATGTAGACACTCTGAAAGGAGCAACTCATGCTATCCGCACTCCGCAGGGAGCCGGGGTTTTACCGGCGGCTCTGGGTTCTCTCCCTGCCCATCATTTTACAAAACATCATCACCACCTCCCTGGGCTTTGCCGACACCTTTATGGTGGGCCTGCTGGGCAACGCCGAGATGGCCGCCGTAACGGCGGCCAACGTGCCGATCTTTATTATTCAAATCGTGATTTTCGGTTTTCAGAGCGGCATGGCCGTGCTGGTCAGCCAGTACTGGGGCCGGGGGGACACGGACAATATCAACCGCTGCATGGGCGTGGCCCTCTGCGCAGTCACCGCCTTCTCCACTGTGCTGGCCCTCATCACCTTCTTCTTCCCCGTCCAGGTGCTGCGGCTCATCACGCCCAACCAGGAGCTGGTGGATCTGGCCGTGACCTATATCCAGATCGTAGGCTTCTCTTACATTTTCAACGGTATCAGCAGCATCTACGCCGGCGTCCAGCGCAGCACGGAGTTCCCCGCCTTCGGCATGATCCTCTTCGCCATCTCCATGTGCGTGAACACCTTCCTCAACTATGTTCTTATCTTCGGCAAGTTCGGCGCGCCGGCCATGGGCGTCACCGGCGCCGCTGTGGCCACCTTTATCTCCCGGGTTGTGGAGTTTATCGTGGCCGTCGGATTCGCCCTGTTTAACAGGCGGCTGCCCCTGCGGCCCGGCTGCATCCTGCGGCCCGGAAAGGCCATTTTGCGCAGCTTTATCAAATATTCCACGCCCGTGGTCTGCAACGAGGCCCTGTGGAGCATCGGCACCTCCATGCTCACCGTCATCATGGGCCACATGTCCAACAGCCAGGATATGCTGGCGGCCTACGCCCTGGTGGGCAACATCGACAAGCTGTCCACCGTGGTCTGCTTCGGCATCGCCGCCTCCGCCGCGGTCATTGTGGGCAAGGAGATCGGCATGGGCCGCGACCGTCAGCATGTCTACGAAGTGGGGTGGACGCTGCTGCTGGCGTCCATGCTCATCGGCGCGGGGGTAATGGCGCTGCTGCTCCTGCTGCTGCCCACCTTTTTCCGTCCAGTCCTGTTCCCCCTCTTCAAGCTCACCCCCGGCGCCACCCAGGTGGCCACGTATCTGGCCCTGGTCTATGCCATCGCCATGCCCATGCGGGCATTTGACATCACCAATATTACCGGCGTCCTCCGGGCCGGCGGCGACGCCAAGGTGGCCTCCCTCATCGACATCTGCCCCCTGTGGCTGGTGGCCATCCCCCTCATGGCGCTGTCGGGCCTGGTGCTGGACGCCCCCACCTGGGTGGTCTGCATCGCCATGCAGGCGGAAAACCTGTGCAAATGTCCCCTGGGCCTGATCCGTTTCCACAGCAAAAAGTGGATCAACGACATCACCCGGCCCGCCCAATAACCCGGTCGAAAGGAGGTTCCGCCATGTCCCTGTTCCTCTGCCCCCTGTGCGGCAGGGCCCTGTCCGGCGAAGGGCGCGGCCTCCGCTGTCCCGGCGGCCACTGCTTCGACCGGGCCAGGGAGGGCTATGTCCACCTCCTGCCGGCAAATCAGAAGCACTCCAAGTCCCCCGGCGACGACAAGGGAATGGTCGCTGCCCGCCGGGCCTTTCTGGACAGGGGCTGGTACCAGCCTCTGGCGGAGACGCTGGGCGGCCTGGCCGTGGAGCTGACGGGCCCGGCCCCGGTGGTGCTGGACGCCGGCTGCGGCGAGGGTTACTACACCGCATACGTCCGGGACGCTCTGCTCGCCGCCGGGAAGGCGCCCCGATCAGCTGGGATCGATATTTCCAAATTCTCCCTCCAAAAGGCGGCCAAACGGTATTCCGGGATCGAGTTCGCCGTGGCCTCCGCCTATCGCCTGCCAGTGGCGGACGGGGCTGTGGACCTGCTGCTGAACGTGTTCTCTCCTCTGGCGATCAATGAGTTTTATCGGGTGCTGAAACCGGGCGGCTGCTACCTCTATGTGATCCCCGCCGCCATGCACCTGTGGGAGCTGAAGCAGGTGCTGTACGAGCGGCCCTACCCCAACGAGGAGAAGGAGAGCCCCTACGAGGGGTTTGTCTATGACCGCATTGTGCCGGTGGAGTATTCGATCCATCTCCCCAGCCAGGCGGACATCCAGGCGCTCTTCGGTATGACGCCCTACGCCTGGAAAACGCCCCGGGCTGGGAAAGAGCGCCTGGCGGCGCTGTCGGAGCTGGACTGCCAGGTGGCGTTCCACATCCATGTGTTCAAAAAGGAGAGCTGACGCCAGCTCTCCTTTTTCTTCTTTGCGGCTGCCGATGCGGGGATATTCGCCGCCTGCGGCGGCGGGAACGTTCTATACTTTTCCCTCGCAGGAAAAGTACCAAAAGTGCGCTCAGGAGGGAGGGGTTCCGATTCCCCTCCCTCCTAAGAACCTCCCTCCCACAAACGGCTCTTCAAGGGGGCTTCGCCCCCTCGGCAGAGGGCCTACC
>CABKMV010000100.1 GCA_902373635.1 uncultured Oscillospiraceae bacterium
CCCTCAATCCCCCCAGCGGCTGCCCCTTCCGTACCCGCTGCCGCTATGCGCAGAGTATCTGCGCCGAGCAGAAGCCTGAGCTGAGAGACATTGGCTGCGGCAGAAGAGTCGCATGCCATGTGGTGGAGTGATCTCAGGCATTAACACCGAGCCATTTGCTTCACGGAGCAATGACTAATATTCAACAGGAGGAAAGAAAATGAAAAAGCAAACTTGGAAGATGATCTTGTCCCTTGCTCTGGTCGTCTGCATGTTGGCTGCCTGCGGTTCTAACAACGGCAATACTGGCAACAGCGGCAATCAGTCCGGCAATCAGACTTCCGACGGCAACACCAACACCAACGACAACAGCGGCGATACTGGAACGGCCGTTGAGACCACTCTGAAGGTCGGCCTTCACGGCGACACCGGCGGTTTCGACCCCCAGACCGGTACCTCCGGCACCCCCCAGTACGTGATCAAGCCCACCTACCGCGGCCTGTTCAGCGTTGCTAAAGACGGCAGCCTGAAGAACGAGATCTGTGAGAGCTACACCGTCAGCGACGACGGCCTGGTCTACACCTTCACCCTGCGCAGCGACGCCAAGTGGAGCGACGGCCAGCCTGTCACCGCCGCCGACTTCGTGTACGGCTGGGAGCGCAACCTGGATCCCGAGCTGGCCTGCGCCTACTCCGACCTGCTCAACGGCATTGTCAACTTCGACGCCTGCATGGCCGGTGAGAAGCCTGTCGAGGAGTTTGGTATCAAGGCTCTGGACGACACCACCTTCGAGGTCACTCTGGACCACACCCAGCCCTACTTTGTCCAGATGACCACCTTCAGCCCCTTCTATCCTGTCCGCGCTGACAAGGTTCCCACCAACTCTTCTACCTGGTCCATCACCGACGTGGCCAACGTCGTCACCAATGGCCCCTGGAAGTTCGAGAGCTACAGCCAGAACGAGAAAGTCGTCCTGGTCCGCAACCCCGAGTACTATGCTCCCGAGGAGTACGGCTCCGTTGAGCGCATCGAGTTCTACTACCTGGCCGACTCCCAGACCTCTGTGGCCGCCTTCAAGAACGGCGAGGTCGACGTGGCGATCAACGTCCCCTCTGACATCGGCGACACCCACGACAACCCCAACGAGGTCGTCAACGTCCCCTATCTGGTGAGCATCTGCTACGTCTTCAGCGGCAGAAGCGAAGCTCTGTCTGATGTCCGTGTCCGCCAGGCGATCAACATGGCCATCAACCGTGAGCAGATCTGCGAGATCCTGGGCGACGCCAACACGCCTATCTACGGCATTGTTCCCTACGGCATCACCAACCCCGCCACCGGCAAGGACTTCCGCGAGGAGGGCGGCGATCTGATTGTTGAGGATGTGACCAAGGCCCAGGAGCTGATGGCCGAGGCCGGCTATCCCAACGGCGAGGGCTTCCCCGAGATCACCTTCCTGAGCAGCAACACCTCCCGGAACACCGATATTGCCCTGGCCATCCAGAGCATGCTGAAGGACAACCTGGGCATCACCGTCAACCTGCAGCTGCTGGAGTCCCAGGCCTTCAGCGCCGAGCGCCGCGCCGGCAACTTCGACATCTGCACCCTGGGCACCTCCGCGGACTACAACGATCCCACCACCTGGCTGTCCCTGTATGACTCCACCACCGCCTACATCCAGATGGTCGCCGCTTACTCCACTCCCGAGTACGACGAGCTGCTGGCCGCCGCTGATCTGGAGCTGGATCCCGCCAAGCGCTTCGAGATGCTGCACGAGGCTGAGAGAATCCTCCTGGTGGACTACAGCCAGTGGCTGCCTGTGCTGACCTACGATATGCCCATCCTGGTCAAGGAGTACGTCAAGGGCGTGGAGACCACCACCGCCGGCGACATCTATTTCACCGGCGTTACCGTCGAGAAGTAACATTACGTTTTCTCAGGGCGGCGTCCGCCCTGGAGGAAAAGAACTTGTATGTGCCCGGCACATACAAGTTCTTTCCTAATATAGCGTGAAAATGCAAAAAAACTGATATGGAGGAGATGTCAAAATGAAAAAAGCAGCATGGATCGGCGCCGGCGTTATGGGTCGTCCCATGGCGGGGCATTTGCAGGCGAAGGGCTTTGACGTGAGCGTGTACGCCAGAAGGCCCGAGGTCCTGGAGACCATGAAGACCCAGTATGGTATCAGCAAGTGCTTTGACACCATCAAAGACGCCGTGGCCGACGCCGAGGTCGTGTTCGTGATGGTTGGCTATCCCAAGGATGTTGAGGAAGTGTTCCTCAGCGAGGACGGCATTTTTGCCAATGTGAAGCCCGGCACCTATGTGGTTGACATGACCACGTCCTCCCCCTCCCTGGCTGTCCGCCTCTACGAGCTGGGCAAGGAGAAGGGCCTCCACGTGATGGACGCCCCCGTCTCCGGCGGTGACAGCGGCGCCAAGGCCGGCACGCTCTCCATCATGGCCGGCGGCGACGAGGCCGACTTCAACGCCATGGTCCCCCTGTTCGAGGCTTTCGGCAAGAGCATCAACTACATGGGCCCTGCCGGCTGCGGCCAGCACACCAAGGCCGCCAACCAGATCTGTGTGGCCGGCGCCACCGCCGCCTACACCGAGGCCATTATCTACGCCCAGAAGGTCGGCCTGGATCCAGAGAAGATGCTCAATGCCATCAGCGGCGGCGCCGCCGGCAGCTGGCAGATCAACAATATGGCCCCCCGGGCGCTCCACGGCGACCACGCCCCCGGCTTCTTCATCAAGCACTTTGTCAAGGATATGCGCATCGTGAAGGACGAGGCGGCCGCCAAGGGCGTGGATCTGGAGATGCTGGATTCCGTCCTGGCCCTGTATGAGAAGATGATGGATCTGGGCTACGAGAACGACGGCACCCAGGCCCTGATCAAGTACTATCAGAAATAACGCGGCCCAGCGGCGAAGATAAGGAGAATCCAATGAGAGAATATTTAAGCAGGATCCGCGAAGCGGTGAATGGGGAGCGTGCCTATACGGACGTGCTGGAAGTCACCAATTTCCACCGCATCCAGGTATCCACAGGCTACCGCGCAGCCGCGGAGCACGTGATCAAGAAGCTGAAATCCGACGGCATCGACTGCCAGCTGCTCCAATATCCCAGCAACGAGAAGACTTGGTACTGGACCTGCAAGACTTTCCTTGAGTGGGACTGCAAGGACGCGTGGTGCGATCTGGTAACGCCGGAGCGCAAGCGGATTGCCGATTTCCGGGCAAATAACATTGCCGTGGTCCAGAAAAGCTTTCCCTGTGACTATTCCAACACCCCTCTGGATATCGTGATGCTGGACAAGGGCCCCGACGAGGCCGCTTACGAGGGGATCGATCTGAAGGGAAAGATCGTCTTTATCCGCGACGCCTTCAACCCCTATATGGAGTGGGCCTTCAACAAGCGCGGCGCGGTGGGCTTCATCACCGATTTCATGCGCGTGGTGCCCGGCGTGCGCGCCAGGAGCGACCTCTACGACATCCGCAACTACACCTCCTTCTGGTGGAAGGACACCACCACCGAGCCTAACATTTTCGGCTTTGTCCTGACCCCCCGCCAGGGAGACGAGCTGGCGGCCCTCATCAACCAAATGAAGGCCGAGCACGAGGCAGACGCCTCCAAGCCCGCCTGTCCCCAGGTGCTGTGCAAGGTGGACTCCAAACTGTATGACGGCTTCGTAGACGTGGTGGAGGCCACTCTCCCCGGCGAGACAAAGGAAGAGGTCCTGGTCATCGCCCATCTGTGCCACCCCAGAGCCTCCGCCAATGACAACGCCAGCGGCGTCTCCTGCGCCATGGAGACGATGCGGGTCCTCAAGCAGCTGTTGGATACCAAGCAGATCCCGCCTCTGAAGCGCGGCATCCGTATGATTCTGGTGCCTGAGTTTACCGGCACCTATGCATGGCTTGCCAACCACGAGGAGATTCTGCCCAATTTTGTGGCCGGCTTCAACCTGGACATGGTCGGCGGCCGCCAGATCAAGGGCTACGGTCCTCTGACCATCTGCGGCCAGCCCCACGCCAATCCCTCCATCGTGACGGACGCCGCGGCGCTGTGCCTGGACGAGGTGAAGCGGAATGCCCCTGGCCACAACCAGGGCACGACGGTCCCCATGTTCAACAGCCACATCTGCGAGTTCTCCGGCGGCAGCGACCACTTTATCCTGGACGATCCCACCGTCAACATCCCCACCCCCATGCTGGGCCAGTGGCCGGATATCGCGTATCACACTGCCGCCGACACGGTGGAGTGTGTGGATCCCGCCATGCTGCACAAGTCCGCCTCCCTGGGCGCCTGCTACGCGTACCTGCTGTCCAATCTGGGCGTCAGCGACGTTCCCCAGGTCCTGACCAAGACGCTGGAGCGCTGCACCCGGGATCTCAGTGATCTGCTCTCCGAGGCCATTGAAAAGCAGGCCGATCTGGACAACACTTTTGCCAAGCTGGAGGATTTCGAGTCCTTCTATCTGCGGACCTGCGACGATATGCGGACCTACTTCGACCAGGAGACCTATGACAGTCAGGTCAAGGGTATTGTAGAGAGCTATCAGGGCACCCTCTCCCAGATGTTTGCCCAGGCCAGATCCTCCGTGCTCCGCATCCGCGGCGCCGAGGATTATGTCTATGCGCCCAAGCTCGACTGCCCGCCCGAGTATGCCTATGTCCCCGTCCGCAAGTACCGCTCGCCTCTGACCCATCTGGACGACTACGCCCAGGGCAACCCCGAGCTGGAAGCGGCCTACAAGGCCTATATGGCCCACGCTGCCCAGCTCAAGATCAGCATGCATACCCTGGAGGCCTTTATCGAGTACTACATGGACGGCAAGCGCAGTCTCTTTGAGATCGCCCGGCTCTCCATTATGGAAAAAGGCGCAGGCAGCATCGAAATTGTCCACGAGTTTGTCCAGCTTCTGATCAAATACGGCATCGTTGAAGTGGCGGCATAATACCACACGACACGCCCCCGCGGCTTCGAAACCGGAATGCCGCGGGGGTCCTCTGTCTATTACACACTTTACAGGGAAGGCCGTCACGGCCTGCAAGGCGGGCGGCAGTCCCGCGAAACGATCAGCCGCCCTCCCCACCCCGGCGGGG
>CABKMV010000101.1 GCA_902373635.1 uncultured Oscillospiraceae bacterium
GGGGAAAGTAGGCCGGGTGTGGGCCGGGGAGGCCCACAAAATACGAGGGCGCGGGGCGGGTAGCCCCGCAAATAAACTAGGGTCCGGAGCGGGCAGCCCCGCATAAAGGAAGGGTGTGGGCCCGCCAGGGGCCCACAAAAGGGTGGGGCGCAAGCCCCGCACAATGAACAATAAGGAGAATGCTAGAATGGACAACATCCAAACCCTGATCGCAAAAGATTTATTAAAAATCCAGGCGGTGTTCTTCCGTCCGGAGGAGCCCTTCACCTGGGCCAGCGGCATCAAGAGTCCGGTCTACTGCGACAACCGCCTGACCCTTACCGCCCCGGCGGTGCGCAATGATGTGGAGAACGCCCTGGCCGAGACCATCCGCCGGGAGTACCCTGATGTGGAGGTCCTCATGGGCACTTCCACCGCCGGCATCGCCCACGCCGCCATTGTGGGCCACATCATGGGCCTGCCCATGGGCTATGTCCGCTCCGGCAGCAAGGACCACGGCCGCCAGAACCAGATCGAGGGCCGGCTGGAGAAGGGCCAGAAGGTAGTGGTGGTGGAGGACCTCATTTCCACCGGCGGCAGCGTCATTGAGGTGGTGAACGTGCTGCGGGAGGCGGGCGCCCAGGTGCTGGGCGTGGTCAGCATCTTCACCTACGGCATGAAAAAGGGCGTCGAGCGCCTGGCCGCGGCCAACGTGAAAAACGTCAGCCTCACCAACTTTGACGTCATCGCCCAGGTGGCCGCTGAGGAGAATTACATCAAGCCTGAGGACATTGCCCGGCTCATCGCCTTCCGGAACGATCCCTCGGACGAGAGCTGGATAGGAGGGAATCAGTAACATGAGAAGTTTGATCGACATTCTGGAGCTGTCCACGGAGGAGATTGACCAGCTGGTGGCCAAGGCCACCGACATCATCGCCAACCCCGCCGCCTACGCCCACAAGTGCGACGGCAAGATTCTGGCCACGCTGTTTTTCGAGCCCTCCACCCGCACCCGCCTCAGCTTTGAGTCCGCCATGCTGAGCCTGGGCGGCCAGGTGCTGGGGTTCAGCGAGGCCCAGAGTTCCTCCGCCGCCAAGGGCGAGAGCGTGGCCGACACGGTGCGCACCGTCTCCTGCTACAGCGATATCATCGCCATGCGCCACCCCAAGGAGGGCGCGCCCCTGGTGGCCTCCATGAACTCCCTGGTGCCGGTGATCAACGCCGGCGACGGCGGCCACAACCACCCCACCCAGACCCTGACCGACCTTCTGACCATCCACCACGAGAAGGGGCGCTTCGACAACCTGACCGTGGGATTCTGCGGCGATCTGAAATTTGGCCGCACGGTCCACTCCCTCATCAGCGCCCTGAGCCGCTACCAGGGGATCCGGATCGTGCTGATCTCCCCGGAGGAGCTGAAGCTGCCCAGCTACGTGAAGAAGGAAGTGCTGAAAAAGAACAACATCGAGTACGTCCAGACCACGGATCTGGAGTCCGTCATGCCGGAGCTGGACATCCTGTATATGACGAGAGTCCAGAGAGAGCGGTTCTTCAACGAGGAGGACTACCTGCGGCTGAAGGACAGCTATATCCTCACCCCGGAGAAGCTGAGGACCGCGAAAGAGGATCTGTGCATCCTCCACCCCCTGCCCCGGGTCAACGAGATCTCCGTGGCTGTGGACAGGGATCCCCGGGCCTGCTACTTCAAGCAGGTTCGGTACGGCAAATTCATCCGCATGGCGCTGATCTTAAAGCTGCTGGAACTGGACTGAGGGGAGGAAACCTGACATGATCATCGACGCGATCAAAAACGGCATCGTCATCGACCATATCTCCGCCGGCAAGGCCATGGAGCTCTACGGCATCCTGGGCCTGGGCGAGCTGGACTGCACGGTGGCCATCCTGAAAAACGTGGTCAGCGGCAAGCTGGGGCGGAAGGATATCATCAAGATCGACCGCATCCTGGAGCTGGACTGGGACCTCATCGGCTACGTGGACCCCAACATCACCGTGAACATTATCAAGGACGGCGAGCGGGTGGAGAAGCGCCAGCTGAACCTGCCGGAGACCATCACCGGCGTCATCCGCTGCAAGAATCCCCGGTGCATTACCTCCGTGGAGCAGGAGCTGCCCCAGGTGTTCAAGCTGACCGACCGGGAGAACCGGATCTACCGCTGCCTCTACTGCGAGACCCAAGCGGGAAAATAACCGGCAGAGCCGCCAAAATTTCCTTTCATCCCTGCATAAAAACACCTCTGGCCGAGCAAAATGCGGTTAGAGGTGTTTCCCATCTCTACTACAGCCTCCCTTCGGGGCGGCAGGATGATGAAAGGAAGACGTATGGAAAAAAGAGGTAAGCGGCAGGCTGCCTCCATTTTCGGCGGCATGGGCTTCTACATAGCCCTGCTCGTCTGCGTTCTCGCAGCCGGAGTGGTTGGCTATTACGCCCTGCTGAACAACACGGAAGACAGCCCAAGCAACGAAGACACGGTCCAGAGCGTGGACCAGACAGACCCCGGCCCGGCCACGCCGGTGACGACGCCCGACAAGGAGCCATCCCTGCCTGTGATCTCAGACCAGCCCGTGGTGGTTAACCGTCCGGTTGTCACCACCCATCCGGACCAGGAGCAGGAGGAAGACGAGCCGGAGGAGGCGAGCACGCCCACGGTCAACACCTATACGCCGCCTGTCACCGCCCAGGAGCCCTCGGTGGTCGTGGCGCCCCTGTCCGGGGAGACAGTGGCGGTATTCTCCGTGGACCAGCTGACCTATGACGCCACCCTGGGCGACTGGCGCACCCATGACGGCATCGACATCCAGGCCGCCGCCGGCACGGATGTGGTGGCAACGGCCGCCGGCACCGTCCTCTCCGTGGAGGAGGACGGCCGCCTGGGCACCACGGTGGTCATCGATCACAACAACGGCTATGTGACCACCTACGCCAGCCTCCAGCCGGGGGTGGACGTCCTGGCCGGGGACAGCGTATCGGCGGGCACGGTGATCGGCGCCGTGGGCAACACCTCCCTCTCCGAGGCGGGGCTGGGCGCCCACCTGCACTTCTCTGTCACAAAGGACGGGGAGAGTATTGACCCTGCGGAATATTTGGGATAAATTATACCCCTGGTTTTTTATGTTACTTTCCCCTCGCCGGGAAAGTAACCAAAAGGGCACAAAGGAGGGGGACCCTTTCGATGGGGTCCCCCTCCTTTGATCCTCCCCTCCCGACGACCAAAGAGGGGGCACAGCCCCCTCTTTGGATGCTCCCCCGGTGCAGGCCGGGGAAAATTATCTTTCCCAGAAATCTGCTGAGGCTTCCACATGGATGCCTTCCGCTGTTGGCCGCATTTGTACCGTGTACTCCCTTATATGATAGGTACCGCCAGATAAAAGAGGATAGACTTCAATTGCCTCCGGGTCGTACAAGTCCAGCAAGACAAACCCACGGCTCCCCTCCAGAAGCGTTTGGCAAGCAGTACAGAAACGGGGCAAGGAAATCGGCTTTCTGTTCTCCGGAAGGTCCACGTAGCACCTTTCCTCATCCACCAGCCGGTACACAGTTGCTCCATCATAGATACGCATTTGCGCATATCCCGTGCTCTGTTCCCGCTTCACCACGCCCGGAAAGGAGTAATCATAGATTTGCAGCTCTGTCAGCTCCCCAGTCCACACGTCCAGCAGGCATGGCGCATGATAGGGAATCCTGATCGCACACAAAACGCACGGCTCCGATGTATCCTGTCCCAGGCTCAAAGGCTTGCTTTGAGAAAAGAATCCAAAAATTATGGCTCCAACAGAAATCCACAAAAAAATCCACAAAACATTTAAGAGCCTTTTTCTTTTCTTAAATTTTACCCAGTAAAATTGCATTTTTCCCATGACCTTTTCCTTAAAGCCGGTTATAGGCAATATTGCCGATAACACTTTTCTTCTATTATAGGCAATAATGGAGATATGTAAAGAGGGAAGGTGGGATGCTGATATGATTTCTTACGCGCGCCTTTGGGAAACTGTGGCGAAGCGCGGCGCGACCACCTATACCCTTGAAAAGAAGGGCGGAATCAGCAGTTCCACCTTGAGAAGATTAAAGGCCGGCGAATCGATTTCCACAAATACTGTGGACTCGCTTTGCAGATTTTTGAACTGTACAATCCCAGACATTATGGAATATTTACCGGACGAAAAATAGCACGGAGAGCAGATTGCGTTGCTCTCCGTGCTATTTTTCAACGAGTGTGAAGGTTAGCATTCCCCCTGCTCCAGATACATTTCCTCCGCCTCCTGGAGGGCCTCAACCAGACCCTCCCGCGCCATTTCCAAAATCTGCTCCGGGTCGTTGATGTTCCCCGTCCCGCTCATCAGGTCGATGGCGGTGACAGTATTTGAGACCTTTCCAAATAAATGAAAGTATAATTTTTGATAATCCACCATAAAATCTCCTCAATGTATGCGTCAAAATTGCGTCATTTTTCCATTTAATAGTACCACGACGTTATGATAATGTCAATAATGCGTCATAGAGGTATTTTATGGGACAATCGGATATTGCCCGCTTTACGCTGCGGACTTCCAAAGAACTTCTGGATAAATTGGGATATATTGCGGAATATGAGGGGCGGACAAAAAACAAAGAATTGGAACAGATGATAAAGGCTCGAATCACCGCTTTTGAACGGGAACAGGGGCCGATTATGTTGCCGAAGGAAGAGCCATGACAGCTCGTTCACTGGCAGGGTTGAGAGTCCCGCCGGGGGAGTATCCAAAGAGGGGGCATGCGGCCCCCTCTTTGGTCGTTTCAAGGAG
>CABKMV010000102.1 GCA_902373635.1 uncultured Oscillospiraceae bacterium
ATTCAGGACGCCGGGCTTCCATGCTGTCAAAAAAGTCCAGAGACTTTTTTGACAACCTGCGGAGAGGAGCCGGCACACATGTGCCGGCTCCTCTCTTGTTGCTTTGCGGTTTACTTTTTGTCTGCCTCACAGTAGCGGGCCAGAATGGCGGCCACCTGGGCGCGGGTGGCGGCGGCCTGGGGGTTCAGCAGGTCGCCGTCGCCGGTGAGGATCCCCTGGGATACCGCCCAGGCCATGGCCTCCTCCGCCCAGGCGCTCACCGCTTCCCCGTCGGTGAACCGTCCCAGCAGGGCCAGCTCACTGACGCCCACCTCGGGAGAACCAGCCTGGCGATAGAGCATGGTGACGAGCTGCTCACGGGTGATGGAGCTGTTGGGCTCCGTGCCGTCGGACACGCCGCCACTGACAGCCCAAGCCTGGGCCAGGGCGTACCAGGGGCTGCCGCCCTCCACGTCCTCGCCGCTCATACGGCCCAGGACGGTCCACACCATGGCCCGGGTCATGGCGTCGTTGGGGGCGAAGGAAGTCGCCGTGGAGCCGGTCATGATCCCCTGGGCGTAGACGTAGGCCACGTCCTCATAGTACCAATCGTTGGCGGATATGTCCACGAAGGGCAGAGCGCCGGGGATGACCGGGGTGTCCGGCTCGTCGGGCTGGTCTGGCTCGGAGGGCCTTGTGGGCTGGGTGGGGTTGACCGGAGGAACGGGGATGTAGGGGTAAGCTACGGTCACGGTGCAGGTGGCGGTCTTGCCGCCCGCCGTCGCTGTGATAGTGGCTGTGCCGTATCCCACAGCGGTGACAAGACCATTTTCCACTGTCGCCACGCTGGTGTTGTCGCTGCTCCAGGTCACGGCGTCGGTCGTGCTTTCGGGGCTGACGGTAGCGGTGAGCTGCGCAGTCTGGCCCAGGTTCAGGGGCATGGTATCCCTGTCCAGGGTCACGCTCTCCGCGGACACGGTGTTGGGATTGATAACTGTTGTTCCGCCCTCGCCATCGGCGGGTGTGACGGTGCCGCCATTGGGGAGCTGGGTGGTCTGATCGCCCACCTGGACGCTTCCGGAGGCCAGCACGATCTTCCCACTGTTGTCCACGTAGTTATCCCCCTCGGCGCTGCCCACGGTCACGGTGGCGTCGCCGGCCTTGACGGTGGAGCTGGGGGCTAGGTCGATGGCCTGCCCGTTTTCATTTTTCGTCGTGATGCTGGGTTCCAAAACGGGTGTGGTAGTCGTGCCATTCGGCGTTGTTGTGAGCGTGATACTGCCGCCGCTCTCCACTTCAATCGCCGCCCCGGTATCAGCGGTAATATTGCCTGCGCTGACGGTCAAAGCACCGCCGTTTTCAACAGAAATTGCTGTGCCGGGGGTGGTGATCGTAGCATAACTGGTAACGCCGTCGCTTTTGACAGCCAGCTTTCCACCGCTCTCAACAGTAATTAAAGCGTCGTTGCTGTTGCCGCCAGTGACTGCCACACAGCCAATGGCGACATTGGCACCGTTTTCCACGGTCATCGTGGCGCCCTCGGCGAATGTTACATAGCCGCTGGTAACGTTATGCCCTTGACGGGGATTCCCGAAGAAGGTCAGCGAACCGCCCACGGTCACATCGCCGCCGAATACATAGTCGATGGTCGACCGTTCGGCGTACTGATTCTGGTTCTGCTGCAAAGTCAGGTTTGCGCCCTCCTGTACATCAAGGCCGCCGCTAAAGGTGAGCGTGTTCTTATGCTTGTACCGACCGCTACCACCTTGCACTTGGATGATGATCTCACCGGGATAGGAGATATAGATCTCATCCTCACTTCCGGAAGAAGTTCCAGAACCCTCGCCGAAGATGGTCACTTTTTTCGCAATGGTTTCTTCATATGGCGTTGTAGATAACTGGGGGATCCGGATCGTCAGCGTCGCAGACGTATCCAAGGAGTACGCAATTTCATTGTCATCTACAATCTTACTTTGCTGGATATCTTCCAATATTTCTTGTACTGACTTGTACTTGCTGGGATAGCTGCCAGCTGTCAATTCTACTTCTGTGGGCTGCGCGTATGTCGTCGTGTTCCCATTATAGGTTTCGCTGATCGCGGTAAATTTCACCTGAATACAAGCGCTGTTATTCGCCGCAAACGCCATAGACGGGATAAGCGCCACGACCATACACACCGCCAGCAAGCTTGCCAACAATCGTCTCTTCATAGTCCTCTCTCCTTCAACGTACATAGTTCCCCTTCTGTTCTGCGCGCAGAACAGAACAAAAGGGTACCCTTTTGTTGCCGGAACGTCCGGCTTTTGTGACACCAATTCTATCACACCTGATCCGGTTTGTGTAGCCCTTTTTTGAAAAAAACGGAGACTTTTTTGACAGCCTGAAAGCCCGGCGTTCACACAGGACGCCGGGCTTTGTTCCCCCTGTTGGAAAAGCAGGTGTTCCATGGCAGAATAAAATGTGACCATCCCTTGACATTTTCCCCCTGACTGGATACAATAAAAGCTCGGTAAATACATCTATTTTTCATATAACAGGAGACAAAAGCTATGGCACAGGACAAGAGACAGGTGGACGCCATCACCGCCCGGGACGTGGATTTCGCCCAGTGGTTCACCGACGTCTGCAAGAAGGCGGAGCTCATCGACTACTCCAGCATCAAGGGCATGTTCATCTACCGCCCCTATGGCTACGCCATCTGGGAGAACATGCAGCACGAGCTGGACCGGCAGTTCAAGGCCACCGGCCACGAGAATGTGGCCATGCCCATGCTGATCCCCGAGAGCCTGCTCCAGAAGGAGAAGGACCACGTGGAGGGCTTCGCCCCGGAGTGCGCCTGGGTCACAATGGGCGGCAGCGAAAAGCTGGAGGAGCGCTACTGCATCCGCCCCACCAGCGAGACGCTCTTCTGCGAGCACTTTAAGAACATCATCCACTCCCACCGGGATCTGCCCAAGAAGTACAACCAGTGGTGCTCTGTCCTCCGCTGGGAGAAGACCAGCCGCCCCTTCCTGCGCCACCGGGAGTTTTTGTGGCAGGAGGGCCACACCATGCACGCCACTGAGGCCGAGGCCCGGGAGGAGACCACCCGGATGCTGAATATCTATGCCGACTTCTGTGAGAACGTGCTGGCCATGCCTGTCACCCGGGGCCGCAAGACGGACAAGGAGAAGTTCAACGGCGCGGAGGAGACCTATACCGTGGAGTGCATGATGCACGACAAGAAGGCCCTCCAGGCCGGCACCAGCCACTATTTCGGCGACGGCTTCGCCAAGGCCTTTGAGATCACCTTCACCGGCGCTGACAACCAGCTCCACTACCCCCACCAGACCAGCTGGGGCGTTTCCACCCGGCTCATCGGCGGCATCATCATGACCCACGGCGACGACAACGGCCTGGTGCTGCCTCCCCGCATCGCCCCCACCCAGGTCATCGTCATCCCCGTGGCCCAGCACAAGCCGGGCGTGGCGGAGGCCGCCCAGGGCCTGATGGACCGTCTGCTGGCTGCCGGCGTGCGCACCAAGATCGACCTGAGCGACAAGGCCCCCGGCTGGAAATTTGCCGAGTACGAGATGCGTGGCGTGCCCCTCCGGGTGGAGATCGGCCCCAAGGATATGGAGAAGGAGCAGTGCTGCATCGCCCGCCGGGACACCGGGGAGAAGATCTTTGTCCCCCTGGGGTCGCTGGAGAGCACCGTGGCCAAGCTTCTGGACGACATCCATGAGAACATGTTCGCCATGGCTAAGGCCAACCTGGACGCCAACACCTTCACCGCCGAAACCTGGGAGGAGGTCAAGGACCTCATTGAGAAGAATGGCGGCGGCTTCGTCCACACCAAGTGGTGCGGCTCCCTGGACTGCGAGCTGGCCATGAAGGACAAGGTGGGCGTGTCCTCCCGGTGCATGCCCCTGAGCCAGTCCGGGACCACCGGCAAGTGCCCCGTGTGCGGCAAGGAGTGCGCCACGGATATCATCTGGGGCGTGGCCTATTAAAATTTGATGTTCCGGCGCGCTGCGGGGATGCCTGCGGCGCGCCATTTTTTCGCCCCTGCGGGGGCGGCTTTTGTGGGCCTCCCCGGCCGGCCCAGGCCGCTCTCTCTTGGCCCTACGGGCCAATTCACCTTACCACACGCGGTTTTTTGCGGGGCTACCCGCCCCGAAACCCCGGGGTACTTTTCAATCGATTGAAAAGTACCCAAAAGATCGCCAGCCTGCGGCTGGAGCGCTTCATTAATGTTTTGTTTAGGGGCGCAACGGCAAGGACTGGTCTTGTCTCCCGATAGTGCATTCTGCGGCGCCGGTGGTCAGAAGCGTCTACCCCTCCGCCGTGCCCTTTGGATCTACCACTCCTTGGGTCTGGGTTCTCGTCGTTTGATCCATATGAAATGTGGGTGCGATATCCGCCCTGGCCCTTCTCTTCCGCCGCAGTTCTTCCTGTGGAAAAACAGATGGCTCTGCCCCATTAACAAGGGCCAAAGGCCGAAGTTGGACCAGAAACCCGCCACAGATCAGATGCCCGAAGGACTTTTGATTCGGCGGCTGGATGCAAACAGGGCAACACCCAGTCCGATCAGACAAAGGGATTCTTAAACCGTAGGTTT
>CABKMV010000103.1 GCA_902373635.1 uncultured Oscillospiraceae bacterium
GCCTGAGGGAAGGGAGGCGGCCGGCCTCCCTTCCCTCAGGCTGTCGAAAAAGTCCGTGGACTTTTCGACAGCCTGCAAAAATGCCGTTACCTTTTGCGCCTTATCTGGCGCAAAGGTCCTCGCTACGCTCGCCGCGAGCCTTGCGCAGCAAGGCGCTGCGGGGCATTTGATCCAATTCGAGGCGGGCTGTGCCCCCTCGAACTCCCCCCTGTTGCATTTTCCCCGGCAACGCCTTACTTTTTCAGCTCGCCGGTGGCGCTGGCGGTGAGGTAGGCGTTGATGAAGCCGTCGATATCCCCGTCCATCACGGCGTTGATATTGCCGTTTTCGTAGCCGGTGCGGGTATCCTTGGCCAGGGTATAGGGCATGAACACATAGGAGCGGATCTGGCTGCCCCACTCGATCTTCATCTGCACGCCCTTGATGTCGCTGATCTTCTCCGCGTGCTGCTGGGCCTTCATCTCCATCAGCTTGGCCCGGAGCATCTTCATGCAGTTTTCCCGGTTCTGGACCTGGCTGCGCTCCTGCTGGCTTGACACCACCACGCCGGTGGGGCGGTGGATGAGACGCACGGCGGAGGAGGTCTTATTGACGTGCTGGCCGCCGGCGCCGGAGGCCCGGTAGACCTGCATCTCAATGTCCTCGGGCCGGATCTCCACGCTGTTGTCGTCGTCGATCTCCGGCATGACCTCCACCGCGGAGAAGGAGGTCTGCCGGCGGGCGTTGGCGTCAAAGGGGGAGATGCGTACCAGGCGGTGGACGCCGTTCTCGCTCTTGAGGAAGCCGTAGGCGTTCTCGCCCTCGATGGAGATGGTGGCGGACTTGATGCCAGCCTCCTCGCAGTCCTCGTAGTCCAGGGTCTTCCAGGTGAAGTTGTGGCGCTCCGCCCAGCGGGTATACATCCGGTAGAGCATCTGGCACCAGTCCTGGGCCTCGGTGCCGCCGGCGCCGGCATGGAGGGTGATGATGGCGTTGTTGGCGTCATACTCCCCGGTGAGCAGGGTGGCCAGGTTGGCGGCCTCCAGGTCGGACTCCAGCTGGCTGTAGCCCGCCTCCACCTCAGGCAGCAGGGAGGCGTCCTCCTCCTCGGAGGCCATCTCCACCAGGGTGGTCAGATCCTCCCACTGGCTGACGAGCCTGGCGTGGCTCTCCAGCTTGTTTTTCAGCTGCTTGGTCCGGCGCAGCACCTTCTGCGAGGACTCCATATCGTTCCAGAAGTTGGCGTCGCCGGCCTTCTCCTCCAGCTCCTCAACCTCCCGGCGGGCGCCCTCCAGGTCCAGGGCCGCGGCCAGCTTCTCCAGCTGGGGCTCCAGCGCGCCCAGCTTCTGCTTATAGGTGTCGTATTCGATGATGGGCATACGGGATTCTCCATTCCAAAATTATTCCAGTCTAATATTATATTATGCCACAAAACCGGGGGCGCTGTAAAGAGGGAAAAAGGCGCCATTCCACCCCAAAAGGCAATTTTTTCATGGAAACAGGGCGGCGAATCGCGCCGCCCTCCATGAAGCGGGCGAAAGCGGCGGGGCAGGATTGGAAAGATCCCGTTCTCCGTTTTCGGCGGCGAAATGGCGGCGGCAAAAATCCAGACGGTCAAGGGTTCAAGAGTGGAGATTTTTTCGCGCACTTTGCGAAAAAATACGACTCGTCCCTTGACGGCCTGGATAGGCGGAACGGAACACCTATTGCTTACGACAGGGAAATGTGCTACACTTTTAATCGACAAATCGGAAGTTGTCGGAATAATTTTAGCAATGATTTGTAGAGAGAGTATGGTGTGTATATGAACAGATATAAAAAGATAACTATATTGATATGCGTTCTTCTAACAGCATTAAATGTTGTTGCTTGTGGACAAGTAAAAAAAGATGAAGTTGTCAATACAGATGGATCTGCTACAAGTCAGCAAAAAAGCGATGCACAGGTAGATGAGAGTACAGATTCAGTAATAAAAGAAGATGAAACCATTGATGTAGAAGAATCCAATGCGCAAGCGGGTGGGAATATAGACTCAGAAATGACCACAGAAGAATTGTTAGATTTATTTATCAATGGCTCAATAAGCGCAATTAGCTCCACCGATTTAACATCAACATTTGCTATTACTGATTTAAACATGGATTCTGAAGAATGGGATTCCTATTCTATTGGAGAGAAAGTTGATCTCGACAATGATGGAGAAAACGAACTGATTATTTGCGGCCCTTATGGCGGTATATACCTTGATGCGCGCAATAACAAGGTCTATGAATTTGCTGCGGGAGAGGGGGATTCTCTTGTGCTTTCTTATGTTTTTTATAACGGCTCCACATGGATTATGTACAGCAACAGAATGCATACAGGATATGAAGCATACCATATGGAAAAATATGAAGGGGCAGATAATTTAGTCGCAGAAATGAATTTTCATGAAGAACTTGTTGATGAAGATAATGTGGAGGGCAAAGAAAAATATACATTGAATGAAACGGAAATATCTTACGATGAGTATTTTGAATTATGCAGCAAGATTTTTGCAACTGAAGTAAATACAAACTAAAAGACAAATTCCCGTTTGTCGGGCAAACGAAAAATTCAAAACAGGGCGGCGGTTCATATCCCGCCGCCCTGTCTGTTATCGCTCCCTATCCTGCGTCCTGCGGGGCGCGTGTTCCCGCTGTTCCTGCCGCAAGAGACTGGTAACGCTCTTTCGGATTTTCCCGGCTTCTTTCACGTCCTCATCTATACCTGGGTTTTTGACAGGCTGCAGCGTCACCGCAGCTCGATGGTCAAACCGGTCAGAATGCTCCCCTCGCCGGGGCGGTAGGCAATGGACACCTGGTCGCCCTTGCTGAGGATCACCGCCAGGGGCTGCTCCACAGCGCTGACGGAGTAGTACACATCCTCGCCGATGAGCTGGATGAAGTAATAGCTGTTGCCGTCCAGCACGGCGGTGCGGATATCGGCGATGGTGCCCTCCGCCACGTCGGCGCCCGAGAGTTCCCCGTCGCCGACGTCGATGCCGTTCTGGGCCAGCATGGACAGGTAGTTCTGCTCACACTCCGCCACAGTATCGCCGGTGGCCACGATCTGGTACTGCTGGACGTTGACCATGGCGTACTTCTTCACCAGCTGGGCGGCGTCCTTCATGGCCATGAAGTAGGTGGGCTGGCCGCCCACGTTCAGCAGCAGGGGGAAGGTGGCGGTGTAGCGCAGGTTCTGCAGCTCGCCCTCGGCGCTGTCCATGGCGGAGTACTCCGTGGCGCCGGCGCAGGAGTAGAATTTCGTCTCCTTGGTGCGCTGGTTGGTGAGGATGAACCCAATGTTGGACTGGTCGCCGCCGGTGGAGGTGACGCCGGTGTAGACATACACGTCGTCCCCCAGGGCGATGTAGTTGTACCCGTCGGTGGTGACGGTCACGTCCCGCTGTCCGAAGAGGGAGTTGAAGAAACCGTTGTGGTACATGCCGTAGTAGTCGTACTGCTGGATGATCAGGCTGGCGGAGTAGAGGTTATCCACCCAGGCGGGGACCTCCTCCATGTACTCGCTCTCGCCTGTGATGGCGTTGACCAGCACCGCGCCATGCACGTCCGTGCCGCCGAAAAGGCCGATGGTCTTCACCAGGCGGGGACAGATCCAGTAGGGCGTCCCCTCCTCGTCCACCTCCATCACCGGCTGGTCAAACATGTAGGTGGGGTAGTGGAAGCGCAGGTAGCGGTAGAGGTTGCGGCCCAGGTGCTCGGCAGTGGTGTACTTGACGCCCTCCTCCAGCCGCACCAGCTCCACGTTCTGTGTCACCATGTCGATGATGAGGTAGGCGGGCAGGCCGTCGGAGCGGTTGGTCAGCCACTTGATGAGATCGGCGTACATCAGGGTGGCAATACGCACGGGGCGGCCCTTGTAGTTGATCTGGGTGTAGTCGTCCACCACCTCGAACTGGCTGACCATGTCGCTGAGCTCACCCAGCTTCCGGTCCCCCAGCCGCTCGGCGGAGTCCCGGTCCAGCATGGGGATCTGGTCGTAGCTGATCTCGTCCACATCGGCCACAAAGTCCCCGGTCTCAATGGGCAGCAGCTCGGAGTAGGCCCCGGCCCGGAAGACCACGCTGCCCACCAGCGTACCGACGAGGGCGACTACCAGCAGGAGCAGCGCCAGGAAGAAGGGCACGGCGCACTGCTTTTTCAAAAATTTGAAATAGTTCTTCACGCCCTGTCCCTGAAAACCGGAGGTGAGGATGGCGCACCCGCAGTATACCGCGCACAGCAGCAGGACGAAAACATAGAAGTCCGGGGACTGGAGGTTGATGGCGGGCAGCTCCAGATAGAAGTAGACCAGGGCCACCGCCAGCGTGACGCCCAGGTTGATAAGGACCCTCGTCAAAGGGGTGCCCACGGCCTTGCGGGGCTTTTTCTGCCGGGGCGGCCGCTGCTGGGAGGGCGCTCCGCTGTTGAAGCCCTCCCACTGGAAGCCGCCGGCGTCTGTACCGGAAAATCCCATAACTGTACTCCTTTCTGTGCCGCTGGAGGGCGGCACGGCGGGCCCCCGAAAAGGGGGCGTGGCTTTTTGTTTCTTTTCGCCCCTGGCGGGG
>CABKMV010000104.1 GCA_902373635.1 uncultured Oscillospiraceae bacterium
CCTCAAAGTCGTTGGGGTCGTGGGCGGGGGTCATCTTCACCGCGCCGGTGCCGAAGCCCAGCTCCACGTAGTCGTCGGCCACAATGGGGATCTCCCGGTTCATAATGGGCAGGATGCAGGTTTTTCCCACCAGATGCTTGAACCGCTCGTCCTCCGGGTTCACGGCCACGCCGGTGTCACCCATCATGGTCTCCGGACGGGTGGTGGCAACCACCAGATCGCCGGAGCCGTCGGCGAGGGGATAGCGGATATACCACAGGTGGCCGGGCTTGTCCTGATACTCCACCTCCGCGTCAGAGAGGGCGGTGGCGCAGTGGGGGCACCAGTTGATGATGCGGCTGCCCTTGTAGATCAGGCCCTTGTCGTAGAGGTCGCAGAACGTCTCCCGGACCGCTTTGGAGCAGCCCTCGTCCATGGTGAACCGGGCCCGCTCCCAGTCGCAGGAGGCGCCCAGCTTCTTCTGCTGCTGGACAATACGGTCGCCGTACTTGTGCTTCCAGTCCCAGACCCGCTCCAGGAATTTCTCCCGGCCCAGGTCATAGCGGGTCAGGCCCTCGTTCTTGCGCAGCTCCTCCTCCACCTTGATCTGGGTGGCAATGCCGGCGTGGTCGGTACCGGGCATCCACAGGGCCTCATAGCCCTGCATCCGCTTGTAGCGGATGAGGATATCCTGCAAGGTGGCGTCCATGGCGTGGCCCATATGGAGCTGGCCGGTGACGTTGGGAGGCGGCATCACGATACAGAAGGGCTTCTTGTCCGGATCCGGCTCGGCGTGGAAGCAGCCAGCGTCCATCCAGGCCTGGTAAATTTTCCCCTCCACCTCCTGGGGCTCGTAGGTTTTCGGCAGTTCAATACCCATTGGGATTCTCCTTTATCAGTCAAAATTTATTTCACTATTACAACAGCTTTTCCGCATATTCCCCGGCGGTTCCACCGGCTGAAGCCGCTTGCGGGCCGACCAGTTGAGACATACCAGATCCTGACATGTATAGTCGAGCTTAAGTTGGGATCTCATCTTTCTCCTCCAACAAAAATTCGCCCTGAACCAAAACGGTTCAGGGCGAACGAAAACAATCCGCGGTACCACCTGAATTTCCCGCCAAGGCGGGACACTCGTGCCCCTGTAACGGGAGGACCCGCTGGCGTCTACTGGGCGCTCCCGCGCTGTTCGGGCCAAGGCTCCAGGGCGACTTCCGCCACCGCTTCCCGAGGCCTTCCACCACCCGGCCCCTCTCTGCGCGTCCGCGAGGGCATACTGCTCCCTGTCACAGCCATTTTACAGCTTACAGTATACCCCAAGACGAGCGGATTTGTCAAGGGCTCAGTGAGCGCGGCGGCGCCTTCCCTCCGAAGAAAACACAAAACGGCCCAGGAGGAGCACCGCCGCGGCAGCCAAAAGGCCGGCGGCGGCCAGCGGCTGATTGTATTCATACACATAGTACACACCGCCTTTGCCGATCTCAGGCAGCGGCGTGGGATCGATGGGCATGCCGTACTCTGCGGCGATGCTTTTGATATTCAGCAGGTGGATCACCGGTATCCCATCCTTTAAAAAAAGCTGCACAAGGCCAGTAGACTGGTCCTTTTCCGACAGCTCCGTCAGGATCCCCCCGTCCGTGTGCACCATCACGCTGCTGTCGCCGAAGGAGGCGTCATTGCCTCCCACATTGATAAAACATTTGATCTCCCCATAATCGCGGTAGATCTGGTAGCGCGAGCGGACGTTGTGGAGCAGGTCGTCATCATAGAACAAGGGATATCCGTAGCCCTGGATCCGCTCCACGATGTCCGCCACAGTATCCGGATTCATTTCCTTCCCTACATCCTCCATCCCTCCGATGGAGAAGTAGGCGCTCCTGTGCTGCAAAAGCCCCTGCTGCCAGAGGCCGTATTCCATATCCAGGTAGGTCAGTTCCGGGTCATTGGCCCCATGGGTGGACGCGCCGAAGGAGGAGATCAGCAGCGGGTCCAGCCCCAGCGTATCCACCGCGCACATCACCGCAATGTTCAGCGCCGGAAAGGACCCGGAGCAGTTGACAGCTACCTTGTCCCCGGCCTCCAGCCCCAGTTCATGGAACATGTCCACAACGACCGCGGCCATATTGGGGTTGGTGGAGGTCCGTTTTGCCTCCAGGTTGCCCAGCGTCGTGGTAATATCGGAATACTCCTGTCCGATGACCCCGGTATGATTGATGTCGCTGGTCAGATCGATGGAGACGCCCTGTTCCTCCTTCATCCGGCGCACCGCCTGGATGCACTGCTGCGTCATCTCGGAAGCCTGCAGTTTTTCCTGGAAATCCTCCGCCGGGATGGTCGTTCTTGTCCGGTAGACCCAAAATACGTCGGCCGCAAGGATCGCCAGCGCCGCCAGCAAAGCAATATATTCTTTCTTCATCGCCGCACCTACACCAGAAGGATCTGCAGCAGCCGGATCATCAGCACCACGACCGACAGCGCGCACAGTGTTTTCACGACGCCCTGCCGCTCCATCTGCCTCCCCAGAATACCTGGTACCAGATAGCCAATGGTCATTGACAGGTTATAGAACATATACGAGTTGCCAAAATAGAAATAGGTAAACAGGATCTTCTCCAATATGCCAATGATAAGGTATAAGGCAAACTTCCGTCTCCCGTAGAGGATAGTGAAGTTGGACAGCAGCTTCACCACATACACCGAGATCACCGCCGAAAGGAGCGTGGCCCCGATCTTTACCGGGTCGTCCAGGTACAGGGCAAAGTAAAAAGGCACGATGATCCCGCCGGGCAGCAAATTCGTAAGCTCTGTAAACAGCAGGCTGACCAGCAGGGAGAGTACCGCTAATTCATTCATGGCCTCCGCCCTCCTCAAAGTATTGGATCATATCATAGGCTTGTCCCTTGATGTTGCCGATCCCCACCAGGGGCTCCCCCTCCGCCTTCTCCAGGGCCTCCCGCCAGGAGGCGACTCCCTCCACCCGGGAAATGCCGCCGCGCCGCAGAAGCCGGCAGGCCAGATGCCTCGCCTCTCCCATGACGAGCACCTTTCCATAGGGAAGATCTTTGAAAAAGTAGCGGATAAACAGCAGCAGCCGGTCCGGCCGGTCAGCGCGGTTATTCAGCAGAAATACCACGCGGGAGGAGTCTGAAAAATAGCGGTCCAGCAGCATCCTGGTGGATTGGGGATCATTGGCTGAAAACAGGTTCAAAAATTCACCTTTTTCAGTCTTATAGAGCTTCTGGGCGCCAAAATCTTCCCGGTAGCCTCCTATATGCTCTGGAAACGTCTCCGGTGGAACGCCCAGCCGCTCTCCCACCGCGCAGGCGATCGCCTCATTTTCGCCGGCAGCATATTCCCCCTGCCGGCAGAGTACCGCTTCCGTCCCTCTCTCTTCGCATTTTTTTTGAAAAAACGGAAAAAACGCCTCGTCCGCTGTAAACAATACGCCCTTGGATGGGATCGTACCGGAAAGGCTCTCGGCGATTTCTTCCAATGATTGTCCCATCTCAAAGATGTGATCATACCGCACATTGGTGATCACATTCAAATTCCCCTTCACGATGCTTTGCTGAGAAAAGCTCTGCAGCTCCGGCTGCACCGCCATACATTCCAGGATCAGCACCTCAGCCTTCTCCCTTTGGGCTTTGCGGATCATGGACAGCTGCTCGCCGATATTGGCCGGGCCATGGCGCGATATCTCATGCTCCTCCCCTGCCACATCGATGTAACACGGCGTAGAGCCGGTGGTCTTGGTGAATACACGGTATCCCGCCCCCCGCAGGTGGGCGTCGATCAGGCGGCATACGCTGGTCTTTCCCCGGATACCATTGACATGGATCACATATCGGAAGGATGCCCGCGCCCGTTCATTCGCCCATCTCTCGTACAAGAGATAGAGCAGATACCCCCCTGTCACGATCAAAATGAAAATCAGCATCCTTCATTCCTCACGATCCTCTGTAAGCTTTGGGAAGCCCCCCGCCCAGAGGCAGAGGGCTTCCCGATTCAATAAACAAAATAAGAGCAGCGGCTCAATCGTAGAATACGCGGTCAGCGGGTGCGGTATCGGGGTTGTGGTAATAGCCGGCCAGACCGTTGGCCATGATCTCCTCATAAGTGGGGATGCCCTCAATGAGGATGGTCTGGTCAGGGTTCACCGTGTTGTTCACTTCCATGATCTTGGTCGCTACCGCCACATGCCGGGCCACGCGCTTCTCTATGGGCCAGCCGTCCTCGTCTATCGGCGCGTACAGCAGCCCGTGCTCCCCAGCCT
>CABKMV010000105.1 GCA_902373635.1 uncultured Oscillospiraceae bacterium
TTTCAGGGGGTGTTTCGCGCCCCGGCGCGAGGCACTTTTTATCCGGATAAAAAGTGCCCAAAAAGCCGCCAGCCTGCGGCTGGAGCGCCTTATTTATGTTTTGTTTGGGGGCGCAACGGCAAGGCTTGGTTTGGTCTATTGATGGTGCAGACTGCGGCGCTGACGGTCAGAAGCGTCTATCCCTCCGCCGGGCCCTTTGGGCCTACCACTCCTTGGGTTTGGAAGCATTACGCTTGATCCATATGAAATGTGGTGCGATATCCGCCCTGTCCCTTTTCTTCCACCGCAGTTCTTCCTGCGGAAAAAACAGATGGCTCTACCCCATTAACAGGGCGACAGCCGAAGTAGGAATAGCAACCCGGCGGAGATCAGATGCCCGTAGGATTTCTCATTCGGCGGCTGGATGCTATCAGGATACCACCCAGTCCGATGAAACAAGGGATTCTTAAACCGTAGGTTTAAGCGCACTTTTGGTTACTTTTCCTGCGCAGGAAAAGTAACCCAGGGCGCGGGGCGGGCAGCCCCGCAAAAGCCTGAGCTTGGGCCGGGCAGGCCCACAAATCCTACGCCCTCTTGAACATTTTTTCAATCTCATATTTTGTCAATTTGACCTTCACCGGCCTCCCGTGGGGGCAGAACTGGACCTCCCCGCTCTGCACCTTGTTGATGAGCGCCTGCAGCTCGGCGGGGTCGGACTTCCAGCCGCCCTTGATGGCGGCCTTGCAGGCCATGGTGTGGAGCATGGCGTCCCGGGCGGCGGCGGGGTCGGCGGTGCCGCAGGTGAGAAGCTTGTCCGCGAGCATTTCCAGCGTCTCCTGGATGAGACCTGTGTCAATATCTGAGGGGATGGCGCGGACCACCAGGCTGCCGGAGCCGAAGTCCTCCGCCTCAAAGCCGAACTCCTCCAGCAGGGGGAGGTTCTCCAGCAGGACAGCGTATTGCTCCTGCTGCAGATCCACAGCCACGGAGGACAGCAGCTGCTGGCGCATGATGGGCTCGGTGCTGGCCTTCATACGGTCAAAGTTGACCCGCTCGTGGGCGGCGTGCTTGTCGATGAGCCACACGTCGTCCCCGTCCTCGGCGATGATATAGGTGTTCAGCACCTCGCCGGCGAAGCGCCAAGGGGCAGCAGGTTCCGGGACGATGGTCGTCTGCTCCGGCTCGGGCAGGTCCAGGGCGGCCTGGGCAGACGCGGGCTCCCGACGCACCTGGGGCGGAGCGGCCGCCGGAGAGGAGAGCGCGGGGGCGTCCGGCGCGGGCCGCTCCTCCGGCTGATTTGCCGCAGGGACAGGCTCTGTCCGGGAAAAAACGGGCCGGGCGGAGTCCCGCAGGACCACCCGTCCGCCCAGCTCGGAGCTGGAGAATACAGGCCGCCGGGGTGGGGCGGGGCTCTCCTGCTGCTCCCGGAAGGTTTTGGCGTCCATGGTCTGGTAGAAATCGCCCCTGGGATTGACCACGGCAGAGACGGGCTTCGCATCCAGGGCCGCCTGTGGTGGGGCGGCCGCCGGGCGGGCAGGGGAAGCAGGCTTGCCGTCCAGCGCGTCCTTTACCACGTGGTGGACGGCGGAGAAGACCGCCCGCTCGCTGACGAATTTCACCACTGTCTTGGCCGGGTGGACGTTCACATCCACCTGGTTCAGGGGCAGGTCGATGTTCAGCACACAGCCGGGGAACTTCCCTTTCATCTGGCGGTTGGCGTAGGCTTCCTCCAGCGCGGCGGTCAGCAGCGCTGACTTGATCATCCGGCCCCGGCAAAAGAAGGTCTGCATGGCCCGGGTGCCCCGGCTGGCGAGGGGGTCGGTGACATAGCCGCGGACGGCGATCCCCTCTCCCCCGCCCTCCACGCTCACCAGGTTCAGGGCAAAGTCCCTGCCCCGGGCAGCGTAGATGGCGGAGAGCAGCTTCCCGTCGCCGGGGGTGTGGAGCTCCTCCTTGCCGTCCCGGATGTACTGGATGGAGATCTCCGGGTGGCTCAGGGCGATCTGCGCGATCATGGCCCCCACGGCGGAGGCCTCTGCGCTGTCGCTCTTCATGAATTTCAGCCGGGCGGGGGTGTTGTAGAAGAGCTCCCGCACCACAATAGTGGTGCCCTCCGGGCAGCCCGCGTCCTCCACCTGGCCGGGGACGCCCCCCTCCAGGCTCAGGGACGCTCCGATGCCCGCGCCCTTCTGCCGGGAGAAGATGTCCAGGCGGCTGACGGCGGAGATGGCGGCCAGGGCCTCGCCCCGGAAGCCCAGGGTGCCGATGGCCGCAAGATCCTGGGCGGTGCGCAGCTTGCTGGTGGCGTGGCGCAGGAAGGCGGTGGGCAGCTCCTCCGGAGCAATGCCGCAGCCGTTGTCCGTGACGCGGATAGAGGACATGCCACCGGCCTGTATTTCCACCACCACGGCGGAGGAGCCGGCGTCAATGGCGTTCTCCACCAGCTCCTTGACCACGCTGGCGGGCCGCTCCACCACCTCGCCGGCTGCGATCAGGTCGGCCACAT
This sequence comes from uncultured Oscillospiraceae bacterium, assembly GCA_902373635.1. GTDB lineage: Bacteria > Bacillota > Clostridia > Oscillospirales > Oscillospiraceae > Pelethomonas. The sequence goes on from CABKMV010000105.1 coordinate 2,486, forward strand.
GGGGGGATAGTTGTTGGATGTGAGGCATATGGGTTCTCCTTTTCTGTTGCGGCTGCCGCCGCAGGGAACGTAGAGGTACTTTCCCCTTGCCGGGAAAGTACCCAAAGGGGCACTTAGGAGGGGCTTCGCCGCCTCCTAAGAACCTCCCGCAGGGGACAATTAAGGGCGCGACGGCAAAGTCTGGTTTTGTCTACTGGTAGTGCACGCCTGTAACAACGATGGGCGAAGCGTCTACCCTGGCGCCGGTCTGACGCTTGATCCAGCGGCGGGGCGGAATGGGCAGCTGCTTACAGGACGCGGAAGGAGCGCTCGGCGGGGTCGGGCGGCAGGGGCGTTTTTGTCTTCCCTGTGATGTGGATTCTTGTCAAAGAGGCCATAAAGTCCTCCAGGTAGTCGATCCGCTCGTCAGAGCCCTGGATCTCGGCGGCCACGGAGCCGTCTGGGAGGTTCTGGACCCAGCCGGTCAGCTCCAATCGCCGGGCCAGGGCGCTGTATTCGAACCGGAACCCCACAGCCTGGACCCTGCCGGAAAAGACGATGTGGTACCGCTTCACCGGGCTGTCCGGCAGCTGGGGGATATCCGCCCGGTCCACCTGCCCCAGCACGTAGCGGTCCCGCAGATTTTTCAGAATGCGTTTTGGCGTCATAGCGGTTCTCCTGATAGATAAGAGGGACTGTGGTGCGTCACACCCAGATGCCGAAGTCCCCGCAGTCAAACTGTCCGCCGCCGTGGCGGAGCTTCCCCTCGCCCTTGAGCCGGCGGAAGGCGTCCCGCACGCGGATCAGGATCTCCGGCTGGATGTCCAGGCTGTGGTGGGCGGGATAGACGCGCCTGACCGGCAGGGCCGCCACCCGCTCCAGGGAGCGGAGATAGGCCTCCGGGTCGGTGGAGAGGTAGCAGGCAAACAGCACGCCCTTGTAGACCAAGTCGCCGGTGTAGAGGTCGCCCCGCGCCCGGTCAAAAAAGCACATGTGCCCCGGCGAGTGGCCCGGCGTGTGCAGCACCTCCAGCACCCGGCCGCCCAGATCGATGGTGTCGCCGTCGCGGAGCACCCGGGTGGGCGTGCCCTGAAAGAGCTGGTAGTCCTCGATGCGGAAGTCCTCCGGTGGGTCGCAGCGGTCCAGCACCATGCCCCGGACGGTTTCCAGTGGCAAAGGAAACCCGCCGGTCAGCCAATCCAGCTCCGCCTCGTGGGCGTAAAAGTCCGGGAAGTACCGGTGCCCGCCTATGTGATCCCAGTGGATGTGGGTGGCCACAGCGGCGACGGGCTTGTCTGTCAGCTTTTTGACTTCCTGGGAAATGTTGCCGATCCCCAAGCCCGTGTCGATGAGCAGGCAGCGCTCCCCGCCCCGCAGGAGGTAGGCATGGGTCTCCTCCCAGTGGCGGTACTCGCTGATGATGTGGGTGTTTTCGTCGATGTGGTCGATGGTAAACCAATTGGGCATAGGGAGCTTTCCTTTTTGTGTGGATTTTGCTTCGCCCCTGGCGGGGGCTTTCTTCGCGGCTGCCGCCGCGAGGGGGGTGCCGCTTCCCAGCGGCGGGGGGATTTTGTGGGCTTGGCCGGCCCGGACCTAGTTCTATGCGGGGCTACGCACCCCGCGCCCGCGATTAACCCGGGCCTACGCGGCCCGGCCCCGCGGTTACTTTTCAATCGATTGAAAAGTAACCAAAAGATCGCTTAAACCTACGGTTTAAGGATCCCTTTGT
>CABKMV010000106.1 GCA_902373635.1 uncultured Oscillospiraceae bacterium
ACCGCCTCCGCGCCGGCCAGGGTCAGGCGCACATGATGATACTTCTCCTTCTGGAACAGCGCGATCTTCGCGTCCCGCGCCGCCAGCAGGGACAAGGTGGGCGTCTGGACGCGGCCCACGTTCAGGGTACGGTGATAGAGGACGGAGAAAAGGCGGGTGGCGTTGATCCCCACCAGCCAGTCCGCCCTCTGGCGGCAGAGGGCGGACTGATACAGGGCTTCATAGTCAGCGCCGGGGCGCAGTTCGGAAAAGCCCTCCCGGATGGCGCTGTCCTCCATGGACGAGATCCAAAGCCGGAGGACCGGCTTGCGGCAGCCGGTCATTTCATACACCAGCCGGAAGATCAGCTCGCCCTCCCGTCCAGCGTCGCAGGCGTTGACGATCTCCGTTACGTCCTCCCGCGCCATGAGGCGCTTCACATTGTCCAAAGCCGCCTCCTTGCCGGGGATGGGGGCGTAGCGGAAGGGCTCCGGCAGGATGGGCAGATCCTCATAGCGCCATTTTTTGAAGCGTTCGTCATAGCCGCCCGCGTCCAGCGGGGATACCAGGTGCCCCACGCACCAGGAAACGATCAGGCCGCTGCCCTCATAAAAGCCATCGGCCCTGGATGAAGCACCCAGGGCCGACGCGATGGATTTTGCCACGCTCGGTTTTTCCGCGATGATCAGTTTACTCATGCTCCGCCTCCGTTTCAGCCTCCGCAGGCTCGTCCTCGTTGATATACTCCTCGTCGGGGAAATCGTACTCGTCGGGATCGGCGCTGACCTTCACGCCGCTGCGGTTCGGCTTGATGAACTTCACATAGGCGAAGGCGCCGCCGCCTGCCAGCGCCAGCAGCGCCACCGCGGCCAGCAGGCCGCTGCCGCTCTTTTTCTCCGGCTGCTCCGGTTCCGGCTCCGGCTCCCTGGCCTTCTCCCTGCCCGCGCACTCGGAGAGGTTGGTCTTGCAGACAGAACAGGATGTATCCACCGCGCCGGCCGCGCATTTTTCCTTACAGGTACACACAGGGGCGGCGGGCGTCTCCTCGTCCATCAGGGCCAGCAGGTCGCGCTCGTCTACCTGGTTGAGAAAGTGGACGGTGTTCTCGCCGTCCTCCGCCCGGTCGATGATGATGTAGAAATAGTTGCCGCCTTTTGTGACCACGGTGATGAACTGCTTATCCCCAGCGCTCTCACCGGCGATATCGTCCACCAGGGTCATGTTGCCCTCCGGGGTCAGAGGCTGGGGCTCATAGCCTCCCGTGGTCTCCTCCCCTGTGTAGTAGGGCTCACCGTCCCCGCCGCCGGCGAAGGCCACGGTGGAGGTGGCCGCCATGCAGAAAAGCGCCAGGAACACGGCGGCGAAACGGCGAAAAGCTCTGTTACGCTTCATCTTCCGCACCCTCGCTTTCCTCCGTCTCCATCAGCCCGTCCGGCAGGGAGATCATGCCGCTGGCGTAGGCGCGCAGGAAGGCGGTGAGCTCCCTGTTGTCCATGCGGACAGCCTTCACCATGCGGACGATCTCCAGGTTCTCCTCCTCCGTGAGCTGGGCTTCCAGCGCGCGGAGGCGCTTCTGCTGCTCGGCGATCTTCTCCCTCGTTTTCTCAATATCCTTGCGGATCTTCTCAGTCGTTGCCATGATTGCATTGCTCCTTTCCAAATCGTTCTTTCCATGAATAATTGCGCCCAAGCCCCCGAACGGTTTTCAGGTTGGCCCGTGCGTTATCCTCCAATGCCAGCGCACGCCGGAACAGCTCCGGGTAACGCTCCCGCAGGTCGATGATCTCCTCCGCCCGCATACTGGGGCAGAAAAAGCAGGAGGACTTTCCCGGCTGCGGCAGGCCCGCCGCCTCGATTGTCCGGATACACGCCTCCCGGTCCCAGCCCCATTCCATCAGGGGATACCATTTGCTGTACTTTGGGTCTGCCAGATCACGCAGAAGGACCTTATCGCTGCGGTAGTGCTCGCCAGCGTCATAGCCGATGAACTTGACCACCTTTTTCCCGCTGGCCCAAACCTCACGGCATGGAGGATAGTTGTTGCAGAACTTTTCCTGTGGTCCGATCTTGTGTTTCAGAGAACACCGCTTGAAGCCGTAGGCGATAGAGGGCAGCGTACCGCTTTTCAGACATTCATCCTCCAAGGTCAGCCGCCTGCCGTCCTTCGTGGTCTTATAGACCCGTGTGATCTCCGGCATACCGTGATCCTTCAGCCAGCGATCCATTATATCCAGATAGGCATAGGTATGGGGATGCTCGCCGCCCGTATCCGCAAACAGGATCAGGTCAACGGGGATACGGTGCTGGTGCAGCCCAACGAGAAGGGCGGTGCTGTTCGCACCGCCGCCATAGGAAACAATATTGATATGCTCACCTCATTTCAAAGCCTTTTCGTATCGGTATTTCATCTGCGCCGGATACAGCGGTTCGGACGGGCGGCGCTTGCCGGTCCACTCCCGTCCGCCCGCCAGCCCCGCACACTGCCAGCCGGAGGCACGGAGGCTGACGCCGCTCTCCGTGTCCAGAATGTAGGTGACGATCCTATGGTAGCCCAGGACCTTCGCCGCCCGCGCCGCCGCGCCATAGAGGAAGCTGCAAGCGTTTTTTGTCCCGTCCGTGCAGAGGCGGTTGACCTCCAGGGTCAGCCCATCGTCCAGATATCGGCTCACCGGCCGCCCCACGATGGCGACGCCCGCCAGACGGCCGTTCGCCATGCAGCCCAGGGAAAACTTATGCCCTCGCACCGGCTTATGGTGGCGGTGGTGCTCTGCGACAAACCTGTTTGCGTCGGCAAGGGACATCGGTTTTACGGTCAGCATCGGCTCCGCCTCCATCAGTTGTACGGCGGTCTGCCGTAGGCATAAAGGTGGGACTGCCAGTAATTCGAGTTGAGACTGGTGTACTGGATGGGATCCCCGCAGTGCAGGAGCATCCCGTCCCCCACATAAAAGCCCACATGGCTGACCCCCGGCGTGTCGTAGGTACCCACAAAGAACACCAGATCCCCCGGCCGCGGCTCGGATACCGGCGTGGAAATGTTGTAGAGGCCCTGCGCCCCCAGCCGCCCGGTATCGCACAGGCCGCTGCTGGTCAGGACATAGCTGACAAAGCCGCTGCAATCAAAGGATGTGGAAGGATTGCTGCCGCCCCAGACATAGGGAAAGCCCAGATACTTCTCCGCCTCCGTAATAAGCGCCGCAAAGCGCTCGTCGGACAGGTACTCCGCCGGGATCTCGTACTTGGCGGGCGGATTGGTCACATACTTTGGAACATAGCCGGAGGACGGGAACAGGTCGGGGCGGTTGCCCAGGGTGGACATATACACGGCGTACATGGAAAGCGTCTCCTGATCCATCATGTAGACCGGCAGATGGGAGAGGTCGAAGTTTTCCAGCTTCACGGTGCAGATATAATAATCGTAATAGACCCGGTAGCTTTCCGTATGGGTGTTGCCCTCCTCGTCCGTCCAGGTATCCGTCTCAATGTAGTACCGCCGTTCCACCTCCACCGTCTCGGTGAGGATGTATTGCCGGTCAAACAGCATTTGAAGGTCGCCCTGCACCTGGTCTATGGTGAAGGTCCCCTCATGGAGCGCCGACAGGATGGACAGCAGCACATAGGGATCGTGCTCGATCTCGTCCAGATCGTAGTGATACTCGTCATAGTCGTGGGTCTGCTCATAGGTGTCCAGATATCGCCGCAGCTCGTCCTCCTTGGCGCAGTAGGCGGCCTCCGCCGCCAGCAGGTCAGTATCCTCGGAGAGATAAGAGGAGGCCACAATGTTGGACACGCCTCCGCCGAACATGGAGGAGCAGGATTGCAGCAGGCCCAACAGCAGCACCAGCACAAGGCCGATCCCGCCGATGATAAGGAACACCTTTTTGTGCCGGGCTATGAACTCGCCGGCCTTCTTTGCTGCCTCCGCACCCTTCTTTGCGCTCTTGGCTGCCGTCTGTGCCGCCGCCTTTGCACCCTCCGCGCCGCGCGACGCCCGGTAGGCCGCCGCGTACTGCCGCTGCATCCGCTTCTTCTGCCAGATGCGGGAGATGGGGCTGCCGGACGCAAGCTGGGGGTTATCATGGAGCGCCTTTTGGTAAAGCGCCTCCGCGTTGGCCCTGACCGCCGCCTGCTCCGCCTTTGCCGCGTCCCGCCAGGGCTTCACCTGCCGCTCCGCCCGCCAGTTTTGCAGCTTGCGGTTCCCATAGCCCACGGC
>CABKMV010000107.1 GCA_902373635.1 uncultured Oscillospiraceae bacterium
CAAAAAGTACCCCAGGGCGCGGGGCGGGCAGCCCCGCATGAAGGCCGGGTCCGGGCCGGCCAGGCCCACAAAAGGGTGGGCCGCGCAGCCCCAGGAAATCTGAGAAAAGAAAACTCCCCCTGCCGCTGGAAGCGGCGAAAAACTCCCCCTCGCGCCGGGACGGCGCGAAGAAAGGACCCCCGCCATGACAGAAGTTTCCCAAAAGATCCTGACCGACTTTCAGGTCAGAAAATCCAAAAAGCAAAAAGAAGCCTTTCGAGTTTGGCTGTGCGCCGAGCTGGAAAAGGCCGGCTACGCCCCCCGTGTGGAGAGAGCGAAAAGCCTGGTAAAGAGCCGCAACGTGGTGGTGGGGGACCCGGAGAAGGCGGAGATCCTTCTTACCGCCCACTACGACACCTGCGCCGTCCTCCCCTTCCCCAACTTCATCACGCCCCGGAATTTTCTGTTCTATCTGGTCTACCAGCTTCTCCTGGTGGCGGTCCTTTTCGCCCTGGCCATCGCCGCGGAGTTCGCCGTGCTGCTCTTGTGGGATGACGCGCCCATGTGGGCGGCTTTAGGCGCGGTATACGCCGTGCTGCTCTTCTGCTGCTGGTGGATGCTGGACGGCAAGGCCAACAAGCACACCGTCAACGACAACACCAGCGGCGTGCTGACCCTGATGGAGATTGCCCTGGCTCTGCCGGAGGAAAACCGGGACAGGGTCTGCTTCGTGTTCTTCGACAACGAGGAGAAGGGCCTCTTCGGCTCCTCCGACTTCGCCAGGCAGCACAAGGCGGTCAAGCGGGACAAGCTGCTGCTGAACTTTGACTGCGTGTCCGACGGAGACTATATCCAGTTCTACCCCGCCGCCGCCCTGAAGAAGGACAGCAGCACTCTGGAGCGGCTGGAGGGCGCCTTCCCGGGCCGGGGGGACAAGACCGTGGAGGTGGTGCGGGGCTTCGGCTTCTATCCCTCGGACCAGGCCCGATTCAATCGGGGCGTGGGGGTCTGCGCCCTGAAGAAAAAACCGGTTCTTGGGTACTATATGGACAGGATACATACCGGCAGGGACACGGTGCTGATGGAGGACAACATTGTCCTCCTCCGGGATGGCGTGCTGCGGCTGCTGGACCGCTCCCCGGTGAAATAAAGCCCCTTTTGGGGTTGACATAAAAAATTCGTTCGGCTACTCTATATGGCAGAGACGCCGGCAGTTCCCGATACCAAGCGACAGGAGAAAAGACACCCATGCAGGATAAAATCTATATCAAGGGCGCGAGAGAAAACAATTTAAAAAATGTGGACGTGGAGATCCCCCGGGACAAGCTGGTGGTGGTGACGGGGCTGTCCGGCTCCGGCAAGTCCTCCCTGGCCTTCGACACCATCTACGCCGAGGGCCAGCGGCGGTACGTGGAGAGCCTGAGCTCCTACGCCCGGATGTTCCTGGGCCAGATGGAGAAGCCGGACGTGGACTACATCGACGGCCTCTCCCCCGCCATTTCCATCGACCAGAAGACTACCAGCAAGAATCCCCGCTCCACCGTGGGCACGGTGACGGAGATCTACGACTATCTCCGCCTGCTGTGGGCCCGGGTGGGCACCCCCCACTGCCCCATCTGCGGCAAGGAGATCCGCCAGCAGACCATTGACCAGATCATTGACCAGATCCTGGACCTGCCGGAGGGCAGCCGCATCCAGATTCTGGCCCCGGTGGTCCGGGCCAGGAAGGGCGAGTACCAGAAGGTCTTTGAGGACGCCCGGAAGTCCGGCTATGTCCGTGTCCGTGTGGACGGCGCCCTCTACGAGCTGACCGAGGAGATCAAGCTGGAGAAGAACAAGAAGCACAACATCGAGATCGTGGTGGACCGGCTGGTGGTGCGCCCGGACGTGCGCCAGCGGCTGACCGACAGCGTGGAGACCGCCTCGGGCCTGGCGGGCGGGCTGGTCATCGCCAACGTGCTCAGCGAGGAGCGGGACATCCTCTTCTCCCAGAACTACGCCTGCGAGGACTGCGGCGTATCCATTGAGGAGCTGACCCCCCGGATGTTCTCCTTCAACAACCCCTACGGCGCCTGCCCCACCTGCACGGGCCTGGGCAGCCAGCTGAAGGTAGACCCCTATCTGATCGTCCCCGACGAGTCGAAATCCATTCTGGACGGGGCCATCCAGGCCAGCGGCTGGAACAACATCCGCTCCGACGGCATCTCCCGCATGTACTTTGACGCTTTGGCTCAGAAGTACCACTTCAAGCTGACCACCCCCTGGAAGGACCTGACGGACGAGGCAAAGGATATTATTCTCTACGGCACCAAGGGGGACGAGCTGGAGCTGCGCTACGACCAGCCCCGGGGCAAGGGCGTGCTGCACCAGGCCTTTGAGGGCATCTGCACCAACATCGAGCGCCGCTACCGGGACACCCAGTCCGACGCCAGCCGCCGGGAGCTGGAGGAGTGCATGAGCGAATGCCCCTGCCCCGCCTGCCGGGGCAAGCGGCTGAAGATGGAGAGCCTGGCCGTCACCGTGGGCGGCAGCAGCATCTATGACTTCACCACGCTGTCGGTGGTGGACGCGCTGCAATTCGTGGACCAGCTGGAGCTGACGAAGACCCAGATGCTGATCGCGGAGCGCATTTTGAAGGAGATCAAGTCCCGTCTGGGCTTTCTGCGCAGCGTGGGCCTGGAATACCTGACCCTCAGCCGCTCAGCCGCCACCCTGTCCGGCGGCGAGAGCCAGCGCATCCGCCTGGCCACCCAGATCGGCTCCAGCCTGATGGGGGTGCTGTATATCCTGGACGAGCCCTCCATCGGCCTGCACCAGCGGGACAACGACAAGCTGCTGGAGACATTGCGGAACCTCCGGGACCTGGGCAACACCCTGGTGGTGGTGGAGCACGATGAGGACACCATGCGCGCCGCGGACTATATCATCGACGTGGGCCCCGGCGCGGGGGTCCACGGCGGCCAGATCATCGCCGCCGGCACCCCGGAGGAGGTCATGGCCAACCCCGCCTCCCTGACGGGCCAGTACCTCAGCGGGAAGCGGTATATCGCCGTGCCTGCCGTGCGCAGGAAGGGCAGCGGCCACATGCTCACCATCCGCGGCGCGTCGGAGAACAACCTGCGGGATGTGGACGTGTCCATCCCCCTGGGCACCTTTACCTGCGTCACCGGCGTCAGCGGCAGCGGCAAGTCCTCCCTGGTCAATGAGATCCTCTTCAAGCGCCTGGGCGCGGACTTAAACCGCATGAAGTGCCGCCCCGGCAAGCACAGGGCCATTGAGGGGGAGGAGTATCTGGACAAGGTGGTGGGCATCGACCAGAGCCCCATTGGCCGCACCCCCCGGTCCAACCCCGCCACCTATACCGGGGTGTTTAACGACATCCGGGACCTCTTCGCCTCCACCCAGGAGGCCAAGGCCAGGGGCTACGGCTCCGGCCGGTTCAGCTTCAACGTCCGGGGCGGGCGGTGCGAGGCCTGCGCCGGGGACGGCCTTTTGAAAATTGAGATGCATTTCCTGCCGGACATCTATGTCCCCTGCGAGGTTTGCAAGGGCAAGCGCTATAATCGCGAGACCCTTGAAGTCCGCTACAAGGGGAAAAACATCCACGACGTACTGGAGATGACCGCCGAGGAGGGCAAGGAGTTTTTCAAGGCCCTGCCCAAGATCGCCCCCAAGATGGAGACGCTGTGCGACGTGGGCCTGGGCTATATCAAGATCGGCCAGGCCTCAACGACCCTCTCCGGCGGCGAGGCCCAGCGGGTGAAGCTGGCAACGGAGCTGTCCCGCCGCAGCACCGGCAGCACCATCTATATCCTGGATGAGCCCACCACGGGCCTGCATACCGACGACGTGGGCAAGCTTCTGGAGGTCCTGCAGCGGCTGGTGGACGCGGGGAACACGGTGGTGGTCATCGAGCACAACCTGGACGTGATCAAGTGCGCCGACCACATCATCGACCTGGGCCCCGAGGGCGGAGACGGCGGCGGGCAGATCGTCTGCACCGGAACGCCGGAGGAGGTGGCGGCCTGCCCGGCCAGCTATACGGGGCAGTATTTGAAAAAAGCGCTGGGGAAATAGTGGGACTGGCCTTTATGTGGGCCTGGCCGGCCCGGACCCGGTTTTTCCCGGGGCTGCGCGGCCCAGACCCTGTTTTCCCGGGGCTACGCGCCCCGGACCCGCGGTTACTTTTTGCT
>CABKMV010000108.1 GCA_902373635.1 uncultured Oscillospiraceae bacterium
CGGCGCATGGCATGAGCGCCAGCGAACTTTTATCGTCGCGGCTGATGTTTCCCACGCCCCTTGCCTCCGACAAATCCACCTGCCGGGACGCTGCCAACCTGGATGTGTTCCTGTCGGACAACGGGATCTTCCGAAAGCGGAACAAAGATGGGACGATCTGGAGCCTGTCCCTGTCGGCGGCGGTATTCTACCTGACGCCGGCGGCGTCGGAGGGCTACCGTTCCACCCTGAAACCGACGGCCTTCCGGGGCAAATCCCCATCCTCCAACCTGTCAGCCCAGGTGATCCACCAGGAGCAGCCCCTTTCCGAGAAGGCGGCGCTGAATCCCGATTGGGTGGAATGGCTCATGGGCTTCCCGCAGGGATGGACGGACGTATCCTCTGGGCCAGCGAGCCGGAGGGCGTCCCCCGCATAACCGAGGATACGAAGGATCGGGCGCTGCGGCTGAAAACCCTGGGGAACGCGGTCTGCCCGCCTCAGGCCTATCCCATTTTTCACTACATTTCCCTGATAGAGACCGGGGCGTGCGCCAGCATCTGCCCCTTCGGAGGAGGTGACGGATAAATGCAGGAATGGAAAGCCTCCGAAAAGGAGGCGCAGAAGATGACCCGTGATGGGGCCATCTCGGTGAACTTGGTGACTGGCGAAGCCACCCATATTTCGGACCGTCCCCCGGAGCAGGATTATTCTTCTGCGGATGAAACGGCGGGGGCATTGAACCGGGCGGCGGACGAGGTGGTGGGACACCGGGAACGCCGACAGGCGAAAAAGGCGCGGCGAAAGCGGCGCGACACCTTTCGGGAGGGTGAGGCGGCCAGGGACCGCCCTTCCTCCCGTTTGCAGTTTTCCGAGACAGACCAGGCGGCACCGGAACTGAAAAAGGCGATCCGCAAGTCGGACAAGGCGGCGGATCGGCTGGATGCGGCGAAAGCTGCTGTCCCTGTAAAGCCTCCTGGCAGGGAGCATGGCAACCCATTGTCCCGGCCGGTGCAGGAAATACGGTCCACCCTCCACGGCGAAGTGAGCAAGGTGGAGGGCGATAACTCCGGTGTTCAGGCCGGCCACCTGGGAGAACGGCAGATTGAGAAGGCCGTGGGCTATGGCAATCGGCGTTTCCATCAGGCGCGTGCGGACCGGAAACTGAAACCCTGGCGGGATGTGAAGCGGGCGGAGCAGGTAGCGGTGAAAGCCAATGCCGATTTCTACTGGCGGAAGTCCGTCATGGAAAATCCCCAGCTTGCGTCCAGTAACCCCATCTCCCGCCTTTGGCAAAAAAAGCGGCTGCAAAAGCAGTATGCCGCCGCACATCGGGCAGGAACCGGCGCGGCCCAGGCTGCGGGAAAGGCATCCCAGGCCGCCGCTTCCGCAGCGAAAAAAGGCGGCGGGACCATCGCCCAGAAGCTGGGCGGGCTTGTGACGAAGAACAAACACACCCTTCTCATTGTGGGAGGGATCGGCTTGATCCTCATGCTCATCATGGGGCTGATGCAGTCCTGCACTTCCATGTTCGGGGGCGGGACTTCCGGCCTGGTGGCGTCCTCCTATCTCTCCGAGGACGCGGACCTGACCGGGGCCGAGGCCGCCTATTGCGGGATGGAGGCGGAGCTTCAAGAATACCTGGACACCTACGAGGCCACCCACGACTATGACGAATATCACTTTGACCTGGACGAGATCGAGCATGACCCTTATGTGCTGCTGTCCATCCTGTCGGCGCTCCATGAAGGGGTGTTTACCCTGGACGAGGTGCAAGGCGACCTGGAAATGCTCTTTGACAAGCAGTACATCCTCACCGAAACTGTGACCACCGAAACAAGGTATCGGACGGAAACCCGGACAGACAGCGAGGGCAACGAGTACGAAGTGGAGGTGCCATACACCTGGTATATCTGCACCGTCACGCTGGAAAATTTTGACCTCTCTCATGTGCCGGTCTACATCATGGGCGAGGATCAGCTTTCCATGTACGCCGTGTATATGTCCACCCTGGGCAACCGGCCGGATCTGTTTCCGTCCTCCGGGTATGTGGGCAAGTACATCGAGAACCCGCCTACGGCCTGGGACATCCCCGCCGAGTACCTGACGGATGAACGGTTTGCTACCCTCATCACCGAGGCGGAGAAATACCTGGGATACCCCTATGTGTGGGGCGGGAGCAGCCCGGAGACATCGTTTGACTGTTCCGGCTTCGTCAGCTATGTGCTGACCAGCACCGGCCTGTGCAATACCGGGCGGCTGGGCGCCCAGGGGCTCTACAATATCTCCACGCCGGTATCCGACCCCCAGCCCGGTGATTTGGTGTTCTTCGTGGGCACCTATGACACCAGCGGTATCTCCCATGTGGGTATTTATGTGGGCGATGGGATGATGCTGCATTGCGGAGACCCGATTTCCTACACCAATTTGAATACAAGTTACTGGCAGTCTCACTTTTATGCCTACGGCCGGCCGCCGTACAACTGATGGGAGGTGGTAAAGCATCAATATGGTTTCCTACGGGGGCGGTGTCAACAGCACCGCCCTTTTAGTCGGCCTGCACCAGCACCGCATCCCGGTGGACCTGATCCTCTTTGCGGATACCGGGGCGGAGCATCCCCACACCTATGCCTATCTGGACATCATGAACCGCTGGCTGAAGGACCACGGGATGCCGCCCATCACCAGAGTCTACAAGACCACGCGGGACGGCAAGCGGCTGACCCTGGAGCAGGAGTGCTTGCAGAGCGGCACCCTGCCCTCCATCGCCTACGGCTTCAAGCGGTGTTCCCTGAAACACAAGATCGGGCCGCAGGAAAAGTTCTGCAACCATTATCCGCCCTGCCGGAAGGTGTGGGCGGCGGGCAAACGGGTGGTCAAGTTCATCGGCTACGACGCCGGCGAAGGCTACCGCAGCGACAAGGTGCTGCTGGGGGATCTGGCCGACCCCAAGTACAGCAAGTGGTATCCCCTGATGGAATGGGGATGGGACCGGGCGGCTTGTCAGCAGGCCATTGATGATGCGGGGCTTCCCCAGCCGGGCAAGTCCTCCTGTTTCTTCTGCCCCAGCATGAGGGCGGAGGAGATCATCCACCTGCGGGACCACCACCCGGACCTGTTCCGGCGGGCCATCGCGCTGGAGGACAACGCCCGTCCCAATTTGAAAACGGTCCAGGGCCTGGGCCGCAACTACTCATGGAAAGAACGGTTTGGAAAGGAGAATTGCACACATGGCAACTGTTGAAAAAATCCGCCGAGACATCGAAAAGACCAAGGAAAAGATCTCTGAGCAGCAGAAGCGCCTCCGCTCTCTGGAGGCGCAGCTTGTGGAGGAGGAGAACCTGGAGATCGTCCGCATGGTCAAGGCGGTGAAGATGGACAACCGGGAGCTGACGGCCTTCCTGAAGGCATACGCCAGCGGCCTCATCGCCCTGCCGGAGGGCATGATGGAGGCGGAGGCGTCGGCTGACCCCGGCGAGAACGAGATGGAGGACGCCGAGTATGAAGAATAAAACGATCATCCGCCTGTTTACGGCGGCGCTGGCCGTGGCGCTCTGTGCCACGGCCTTTGCGATCCCTGCCTTTGCCGGCGGCGGGGAGGGTGAACCTTACTACACCGAAATGGAGGCAGACCTCACGGAGGATGACGGGACCCCGGAAATCACGGTTTCCGATGATGAAGATACTGCCGGCGGCGATAATGCGGAGGCCGGCGGTGACACCCTGGACCAGCTCACCGAACTGTTGGGTAGCCTGGGAACCGTGAGCGTCACCGAGGATGGCATCCTGTTCACTCCCAACCTGGAGGGGCTGGAGCCCTTACGAACCGGCACCGTGACCACCTGCGGCGGCAATCTGAATGTCCGCACCGGCGCAGGGCTGGACAATGACGCCTTCACCCAGCTTCCCAACGGGGCGCAGGTGGAAGTCATCGGCACCGAGGGCGAATGGGTCAAGGTGCTTCTGCCGGAGCGGGAGGGCTATGTTCATTCCGATTACCTGACCATCACGGATACGGGCAGTTTTTCCCTCTCCCTGGATGGGGCAGACCTCTGTAAAGTGCAGTAAGATAGTTTACAGATTGTGCAATCACATGGTTTACACATTGAGCCTAATCCAGCCTG
>CABKMV010000109.1 GCA_902373635.1 uncultured Oscillospiraceae bacterium
CCCTTCCCCCGGCGCCCCACCCACTGGGCGACATGGCCTGTGACAAAGAGCACCAGGAGGGTGCCCAAAAAGCCCATGATGAGCACCGGCAGCAGCATGGCCTGTATCGCGTCCAGGGCGTCGATAAAGCTGACCGAGGCGGGCACCAGGATCAGCGGCATAAGCTCCAGAAGGAGATTGCCCACATCCTCCACGTCGCTGAGTTTGACGGCGCCGCTTTTGAGCAGCACGAACAGCAGCACCAGTCCATAGATGCTGGCGGGTACGGGCAGGGGCAGCAGATAGTGGATCAGCTCGGCGGCAAATGTGACCGCCGCGATGATGGTGGCCTGACGAAGATATTTCATGGCAAATACTTCCTGTTAAGTAGTTTCTTCCGTATCAAATAGGTATGCTGGCGGGGCGCTGATTTTCCTGGAAAAATGCCAGGATGGCGGATTTGTCCGCCTGGACGCTGCCCTGGGCGAAGGTGGGTTTCCCGCCGCCCCGGCCGGACAATGCGGCGTTCAGCGCCTTGACCAGCGGCCCCAGGTTCCCGCCCTTTTGGCCGACGGCGTACTTGTAGGAGCCGTCCGCCCCGGCGAACACGGCGCAGCGCCCGCCGCAGGTCTCCATCACGGCGGCGCAGAGCCTGCGCACGGATTCGGAGGACATGTCGCCCTCCACTAGCAGCACATCTCCGGCTCCGGCGTACTGCTGGGCCTTCTGGGCAAAGTCGCCCTCCTCCAGTTCCGCCACGCGGCCCCGGAGGGCGTACAGCTCCCGCTGCAGCCTCTCCACGGCCCCGGCGGTTTCAGTTGGCTTGGCGGAGAGCAGCTGGGAGACGCGGGTGTTCTCATCCAGAATGGCGGTGCAGTGGGCGAGGGCCCGCCCGCCGGAGACCATCTCAATGCGCACGCCCTCCCGGAATTTCTGGCAGGACAGCAGCTTTACCATTCCCACCTGGCCGCTGGAGCGGACGTGGGTGCCGCAGCAGGCGCAGCAGTCCGCGCCGGGGAAGGAGACGATACGCACCTGTCCGGTCAGCTCCTTCTTGCTGCGGTAGTCCAGCGCGGCCAGGGCCTCGGGGGCGGGGTAGGAGATATCGATAGGATGGTCCTCCCAGATGTACCGGTTGGCCAGGGCCTCCACCTTCCGCACGTCCTCCATGGTGAGTTCGGCGTTGAAGTCCACCGTCACCAGGTCCCTGCCGATATGAAAACCCACGTTGTCGCAGTGGTACAGAGAGCAGAGGGTGCCGCTGACGATGTGCTCCCCGCTGTGCTGCTGCATGAAGTCAAAGCGGCGGGCAAAGTCGATCTCACCCTCCACGGTTTCCCCCACGGGGAGGGGCTGGCTGCACAGGTGGATCACAGCGCCGCCCCTGTCCCTGACGTCCGTCACCGGGACGCCCCCCAGCCTGCCCTGGTCGGCGGGCTGGCCGCCCCCCTCGGGGTAGAAGGCGGTGCGATCCAGTGTGACGGCCCAGCCGTCCTTGCCCTGGTCACAGGAGAGGACACAGGCGGTAAAGTTTGTCAAAAAGGGGTCGTTGTAAAAAAGCTTTTCGGTCATAGCGGTTCTCCTATTCCGCGGGCGACAGCAGGCCCAGATCATATTTCCAGCCCAGGACCCGCGTGACAGCCTCATCGATGAGGGATGGGTCAATGGTCCCATCCTCCACGGCGGCGATCACCAGAGGGATCTGGGCCTCAAAGTCGGTTGTAACAATCATGTCGTTGCCAGCCAGCACGGCCAGCACCGCCACCGAGCCGTCCTGGGCGTAGGCCTCCACCGCGTCCATGGCCAGATCGTCGGTGAGGACGACGCCGGTAAAGCCCAGCTCCTCCCGCAGAATGCGGTGGACCTGGGGGGACAGGGAGGCGGGAAGGGTATCGTCCATACAGGTGACGATGTTGTGACTGACCAGGACCGCCCCGGCCCCGGCCTCTATGCCCGCCTGGAAGGGGAGGAAATCCTCCTGCGTGAACTGCTCATAGGGCCTCTCGTCCACGGCGATGCCGGTGTGGGTGTCCGCGTTGTTCCCGTAGCCGGGGAAGTGCTTGAGTACGGAACCGATCCCGGCGGCGCTCATCTCCGTTACCGCGATCCGGACATACTCCGCCGTGGCTTCAGCGTCCTGGCCGAAGGCCCGGTCGTAGATAAAATCCGCCGGATCCGTGGATACGTCCGCCACCGGGGCGAAGTTGACGTTGATGCCCAGCTCCAGCAGCCCGCGGTTCACATCCAGGGTGTCCTGGACAATGGCCTCCATGCCGCCCTGGGCGTAGACCGCCTGGGGGGACTTCCGCTTGGCGGGGAACAGGTTGGGATTCCGGCTGGCCCTGGCCACGCTGCCGCCCTCCTCATCCACGCCGATGAGCAGGGGAATGGCGGCGGCGTCCTGATAGGACGCAATGGCGGCGGTGAACTGGTCCCGGGTCAGATAGCTGCCAGCGCTGTCCTTGAAATCCCGGCTGAAGAGCAGGTAGCCGCCCAGGTGGTATTCTCTGACCTTCTCCGCCTGATCTGCCGCCGGACACCGGACGAAGAACATCTGCCCCACCTTCTCCTCCAGGGTCATCCGGGAGAGAAGGGCCTCAACAGCCTCTGCGCGGGGATCCGGTTCAGGTTCAGGCTCCGGCTGTGTCTCCGGCGGCTGGGGGGAGGGATCGTCGGGCGGTGGTGCGGCTTGCTCCGTGTCCTCAGGGGTGTTTTCCGCATTTTGAACCGGCTGCCGGGGGCCGCAGCCGGCCAGCAGCAGGATGATGAAAAATAGAGCGAAGAGTTTTTGTTTCACAGGGACTGCCTCCTCCCCGCCTGGCGGGTGCCGCGCCGCGGGGACGGCCCTTTGGCCGCCCCCGGCAAAATCAGATAAAGGTGTTTGTCAGCCGGCCGATGCCCTCAATGGTCACATCCACCCGGTCGCCGGGGCGGAGCCACTGCTTCTGGTCGGCAGGATAGCCCTGCATGACCCCCTCGGGGGTGCCGGTGAAAATGAGATCGCCAGGCTGCAGGGTGAAATGGTGGGACAGGTCGGCGATGATCTGGGCGGGGGAGAAGATCATGTCCGAGGTGTTGGAGTTCTGCCGGATCTGGCCGTTGACCGCGCTGGAGATGGCCAGATGGTTGGGGTCCAGGCTGTCGGCCGTCACCAGGCAGGGGCCCAGGGGGGCGAAGCCGTCAAAGGTTTTGGACAGGACCCATTGGTTTCCCCGGGCGAACTGGAGGTCCCGGGTGGACAGGTCGTTGCCGCAGGTGTAGCCGAAGACATAGCCCAGGGCATCCTCCTCCGGCACGTCCCGGGCGGCTTTCCCCATCACCACCACCAGCTCGGCCTCGTAGTCGTACTCCCGGTAGTCCCGGGGCAGATAGACGGCCTGCCCGTCAGCGGCCAGGGCGTTGCCGAACTTGTTGAACAGCACCGGGCGCTCCGGCAGGGCCATGCCGCACTCCCTGGCGTGGCGGCGGTAGTTCAGCCCGATGCAGAAGACGCGGTCCGTACCGGTGACAACGGGGGCCGCCGGCGCCTCGGCGAAGCAGGCCGCGTCCCGGGCCAGCTCCTCCAGCAGGGGCAGGGCCTCCCGCCCCATTTGAGCGGCCTCCAGCATGGTGGCGGGGGCGTGGAGGCCCCGGCGCCGGGCCTCCGCCGCCGCGTCCACCACGCCGGTTTCCGTACAGATACCCAGGGCGGGGACGCCGCCCCGGTTAAATTGGGTCAGTTTCATAGGGTGCCTCCTTTTTGCGGGGCGCAGTGTGTCCGGAAGGGGAGGGGAGAGGGGAGTTACTCGGCAGTCTCTTCCTCTTTCGCAGTGATCGCGATATGCAGCTCATCCAGCTGCTTCTGCCTCCCC
>CABKMV010000110.1 GCA_902373635.1 uncultured Oscillospiraceae bacterium
CAAAATACGAGGGCGCGGGGAGGGCAGCCCCGCATAAAGGCCGGGCGTGGGCCGGGGAGGCCCACAAAAAACGAGGCTGTGGGCGGCCAGGCCCACAAATAAGCCTCCCCCGCAGGGGGCAAAGATCAATGGTGGAACAGCCTCATGCCGGTAAAGGCCATGACCATGTCATAGTCGTCGCACTTGGCGATGACCAGATCATCCCGGATGGAGCCGCCGGGCTCGGCGATGTAGCGCACGCCGCTGCGGCGGGCCCGCTCAATGTTGTCGGCAAAGGGGAAGAAGGCGTCGCTGCCCAGAGCGACATTGTTGAAGGTGTCCAGCCAGGCCCGCTGCTCCTTGGCGGTGAGGGGGTCGGGCCGGCAGGTGAAGTACTTCTGCCAGCTGCCGTCAGCGCACACATCCTCCTCATTGCCGTTGATGTAGCTGTCGATGACGTTGTCCCGCTCAGGGCGGCCCAAGGAGGGCAGGAAGGGGAGGGAGAGCGTCTTGGGGTGCTGGCGCAAAAACCAGGTGTCCGCCTTGGTGCCCGCCAGACGGGTGCAGTGGATGCGGCTCTGCTGGCCGGCGCCGACGCCGATGGCCTGACCGTCCACCGCGTAGCAGACGGAGTTGGACTGGGTGTACTTCAATGTGATAAGGGCCACGATCAGGTCCCGTTTGGCGCTCTCGGGAAGGCTCTTGTTCCCGGTCACGATATTCTCCAGCAGGTGGGAGCCGATCTTGAACTCGTTGCGGCCCTGCTGGAAGGTGACGCCGAACACGTCTTTGGTCTCCTGGGGAGCGGGAACATAGTTGGGATCGATCTGAACAATGTTGTAGTTGCCCTTACGCTTGGTCTTCAGGATAGCCAGGGCCTCATCGGTATAGCCCGGGGCGATAACGCCGTCGGATACCTCATGCTGAATGAGCTTGGCGGTGGTCACGTCGCACACGTCGCTGAGGGCGGCCCAGTCGCCGAAGGAGCAGAGCCGGTCTGTGCCCCGGGCGCGGGCATAGGCGCAGGCCAGGGGGCTCTCGTCCAGATCGGGAACATCGTCCACAAAGCAGGCCCTCTTCAGCTCCTGGCTGAGCGGGATGCCGACGGCGGCGGAGGTGGGGGAGACGTGCTTGAAGGAGGTGGCGGCGCTCAGCCCCAGGGCCTCCTTCAGCTCCTTCACCAGCTGCCAGGCGTTGAACGCGTCCAGAAAGTTGATATAGCCGGGCTTGCCGTTGAGAACAGTGACAGGCAGATCACTGCCGTCCTTCATGAAAATGCGCGCGGGCTTCTGATTGGGGTTGCAGCCGTATTTCAGTTCCAATTCGTTCATAGCGCTCTCCTTTTCTGACTTCGGTTGACGAAATGATTTATACACTCAGCTCGGCGTGCCGCGCCTCGTCGGGATAGCGGGCCAGAATGGGGGCGATCTCCCCCTCCAGAAACTCCGTTACCTGACTGGGGGCGCGGCCCACATATTTTTCAGGGGCCATCTGGGCGTCGATCTCCTCCCGGGTGAGAGGGAAGATGGGGTCCGCCACGATCCGGTCGATGAGATCGTTGGCACCGCCCTCCAGCTTCACCTTCCTGGCGGCGGCGTGGGAGTGCTCCCGCAGGGCCTCGTGCAGCTCCTGGCGGTTGCCGCCCCGCTTGACGGCCTCCATCATGATGTTCTCCGTGGCCATAAAGGGCAGCTTCTCCATCACCCGGCGGCGGATCACCCGGTCATAGACAACAAGGCCCGCAGTGACGTTGATATAGATCTCCAAGATGGCGTCCACAGCTAAAAACGCCTCGGACACGGCGATGCGCTTGTTGGCGCTGTCGTCCAGCGTCCGCTCCATCCACTGGGTGGCGGCGGTCATGGCGGGGTTCACCGCGTCCTGGATGACGTACCGGGCCAGGGCGCAGATGCGCTCGCTTCTCATGGGATTGCGCTTGTAGGGCATGGCGGAGGAGCCGATCTGGTTCTTCTCAAAGGGCTCCTCCATCTCCTCAAAGGACTGGAGGATGCGCAGGTCGTTGGCGAACTTGCAGGCGGACTGAGCCACCCCGGACAGCGCGGAGAGCACATAGGC
Organism: uncultured Oscillospiraceae bacterium; assembly: GCA_902373635.1. Classification (GTDB taxonomy): domain Bacteria; phylum Bacillota; class Clostridia; order Oscillospirales; family Oscillospiraceae; genus Pelethomonas. The sequence continues at coordinate 2,056 of CABKMV010000110.1, forward strand.
GTCGGTCTTCCGGGAATAGGTCTGGCCGCAGACGGCCACGCACTTGGAAAAGCCCATCTGCTCTGCCACCAGGCGATCCAGCTCGCGCACCTTCGCCTCGTCCCCTTCGAACAGCTCCATAAAGCTGGCCTGGGTGCCGGTGGTGCCCTTGACTCCCCGCAGGCGCAGGGTGTCCAGCTGAAATTCCAGGTTTTCCAGGTCCATCACCAGCTCATTCATCCACAGCGTGGCCCGCTTGCCAACGGTGGTCAGCTGGGCGGGCTGAAGGTGGGTGTAGCCCAGGCAGGGCAGATCCTTGTACTGCCGGGCAAAAGCGGAGAGGTTCCTCAGCACCTGGACGATCTTCCGGGCCACCAGGGACATGGCGTCCCGGAGGATGAGGATATCGGTGTTGTCCCCCACATAGCAGGAGGTGGCGCCCAGATGGATAATGGCCTCGGCGTCGGGACACTGCTGGCCGTAGGCGTAGACGTGGCTCATCACGTCGTGGCGCACCAGCTTCTCCCTGGCCTCCGCCACGTCGTAGTTGATGTCGTTGGCATGGGCCTCCAGCTGGTCGATCTGCTCCTGGGTGATAGGAAGGCCCAGCTGCCGCTCCGCCTTGGCCAGGGCGATCCAGAGCTGCCGCCAGGTGCGGAATTTATGGTTCTCAGAGAACAGATACTGCATCTCACGGCTGGCATAGCGGGTGGAGAGAGGGGAGATGTACCCGTCGCGGTTTCGTTCCATGGCGCGCCTCCTTACTGGTGTTTATTGATGATACGGACCTGCTCCTCCCCGGTGGCCAGGTCGATCCAGTTGGTATACAGGGAGATCTTGTTGTCCACATTGAGGTTGTCCCACACCTGCCGGGTAAATTCCTCCGGGTCATTCCCCACGGCTACCCGCTCGGGCTCACCCTGGAAGGTGGGGATGGGGCTGCCGTCAGTAACATAGGTGTGGAGGAAGTGGCCCAGGCCGGCGATGGGCTCATAGGCAAAGGTAAAGCGGCTGCAGGCGCTGCCCTGGGCGTCGGCGCTCTTGAGGATGGACATGTGGTAGTTGAAATCCCCTTCCCCGAAGGTCAGAATGGCGCTGATGCGGGCCGTCCAGTTGGGGCCGTCGGGCTCAAAAGAGCGGATCTTCAGGGACTGACCGAAGGTTTTCCCGGCCAGCAGGCCGTCCCGAATGGTGTCGGTCTGGTCGCCGTTGGTGACGATGAGAGTGTTGCCCAGGCGGCGGACCGGGTGGTAAATAATGAGGCTGGGGTCAGAGACCTTGCTCTCATCGTAGGCCCGGGTGCGGATGCCGTCGTCCGTGGCCTCAAAGACACGGTTGCGGCTGTTCTCGCTGCGGCCCATGATGAAGTAGGCCACGGCGGCGTATTTGCCGTCGGCGGACTTGCCAGCGACAATGCCCCGCCCGGGGTAGGGGTTGCCGGACAGCAGCCGGCCCAGGTCGTTGATGGCGTAGATATCCATATCGTTTCTCCTTTTTGTTTGTCCCTGCTGGGACGGGGCGTTCTTTTTTCTTCTTTCTTCGCCCTTCGGGCGAGGGGGGATTTTCCTTATTGTTTATTATGCGGGGCTGCGCGCCTGGCACCCACTCTTTTGTGGGCCTGGCCGGCCCGGACCCGGCCTTTATGCGGGGCTGCCGCCCCGCGCCTGGTTTTTCCCGGGGCTACGCGCCCCGGACCCGCGGTTACTTTTCAATCGATTGAAAAGTAACCAAAAGATCGCTTAAACCTACGGTTTAAG
>CABKMV010000111.1 GCA_902373635.1 uncultured Oscillospiraceae bacterium
GCTGCGGCGGGTGTACCGGGGCAGCGTGGGCCTCATGGTGAACACCCTGGTGGATGGGCGGGGGTTGAGCCAGGAGGACATCGACGAACTGACCGCCATCCTGGAGAAAGCAAGGGAGGCCAGCCATGATTGAGATGGTCTTGACTTCTTCCGTCCTGATCCTGGTGATCGCCCTGCTGCGGCGGCTGCTGCGGGGGCGGATCCACCCCGGCCTCCAATACGCCTTGTGGCTGCTGGTGGCGGCCCGGCTCCTGATCCCCGGCTCCCTGTTCTCCGCGCCGGTGAGCGTATCGGGTGCGGCGGAGGGGATACGGTCCCAGCTGGAAAACGCTGCAAACGCGGCAGTCAGCACCACCGCCGTCATGGACACGCCCCTTATCGGCGGCCTCTATGATCTCTACACCGTGGATAAGGAATATCCCACCGGCACTCCCTATGAGCAGTGGTGGGAGGGGCGCCCCGGTCAGGAGTACACCATCAACGGCTCTGACGTTGATCCGGAGGCCGGCACCCAAATCGTCCACTACAGCAGGTACCCCTCCTTGTGGGATATGCCCTTCTGGCGCTGGCCCTGGTATGCCGGAATGGGGATCGCCGCGGCCATGATGATCTTGTCTAACCTGAAATTTTATGTCAACCTCCGCAGGAAACGGCAGCGTCTGGATCTGCCGCCGGAGGCGGGCGCGGGCAATCTGCCAGTATATCTGGTGCCGGGCCTGTCCTCCCCCTGCCTCTTCGGGGTGTTCCGGCCCGCCGTCTATCTCAATGAAGCTGCGCTGGAGGAGGCCCATCTGCGCCACATCCTGGTCCACGAATGGACCCACTACCGCCACGGGGACCACCTGTGGGCTATCCTGCGGAATGTGTGCCTGGCGGTCCACTGGTACAACCCCCTGGTGTGGTGGGCGGCGGCCCTCAGCCGCCGGGACTGCGAGCTGGCCTGCGACGACGGGGCTATCCGCCGCCTGGGCGAGGGCCAGCGCCTGGACTACGGGGCCACGCTGGTGGGCATGATCGTCCCCCGCACCTCCCCGGCGGACCTCTTCCGCACCGCCACCACCATGACCGCCGGCAAGCGGACCATGACCGAGCGCATCAGGCTCATCGCCCGGCGGCCCCGGATGCTGAAGATCACCCTGGCGGCGGTGGTGCTGGTGGTGTGCTGCGTGGTCCTTGTCACCTTCGGCAGCGGGTCGGCGGCGGAGTCCTCCCCGGACAGCCTGCCCACGGCGGGCAGCGGCCTCATCCCGGATGGCGTCTCCGCCGCCTTGGGCCCGGAGGCTGTCTCTCCGGCCCCCGCTCTCACCGAGGCGGAGGCGCTCTCCCTCTATCGGGAGGCCCGGGATGCCTGGAGCTGGTTCGACCTGGGGACCCTGCCCACTGCCAGCGACACCTTCTCCGACGGCCAGGGCGCCTTCCAGCGGGTGGAGGGTTTTGATACGCTGGAGGAGCTGCGCGGCTACCTCCTGACCCTGTTCTCCCCGGAACTGGCGGGCCATCTGCTCACCAGCTATCAGCCCCTCCGCGAGGTCGCCGGCGCGCTATTCGTCCAGAGCGGCGGCCGGGGCAGCAGTATCTACGCCGGGCAGGAAACGGTCCGTGTCTTCCTCCAGGATGCGGACGGGGCGGCCCAGTACGGCTACAGCGGCCATGTCTACGCCGCCACCGAGGTGCTGGACGCCTACGACCTGACCACGGTTCTGTACCAAAAGCGCCACGACTGGTTCTTCGCCTGGAACGGGGAAAACTATGTCTTTACCTCCTTCGGTCCCTGGGACGACGTGGACCCCCAGCGCTACTACAACGCCCTGACCATCCTGGACCACTACAACCGGGGCAGCACCGCTGCCACCTGGCTGCCCATGCTGCGGGAACTGGACTGGAACGCCCTGTACGCCACCAGGGATCAGTGGCCGGAGGGCTTTGACCTGGGCCTCTATGTCCTCGACTCCCTCTCCCGGTACATCACGGAGCAGGGCGGGGACATGACGGCGGTACAGTACCGGGATATCCTCTCCGCCACCGAGGGGCTGGACGGGGCCTATGCCGAGGGCTTCAGCTCTGCGGTCTGGCGGCTCTACGAGAACGATCCCCGCCAGTTCGCCCAGGTGGTGCTGGCGGAGCTGACGGCGGAGCAGCGGCAGGCGGCCGCCTCCTTCCTGGGCTCTGAGCTGGCCTATCGCATGGGATCAGACGGGAGCCTCCCCGCCGCCGACGTCTTGGACCGGCTGGAGAAGGCCCTGGCGGGGGAGCCTGTTGCCGTCGTCCCCAACACGGTCTACCAGTATCTCCTCCAGCCTGGGGACAGCTTCCGGCTGCTGCCGGTGGGCGTCCAGGGCGTCTATGCCGCTTCCTACGTCTCCGCCGATCCCTCGGTGGCCGCTGTGGACGGCGCGGACGGCGCCGTCACCGCCGTAAGCCCCGGCGAAACCACTATCTCCCTCCACGTGGAGTGCAGCAGCGGGCAGTACGACTTTACCTGCACCGTGGTCTGTCAGTGGGAGGCGGAAGAGCAAGCGGTCCCTCCTTCCGAGCAGGATAGCCAAAAAGAGGATACCCCGCCTGCCTCAACCGAGGACTGGACGGACGCAGATGCCATACGCAGCATCACGCGGAGCTGGGCCCCCTATGCCTTGTACCCGGGCAGCCCTGAGAGCCTGGAGACTGAGCTGTCGGGCGAATGGAGCCTCCAGAGCCTCCGGGCCGCGCTGTGGGACGCCCTGTCCGTCTATCTGTCCGGCATCACCGGCATGGAGGGCGACACCCTGTCCGACGTCACGATCTCCTACAGCTTCCAATTTCCCAGCGACCTCCACGACGGCGTTGTCCTCACCGTCCCCTATACCGCCACCTACACCGGCCCGCCCCGCACGCTCCCCTCCGGCGCGGTCTATACGCCCACAGCTACCACCAATGAGCTGACCGCCACGGTCCGGCTCGTGGGGAACGGCCCCGCAGTCCTCGAGGGCGGGGACTTCCAGGAGGGGCAGGAGGTGTACCAGCTTCTCGCCGCCTGCGCCCAGCTGCCGGAGATCAAGGCCGCCTCCGGCGGGGAGGACTTTGATGCTAACATTTATATCCAGTCAGCAATTGAGGCGAATCTGGCAGAGGCAGGCCTCTCGGACCGCTATCGAATCTCCGCCATGTCGTCAGGCGGATATACCCAGCCCAACCGGCTATCCCCTGGGGAGATCGAAACGGTTGACTTCACCGTGACATTCGTCCCTCTTGCGGAAGGCGATATTTCCGTTTCCCCCATCTCGTCCCAGCTCACCATCCACGTTGTCGGATAACGTGCAAAACCC
>CABKMV010000112.1 GCA_902373635.1 uncultured Oscillospiraceae bacterium
GGGGCCTCCCCCCCCTCGCCAGAGAGGCTTCCCCCTCAAAAACAAGCCGCGGTGCGGATATCCAAACGGGTATCCGCACCGCGGTTATTTTACAGCTCCTGCTCTGAGAGCCACTGGAGAAAACGGTGGGCCAGAGAGAGCTGCCTTGCATTCATGGGGCGCAGCAGCTCCGCCACGTTTTTCCACTCCTCCCCGCCGTCCCGCCGGGCAGTACCGACCAAAAACTCGTCCGGGGTGGTGTCTAGGGCAATGGCCAGACGCATGATAACTTCCGTGGATGGGATGGAGACAGCCCGCTCAATATTGGACATATACGGATCGCTGATCCCGACCATCTCGCAGACCTGGGACTGCTTCAACCCCAGTTCCTTTCTGCGGCGGGCGATACGCTTTCCAATTTCTGTATAGTCTACCACCATTGGCGTACCTCCATTTCCAACCCTATATTTTTATATATGATAAGCAGAATTTAGAAAAAAATGAATTAATTTATAGTTAGAAAAATAACTTGACAATTATAAAAAATAAAGTTATAGTTATTTTATTAAGGGGGGAGAACGAAATGTGGGTACTAGTAATTATTGTTTTGGCGTTTGGAGTTTCTTTCGGTGGGTTGATGATTCTGGATCAGTCCGATGATATGAACAGTGTGATAGGGAGGTTTTTTGCTAGAATGGAAAATAATTCAAGTCCGCGAGGTTATCTTGGCATTATTGGTGCGATTCTCTTTTTTCTGGGCGAGCTTTTCCCTTTTGAAAAAATATGGTTTGTCAGTGTCTCTATATTCAAAGATATGCGGGACGAAAACTTGCTGCTATGGGTCATCCTTGTTGTGCTTCCCATTGTAACGGCCCTTCTTTATTGTTTTTCTTTCAATAAAGCCGCATGTCTCCTTGGGGTAATCTCACTGGTCCTTCTGGTCGGTATAGTGATCAGTGAAGATGATATACCTCTAGTGGAAGTGACGGAGTATCTCGCAAGTGGATTCTGGATCATGCTGGCGGGGTCTATCTTGATGATCCTGTCCAAGTTTATGACCGGCGCCAATCGCGCGATTGCCAAGTTATTCGGGCAATAATATATAATTTTCCGTTGACAATTTTGGCCTCCGGTGATACACTAGCACCGTTAAAATGGCAAGGACGGAGAAGAATCCGCAAGGCACCGTGCAGAGAGAGGCCCGCTTGGTGGAAGGGCTTTACGGCAGGCGGCGGCTGTACCACTCCCGAGCCGCTTGGGATGACCAAGACGGGAAAGCGCCCGTTACAGCGCCTGCAAAAGCGACAGCCATCCGGCTGTAATTAGGGTGGAACCGTGGGACGTACTGTTCGCCTCACCCCTGAATCTCAGGGGTGAGGCGTTTTTATTTGCTTCCCCCTCACTACAAGGAGGAATCAACATGTCCGAAGAAAACAACCAGTATACCTTTGAAAACGAAGCCTACCGCAAGACCTATTGGCACACCTGCTCCCACGTCCTGGCCCAGGCCATGAAGCGCCTGCACCCGGAGGTGAAGCTGGCCATCGGCCCCTCCATTGACAACGGCTTTTACTATGACTTCGACACCCCCACGCCCTTCACCGAGGCCCAGCTGGCCGAGCTGGAGGCGGAGATGCGCAAGATCTGCAAGGAGAAGCTGAAGCTGGAGCGGTTCGAGCTGCCCCGGGAGGAAGCGATCAAGTTCATGGAGGAGAAGGGCGAGCCCTACAAGGTGGAGCTGATCAACGACCTCCCTGAGGACGCGGTCATCTCCTTCTATAAGCAGGGCGAGTTCACTGACCTGTGCGCCGGCCCCCACGTGGATTCCACCGGCCGCATCAAGGGCAACGCCATTAAGCTGACCGCCTGCAACGCCGCCTACTGGCGGGGCGACAGCAACCGCCAGACCCTCCAGCGCATCTACGGCGTGGCCTTCCCCAAGAAGGAGGAGCTGGACGAGTACCTGGAGCGCATCGAGGAGGCCAAGCGCCGGGACCACCGGAAGCTGGGCAAGGAGCTGGGCCTGTTCATGATGGCCGACGAGGGCCCGGGCTTCCCCTTCTTCCTGCCCAAGGGCATGGTGCTGAAAAACACGCTGCTGGACTACTGGCGGCAGTGCCACAAGCGCTACGGCTATGTGGAGATTGCCACCCCCATCATCCTCAACCAGGAGCTGTGGCACCGCTCCGGCCACTGGGACCACTATAAGGACAACATGTACACCACCGTCATCGACGGGGAGGACTACGCCGTCAAGCCCATGAACTGCCCCGGCGGCATGCTGGTGTACAAGAATGAGCCCCACTCCTACCGCGACCTGCCCCTGCGCATGGCGGAGCTGGGCCTGGTCCACCGCCATGAGATGTCCGGCGCCCTCCACGGCCTGTTCCGCGTCCGCTGCTTCACCCAGGACGACGCCCATATCTTCATGACCCCCGCCCAGATGAAGGACGAGATCAAGAACGTGGTGAAGCTGTTTGATGAGATGTACTCCACCTTCGGCCTGACCTATCAGATCGAGCTGAGCACCATGCCCGAGGACCACATGGGCGACGAGAAGGTCTGGGCTTTCGCCGAGGAGACTCTGAAGCAGGCTATCGAGGAGATGGGCAAGCCCTATGTCATCAATGCCGGCGACGGCGCGTTCTACGGCCCCAAGCTGGACTTCCATCTGGCCGACTCTCTGGGGCGCACCTGGCAGTGCGGCACCATCCAGCTGGACTTCCAGATGCCGGAGCGGTTCGAGCTGGAGTACGTGGGCGAGGACGGCGAGAAGCACCGCCCCGTTATGATCCACCGGGCCCTGCTGGGTTCCATCGAGCGGTTTATCGGTGTTATCACTGAGCACTTTGCCGGCGCGTTCCCCACCTGGCTCAGCCCCGTCCAGGTGAAGGTCCTGCCTGTCACCGACCGGGCGGCGGAATACGCCAACCAGGTGGCCGCCAAGCTGGACGCCCAGGGCGTCCGTGTGGAGGTGGACCACCGCAACGAGAAGATCGGCAAGAAGATCCGGGAGGCCCAGCTGGAGAAGGTCCCCTATATGCTGGTGGTGGGCGACCGGGATATGGAGAACGGTACCGTGTCCCCGCGCCACCGCTCCGAGGGCGATCTGGGCGCCATGAGCTTCGACGAGTTTGCCGCTATGCTGAAAGAGGTCATCGATACAAAGGCACGGAAGTAAATATTGTCCGCGCCTATGGAACGCCCCTCCCCCGTC
>CABKMV010000113.1 GCA_902373635.1 uncultured Oscillospiraceae bacterium
GCGCCTCCTCTTTATCTCTTTTTTGAAAAGACATTTGTTTTTTAATTGAGGACGCATCGGACCATTTTTGCAATTGCAAGACAGACAAGTTGCAAATTTTTGGCAGGAAGGAGCCGCTATGGGAGAAGGATCAGGACTGTATCGACAGCAATATGAGCACGACGCCTGCGGCATCGGCGCGGTCATCAGCATCCGGGGGGAGAAGACCCACCGGACGGTGGACGACGCGCTGAAGATCGTGGAGAAGCTGGAGCACCGGGCCGGGAAGGACGCCGAGGGCAGGACCGGGGACGGCGTGGGGCTGATCCTGCAGATCCCCCACCCCCTGTTCCGCCGGGCGCTGGCCCAGCGGGGCGTCGAGCTGGGGGATGAGCGGGACTACGGCGTGGGGATGTTCTTCTTTCCCCGGAGCACCCCTCTGCGCAGCCGCGCCCGGAAAATGTTTGAGATCATCTGCCAGAAGGAGGGGCTGGAGTTCCTGTGCTGGCGTCAGGTGCCGGTGGCGGCGGAGGTGCTGGGGGACACGGCCCGGGACAGCATGCCCGCCATACTCCAGTGCTTCATCCGCCGCCCTGCGGAGGTGGAGCGGGGGCTGGACTTTGACCGGAAGCTCTACATCGTCCGCCGGGAGTTTGAGCAGTCCAACGACCACACCTACGTCTGCTCCCTCTCCAGCCGCACCATCGTCTACAAGGGCATGTTCCTGGTGGGGCAGCTGCGCCGGTTTTACCTGGACCTCCAGGAGGAGGACTGCGTCTCCGCCCTGGCCATGGTCCACTCCCGCTTCTCCACCAACACCACCCCCAGCTGGGAGCGGGCCCACCCCAACCGGCTGATCCTCCACAACGGGGAGATCAACACCATCCGGGGCAATGTGGACCGGATGCTGGCCCGGGAGGAGACCATGTTCTCGTCCATCATGCGCGACGACATCGACAAGGTCCTTCCCGTTATCGACGCCAACGGCTCTGACTCCTCCATGCTGGACAACACCCTGGAGTTTCTGATGATGAACGGCATCGACCTGCCCCTGGCGGTGATGCTGACCATCCCGGAGGCCTGGCGCCGCGACAAGGACATGGACCAGTCCGTCCGGGATATGTACCACTACTACGCCACCATGATGGAGTCCTGGGACGGCCCGGCGGCCATCCTCTACACCGACGGCGACCTGGTGGGGGCCACCCTGGACCGCAACGGCCTGCGCCCTGTGCGCTACTATGTCACCGACGACGGCTATCTCATTTTGTCCTCTGAGGTCGGGGTGCTGGACATCCCGCCGGAGCACATCGTGAAAAAGGACCGGATCCGTCCCGGCAAGATGCTGGTGGTGGACACCGCCAGGGGCGAGGTGGTGGAGGACCAGGCACTGAAGGCCCGCTACGCCGCCCGGGAGCCCTATGGGGAATGGGTGGATCAGAACATTGTCCGGCTGAAGGACCTGGCCATTCCCAACAGAAAGGTCCCCGTCCACACCCAGCAGGAGCGGGACCGGCTCTACAAAGCCTTCGGCTATTCCTATGACGATATCAAGGACGTGATATTGCAGATGGCCGCCACCGGCAGCGAGCCCACCACCTCCATGGGCGTGGACATCCCTCTGGCGGTGCTCTCCGAGAAGCATCAGAGCCTTTTCAGCTACTTCAAGCAGATGTTCGCCCAGGTGACGAACCCGCCCATCGACGCCATCCGGGAGGAGATCGTCACTGACACCACCGTCTATGTCGGTTCCGACGGGAACCTGCTGGAGGCAAGGGCCTCCAACTGCCGGGTGCTGGAGATCCGCAACCCCATCCTGACCAGCGTTGACCTGCTGAAGATCCGCTATATGGAGATCCCCGGCTTCCGGGTGGAGACGGTGTCCCTGCTGTACTTCAAAAACACCTCCCTGAAAAAAGCGCTGGACCACCTCTTTGTCAGCTGCGACCGGGCCTACAAAAACGGGGCCAACATCATCATCCTCTCCGACCGGGGCGTGGATGAGAACCACGTGGCCATTCCCAGCCTGCTGGCGGTGTCCGCCATTGAGCACCACCTGGTCCGCACCAAAAAGCGCACCAGCGTGTCCATCATCCTGGAGAGCGCCGAGCCCCGGGACGTCCACCACTTCGCCGCCCTTCTGGGCTACGGCGCCCGGGCGGTGTGCCCCTACCTGGCCCACGAGAGCATCCGGGAGATCATCGACGCGGGGCTTCTGGATAAGGAGTACTCCGTGGCGGTGAACGATTATAACGACGCGGTGCTCCACGGCATCGTCAAGATCGCCTCCAAGATGGGCATCTCCACCATCCAGTCCTACCAGTGCGCCCAGATCTTCGAGGCCCTGGGCATTGACCAGGCGGTCATCGACGACTACTTCACCAATACCATCTCCCGTGTGGGCGGCATCGGCCTGAAGGAGATCGAGGAGGGGGTGGAGTGGCACCACGACCAGGCCTTCGATCCCCTTGGGCTCCAGACAGACACCACCCTGGACAGCTTCGGCTACCACAAGCTCCGCAGCGGCAGCGACAAAGAGGACCACATGTACAACCCCCAGACCATCTATCTGCTCCAGCGGGCGGCCCAGACGGGGGACTACGCCCTCTACAAGCAGTACGCCACCCTGGTCAACGACGAGGGCATCCCCCACACCCTGCGGGGGCTTTTGTCCTTCCGGTTTGAGGACAGGACGCCTATCCCCCTTGAGGAGGTGGAGCCGGTCAGTTCCATCGTCAGGCGCTTCAAGACCGGGGCCATGAGCTATGGCTCCATCTCCCAGGAGGCCCACGAGTGCCTGGCCATAGCCATGAACCGCATCGGCGGCAAGTCCAACTCCGGCGAGGGCGGCGAGGACCCCGAGCGGCTGGGTACGGAGAAGGGCAGCGCCATCAAGCAGGTGGCCTCCGGCCGCTTCGGCGTCACCAGCCGGTATCTGGTCAGCGCCCAGGAGGTACAGATCAAAATGGCCCAGGGGGCCAAGCCCGGCGAGGGCGGCCACCTGCCGGGGAAGAAGGTGTACCCCTGGATCGCCAAGACCCGGTACTCCACCCCCGGCGTGTCCCTCATCTCTCCCCCGCCCCAC
>CABKMV010000114.1 GCA_902373635.1 uncultured Oscillospiraceae bacterium
CCGCAATGCGGCGGTTGGCCTCGTAAGCGCCCGCCTGCGGGCGGGTGAAGCACGCCCAAGGGGGCTGCGCCCCCTTAGGAATCCCCCCATTTTTTTGATGAGGACGCGACGGCAAGGACTGGTTTTGTCTCCCAATAGTGCCAACTGCGGCGCCGACAGCCAGAAGCGTCTGCCCCTCCGCCGGGCCCTTTGGGCCTACCGCTCCTTTGGCCTTGGTGCGTGACGCTAGACCCATATAAAATGTGGGCGCGATATCCGCCCTGGCCCTTCTCCTCCGCCGCAGTTCTTGTGGAAGGAAAACAGACGGCTCTACCCCATTAACAGGGCGACAGCCGAAGCCGGACGAGCAACCCGACTGAGATCAGATGCCCGAAGGATTTCTCATTCAGTGGCTGGATACAAACAGGGCAACACCCAGTCCGATCAGACAAAGGGATTCTTAAACCGTAGGTTTAAGCGATCTTTTGGTTACTTTTCAATCGTTTGAAAAGTAACCGCGGGTCCGGGGCGCGTAGCCCCGGGAAAAACCGGGTGTGGGCCGGGGAGGCCCACAAAAAGGGTAGGCCGGCCAGGCCCACAAAAAGGGTAGGCCGGCCAGGCCCACAAAAAGGCATAAAATCACTTTGCCTCCAGCCAGTTTCTCCCGCTGTGGGCTTCCGCCGTCAGCGGGACGGAGAGCGCGTATACCCCCTCCATCTCCTCAGTGAGCAGATCTTTCACCCGCTCCGCCTCATCTTCCGGGCACTCCACGATCAGCTCGTCGTGGACCTGCATGATGAGCTTCGCCTCCAGCTTCTCCCTCTTCAGCCGGTCAAATACCCGCACCATGGCCAGCTTGATGATGTCGGCGGCAGTGCCCTGGATGGGCATGTTCAGCGCCACCCGCTCCCCGAAGGAGCGCATATTGAAATTGGAGGACTTGATCTCCGGCAGGGCCCGGCGGCGGTGCATCAGCGTCTCCACGTAGCCCTTCTCCTTCGCCTGGGCGACGACACGCTCCATATAGCCCTTCACCCCGGGGAAGCGGGCAAAATACGCCTCCATATACTCCTTGGCCTCTGATACCGTCACTCCCAGGTCCTGGGACAGGGAAAAGGCGGAGATGCCATAGACGATGCCGAAGTTTACCGCCTTGGACGCCTGGCGCATGGAGGCGGTGACGTCCTCCAGCGGCACGCCGAAGACGTGGGAGGCTGTGACGGTGTGGAAGTCCTCCCCGGACAAGAACGCCTCCTGCATGGCCTCATCGCCGGAGATGTGGGCCAGCAGCCGCAGCTCGATCTGGCTGTAGTCTGCGTCTACCAGCACCTTGCCGGGGTCGGAGATGAACATCCGCCGCAGCTCGCTGCCCAGCTCCGTGCGGGTGGGGATGTTCTGGAGGTTGGGCTCTGTGGAGCTTAAGCGCCCCGTGGCGGTGACAGTCATCTGGAAGCTGGTGCGCACCCTCCCATCCGGGGAGACGACTTTCAAAAGGCCGTCCACATAGGTGGATCTCAGCTTCGTATACTGCCGGTACTCCAGCACCTCCCCCACGATGGGGTGGGCCCCCCGGAGCTTGTCCAACACCTCGGCGTTGGTGGAGTAACCGGTCTTGGTCTTTTTATAGGCGGGCAGGCCCAGGCGCTCAAAAAGCACCTCTCCCAGCTGCTTGGGGGAGTTGATGTTGAACTTTCCCGCATAGGAGTAGATCTGCTGCTCCAGCGTCTCGATGGCGGCGGTCAGCGTCTCGCCGAAGGACTGGAGCATCCTGGCGTCCACCCGGAAGCCCGCCAGCTCCATCTCAGCGAGCACCCGGCACAGCGGCAGTTCCACGGTAAAGTACAGCTCCTCCACCCCGGTCTCCCGGAGGTTCGGCAGCATCTTTTCGTACAGCGCGGCGATGAGGGCGGTATGGCTCATCCAGGCCCCCAGGGCCTCGGAGTTCTCCCCCATGCCGGTGAAGGCGTCCTCCGCCAGATAGGCCTTGGCCTTGGGAAACTCCTGGTTGAACCAGGTCATCCCCAGATGCTCCAAGTCGTAGTGCCCTGCCGTGGCATCCAGCAGGTATCCCGCCAGGGCGGTGTCAAAGACAAAGCCCTCCGCGCTCAGGCCCTCGGCCAGCAGGGCGCGGGTCAGGTCCTTCACGTCGTGGGACGCCTTTTTGATATCGCCGGAGAAGAACTTCCCCAAAAACTCGTTGTAGCAGTCAAGCCTCCCCGGCAGGAATATCGCCGCGCGGCCCTCCTTCTCGCTTCCCCACTCCACGCATACTCCCTGCAAGTCCGGCAGCGCCAGGCAGGCCACCCTTTCCTTCTGCCGCCAGAGCGAGAGCAGTTCCTCCATGCGGCCTCTGTCCGCGACGATCTCGCTCTCACAGCTCCCGGCAGCGGCAGCGCCCTCCCCTGTCTGGACCTCTTTCCCCTCGGTCGGGCCCATTTTTTCGATAAGCTTGGAAAACTCCAGCCGGAGAAACAGGTCGCGGAGCCCCGGCCTTGCCGGGCGGCGCAGGTTGTCCTCCGGCGCAAACTCCAGCGGCGCGTCGGTGACGATGGTGGCCAGATGGCGGCTCATGCGGGCGGAATCCTCCCCCGCCTGGAGCTTTTTGATGACGCCGGGCTTGGCGTCGATCTCCGGCATGGCGGCGTAGAGCGCGTCCACGGTCCGGTACTTCTGCACCAGCGCCAAGGCGGTCTTCTCCCCCACGCCGGGGACGCCGGGGATGTTGTCGCTGGCATCCCCCATCAGGGCCTTCAGGTCGATCATGTGGATGGG
>CABKMV010000115.1 GCA_902373635.1 uncultured Oscillospiraceae bacterium
TTAATGGGGTAGAGCCATCTGTTTTTCCGTAGGAAGAACTGCGGTGGAAGAGAAGGGCCAGGTCGGATATCGCACCACATTTCATATGGATCAAGCGTCACACACCCAGGCCAAAGGAGCGGTAGATCCAGAGGGCACGGCGGAGGGGCAGGCGAAGCTGGCCGTCGGCGCCGCAGTTGGTACTATCGGTAGACAAGACCAGACTGTGCCGTCGCGTCCTCATCAAAAAAATGGGGGGATTCCTAAGGGGGCTGGCCCCCTTATGCGTGCTTCACCCGCCCGCAGGCGGGCGCTTACGAGGCCAACCGCCGCATTGCGGCGGCTCTTAGGCCGAGTGTTGCAACTTTTCTCACGGGAGAAAAGTTGAGAGCGCCCCACCGCAGGGGCGAAAAAGTAACCCAGGGTTCGGGGCGCGTAGCCCCGCCCAAAAACCGGGCGCGGGCCGGGCAGACCCGCGAAAACTGCCCTCGGCCCGAAGGGCCGAAAAAAGGAAAAGGAAGCCGCCCCAGTGGGTCGGCTTCCTAATGCGTCAAATGGCAAAATTTCCGTCCACAAAAATGGGGACTTCCCTGCCGTCACGGGTCCTGCCCACGATGGAGAGGTCGGCTGTGCCTACCATGAAGTCCACATGGGTGATGGAATCGTTGAGGCCGTGCTCCTTCAGCTCCTCCTTGCTCATCTTCTCCCCGCCCCTGATGCACTCGGGATACGCCTCGCCGAAGGCCAGGTGGCAGGAAGCGTTCTCGTCAAAAAGGGTGTTATAGAACAGGATCTTCTGGTTGCTGATGGGGCTGTCGTAGGGCACCAGGGCCACCTCGCCGAAGCGGGAAGCGCCCTCATCCACAGCGATAGCCGCCTTGAGCGTCTCCTCGCCGGTCTGGGCGTGGGCTTCCACGATTTTCCCCTCCCTGATGACAAAGTGGAACTTGTCAATGATGTTGCCGCCGTGGGCCAGGGGCAGGGCGGCGTAAACCACGCCGTCGATGCCGTCCCGGAGGGGGGCTGTGAAGATTTCCTCCGTGGGCATGTTGGCGATAAACGCCTGCCCGGCGGAGGTCTTTCCGCCGCCGCCGGCCCACACGTGATCCTCCGGCAGGCGAATGGTCAGATCGGTGCCCAGGCTGTTGGTATAGTGCAGGCTCTCCAGGCGCAGGGCGTTGAGCTTATCAATGCGCACCTGGAGGGTGTCCAGATGCTCCTGCCAGCGCTGGACCGCGTCGCCCCGGCCGCTGACGCGGATCGCGGCAAAAATAGCGTTCCAGAGCTTCTCCATGGCGGTTTCCTCGTCGCAGCCGGGAAACACCTTCTTTGCCCAGCTGGGGATGGGGATGGAGCCGATGCACCAGGGGAACCCGTTGGACATCTGCAGGCGGTAGAAGTCCTGCATAGCCCCGCTGCTGCTGCGCTGGCTGCGGACAATGCGGTCCGGATCCACACCCTTCAGGTTTTCCGGATCCGTGGCGGAGATGGCCAGATAGGCCGCCCCCTCCTTTGCATAGCCGTTGAAAAACTCGCTCTGCCAGGCGGGAACCGTGTCGAACACCTCGTCGGCTGCGTGGAGATACTTCTCCCGGGCCAGCTGGTCGTCCCGCCAGTTCATGATGACCTCCCGGCAGCCCACGGCGTAGGCCGCCTTGGCGCACATGCGGGCGAACCACGCGCACTCCACCGGGCAGGCGATGACCAGGTTCTGTCCCTTCTGAACGTTCAGGCCCACCTCAACCAGTAAACGGGCATACTCTTGCAGTTTTTCTTCCATGGTTTCTTCTCCTTTCTTCTTTGGCC
Organism: uncultured Oscillospiraceae bacterium; assembly: GCA_902373635.1. Classification (GTDB taxonomy): domain Bacteria; phylum Bacillota; class Clostridia; order Oscillospirales; family Oscillospiraceae; genus Pelethomonas. The sequence goes on from CABKMV010000115.1 coordinate 1,786, forward strand.
GCCCTGCGGGCGGGGGCGTTCTTCGCGGCTGCCGCCGCGAGGGGAATTTTTTCTTTGCCCCTGGCGGGGCGTGGCTTTCCGGGGCTGTGCGCCCCGGCCCCTGTCTTTCGTGGGCCTGGCAGGCCCAAACTCAGGCTTTTGCGGGGCTTCCAGCCCCGCGCCCTGGGGTACTTTTTGTGCGCACAAAAAGTACCCAAAAATGCGCTTAAACCTACGGTTTAAGAATCCCTTATTTCATCGGACTGGGTGGGGATTTGATAGCATCCAGCCACTGAATAAGGGTTTTTTCGGGGTATTCCGCGCTCCGGCGCGGGTTACTTTGCCCTCGGCGGCAAAGTAACCCACTCGGCCTAAGAGCCGCCGCTACGCGGCGGTTGGCCTCGTAAGCGCCCGCCTGCGGGCGGGTGAAAACGCCGCCGGGGACACCCCGGTCCCCGGTTTCATCGGACTGGGTGGTATCCTGTTTGCATCCAGCCACTGAATGAGAAATCCTACGAGAATCTAATCTAAAGACCATCTCAACCGACTTCGCCTGACGGCCTGTTAAAGGGAAAGATGCATCTTTTTCTCTTGGAAGAACTGCGGTGGAATAGAAGAACCAACGAGCACTTCGAACCCACATTTCATATGGATCAAGCGTAACGCATCCAGACCCAAGGAGCGGTAGGCCCAAAGGGTACGGCGGAGGGGTAGACGCTTCTGACCACCGGCGCCGCAGTTGGCACTATCGGCAGACAAAACCAAGCCTTGCCGTTGCGTCCTTATCAAAACATTACAAAGCGCTCCAGCCGCAGGCTGGCGATCTTTTGGGTACTTTT
>CABKMV010000116.1 GCA_902373635.1 uncultured Oscillospiraceae bacterium
GAGCGCCAGATCGTCATGAAGCCCCTGCGTGAGGTCAGCAAGAAGGAAAAGATCTTCTTCCCCATCGTGGTCACGGTGTTCGTGGCCCTGCTGGTCCCCTCCGCCGCGCCGCTGATCGCCTGCCTGATGCTGGGCAACCTGGCCAAGGAGTGCGGCGTGCTGGACCGCCTCAGCAAGACCATGCAGAACGAGCTGATGAACATCGTCACCATCTTCCTGGGTATCAGCGTAGGCGCCACCGCTACCGGCGCTACCTTCCTCAGCCCCAAGACTCTGGCTATCATGGGCATGGGCGTGGTGGCCTTCGGCTTCGGCACCGCCGGCGGCGTCCTGCTGGCCAAGTTCATGAACCTGTTCCTCAAGGAGAAGATCAATCCCCTCATCGGCTCTGCCGGTGTGTCCGCCGTACCTATGGCCGCCCGTGTCAGCCAGAAGGTCGGCCAGGCGGAAAACCCCGGCAACTTCCTGCTGATGCACGCCATGGGCCCCAACGTGGCCGGCGTCATCGGCTCGGCCATCGCCGCGGGCGTGCTGATCTCCCTGTTCGGTTAATAGGAGGTAACTATGGAATTTCTGTCTAATAAGCCCCTGCTCATCACCGATACCATCCTCCGCGACGCGCACCAGTCCCAGGCGGCCACCCGCATGACCATCGAGGATATGCTGCCCGCACTGGAGCAGCTGGACGCCGTCGGCTACTACTCTCTGGAGTGCTGGGGCGGCGCCACCTTCGACGCCTGTATGCGCTTTTTGAACGAGGACCCGTGGGAGCGCCTGCGTACCATCCGCAAGCACGTGAAGAACACGAAGCTGCAAATGCTCTTCCGTGGCCAGAATATCTTGGGCTACAAGCACTATGCCGACGATGTGGTGGACGCCTTCTGCGCCAAATCCATCGAAAACGGTATCGACATCATCCGCATTTTCGACGCGCTGAACGACGTGCGCAACCTGGAGCAGGCCATCAAGTCCACCAAGAAATACGGTGGACAGGTGGAGGCCACCCTCAGCTATACCATCTCTCCCATCCACAGCGAGGCCTACTTCGTCAAGCTGGCCAAGGAACTGGAGGGCATGGGCGCTGACGCCATCTGCATCAAGGACATGGCCAACCTGCTGCTGCCCATGGAGGCCTACTCTCTGGTCAAGGCGCTGAAGGAGACGGTCTCCGTCCCCATCCATCTGCATACCCACAACACCTCCGGCACCGGCGATATGACGCTGCTGATGGCGGCCTATGCCGGTGTGGACATTGTGGACACCGCGCTGAGCCCCATGGCCAACGGCACCAGCCAGCCCGCCACCGAGTCCCTGGTGGCCACGCTGCAGGGCACCGTCCGTGACACCGGCCTGAGCCTGGAGAAGATGTCCCCCGTGGCCGCTCACTTCCGCAAGGTCGCCCAGCGCCTGCAGGACGCCGGTATCCTGGACCCCAAGGTCCTCCGCGTGGACACCAACACCCTGCTGTATCAGGTGCCCGGCGGTATGCTCTCCAACCTGATCTCCCAGCTGAAGCAGGCGGGCAAGGAGGATAAGTATTACGACGTGCTGGCGGAGATCCCCCGCGTCCGCAAGGACTTCGGCTATCCCCCGCTGGTAACGCCCTCCTCCCAGATCGTGGGCACCCAGGCCGTGATGAACGTCATCATGGGCGAGCGTTACAAGACGTTCCCCAAGGAGTCCCGCGCCATGCTCAAGGGTGAATACGGCAAGCTGCCCGGCGAGGTCAACGAGGAGGTCCGCTCCAAGGCGGGCATCGCCCCTGAGGATGTCATCACCTGTCGTCCCGCCGATTTGCTGGAGCCGGAGCTGGAGAAGTACCGCGAGGAGTTCAAGAGTCTGGCCAAGTCCGACGAGGATGTGCTGAGCCTGGCGCTGTTCCCCCAGGTGGCGCCCAAGTTCATTGAAAAACGCGACGCGCCCAAGGCCGCGCCCGCTCCTGCCGCTCCCGCCGCAAAGCCCGCCGATGATAATGCCGTCCGCGAGCTGTATGTGGAGTGGAAAAACTGACAGTTCTTCTTTCCTTTCCCGCAGAGAGCCGGAAAAGCCCCCGCTTTTCCGGCTCTCTCCCTGATTTCAAAGAAATCCTGTTCTTTTCGCAAAAAAAGCTTGCAATATCGGCGCACATCGACTATAATAACACCGTTAACAGGATATGCACCTTTAGCTCAGTTGGTAGAGCACCTGACTCTTAATCAGGGTGTCCAGGGTTCGAGTCCCTGAAGGTGTACCA
>CABKMV010000117.1 GCA_902373635.1 uncultured Oscillospiraceae bacterium
CATGGGGACCAGCCGGCAGCGGACGGCCCCGCCCCCGCCCCGGACAAAGTGGGCGAAGCAGGGCACCGCGCCCCGGGTCTTCTCCTCAATGAAGGCGCTGATCTCCGTGCCGCACTTCTCCCCGCCCAGCAGCGCCAGCAAAACATAGAACATGGATTCCGTCAAAAGCTCCAGGGGCCGTTTGGCCACGGCGACCACCTCCCCCCTTTTTTATCGTGTCTCAATATTTGTATCATCAGCGTAACATCGAGACACGATATTGCCAATAGGGCGACTGCAAAATCCCGTGGGACGGTTGCATTTTTGGCCGGGGTGGGGTAAGATGGGCCATAAGACGAGGAGAGCGAGGCGCTGACCCATGAGAGAGTTGGAACGTTTGGAGCGGGAGCTGCGGGATGCCCTGGCGGAGATCAAGCCCGCCGATCAGGGCAGGATCGACGCCGCCCTGGGGCACTGGGACGCGGTGGCCAAGCCCCTCCACGGCCTGGGGCTGCTGGAGGGCGCGGTGGCCCGCCTGGCCGGGGCAGCCCCCCTGCGGCGGGAGTACCGGAAGGGCGTGGTGCCCTTCTGCGCCGACAACGGTGTGGTGGCCGAGGGCGTGACCCAGTCGGACAGCTCCGTCACCGCCGTCGTGGCAGAGAATATGCTCGCCGGCCGGGCCAGCGTCTGCTGCATGGCAAAGGTGGCCGGCGCCGACGTGTTCCCCGTGGACGCGGGGATGGAGAGGGACGTGCCGGGGATGCGGTCCATCAAGGTGGCCCGGGGCACAAAAAACCTGGCAAAGGAGCCCGCCATGACCCGGCGGGAGTGCCTGTCCGTCCTGCTGGGGGGCATGGCCCTCGCCAGGGAGCTGGCGGGGGAGGGGTACACCCTCCTGGCCGCCGGGGAGATGGGCATCGGCAACACCACCACCTCCAGCGCCGTGGCCGCCGCCCTGCTGGGCCGCCCGGCCGCGGAGATGACCGGCAAGGGCGCTGGCCTCTCCAACGAAGGGCTGGCGAAGAAGATCCAGGTCGTCGACCGGGCTGTCGCCCTGCACCGGCCCGACCCCGGCGACCCGGTGGACGTGCTGAGCAAGGTGGGCGGCTTCGACATCGCCGCCATGGCGGGCTTCTATCTGGGCTGCGCCCGCTGCCGCGTGCCTGTCATCCTGGACGGGTTCATCTCCACGGTGGCCGCCCTGGCGGCGGCGCGGCTGTGCCCGGCGGCGCTGGACGCCTTCCTCCCTTCCCACCTTTCCGCCGAGCCCGGCGCGGGCCATGTGATGGAGGCGCTGGGCCTGCGGCCCCTGCTGCGGCTGGGCATGGCCCTGGGGGAGGGCACCGGCGCGGTGTCCGCCATGCCCCTGCTTGATATGGCCCTGGGGGTATACTGGGACATGCCCTCCTTCGACAGCGCCGGCATCGAGGCGTACAAGCCGCTATGAGCGGGCGGCTGATCCTGATCACCGGCGGCAGCGGCAGCGGCAAGTCCGCCTTCGCCGAGCGCCTGCTGCTGCGTGAGGCCGCGGGCAGGGCGGTGTATCTTGCCACCATGGACGGGCGGGACGGGGAGTCTCTCCACCGCATCGCCCGCCACCGGGCCATGCGCTCCGCCCACGCTCAGGAGGCGGGCCGGTCCTTTGTCACCGTGGAGCAGCCCACCGGCATCGGCGGGGCGGAGATCGCGCCGGGGGACTGCGTGCTGCTGGAGGACCTGGGGAACCTGCTGGCCAACGAGCTCTGGTCGCCGGAGGGCGCCGTGGCCGTGGCGGAGAGCGCCGTCCTGGCGGGGATCGACGGCCTGCTGGAGCGGGCGGCGCTGCTGGTGGTGGTGAGCAACGAGGTCTTTTCCGACGGCTACGGCTATGACGAGGGCACCCTGGGCTACATCCGCGCCCTGGGGCGGCTCCACCAGGCCCTGGCCCGCCGGGCCGTGGCCGTGGCGGAGGTGGTCTGCGGCATCCCGGTGTGGGCGAAGGGCGGGCCGCTGTAGGTACAGAAAAACGCCGGCATGACGTGCTGTGTCATGCCGGCGTCTGCTGTGGCAGTGGCAGATGTTAGGCAGACAAGAGAGCGCAAAAAACAGGCAAGAGGCGTTTGGCCTCTTGCCTGTTTTCTGTTGTGACATGTTTGCCGGCTGTTGAGCTGGTTTGCGCTTCCTGCTTCCCTATCGGCCCCCCCGCCGCCGGGAGGCGGCAAAAAAGGC
>CABKMV010000118.1 GCA_902373635.1 uncultured Oscillospiraceae bacterium
TTGGCATACGTAACGGTCCCGAAGGACCTGACAAAAATCAAGAGCAAGATGCTGTTCGGCCTGACGAAGCGGCAGCTTGTGTGTTTCGGATCGGCGGCGCTTATTGGAGTGCCGCTTTTCTTTTTGAGCAAGGGCAGTATGGGCACGACGCCGGCGGCGCTGTGCATGATCCTTGTGATGCTGCCCTTTTTCCTGTTCGCCCTGTATGAGAAGAACGGGCAGACCCCGGAGGCGCTGCTGGGCCATCTGATCCAGTGCAAATTCACCCGTCCGAAAAAGCGTGTCTATCAGACAAACAACGCCTATTCCGCTTTGGAAAAGCAGGCGGAGCTGGAGCGGACGGTGGGGCGGATCGCCTCCGGCGCGGGGAAAAGAGGCAAGGGCCGGCGCAGGCTCACCCGGCAGGAGCGAAAGCAGATCGAGGCCGTCATCCGGCAGGCCAAGGGGGACGGCAAGAACCACACCGTACAGGCAAGCCTCCCCTTCCGCAATATGCACCCGGACGGCCTGTGCCGTCTGGACGACCGGCATTTTTCCAAAACCATCGCCTACGCCGACGTCAGCTACCGTCTGGCAGGGCCGGACGATCAGCGGGATATCTTTGAACGCCTCTGCGATTTCTATAACGGCTATGACCCCTCCATCGGCGTGCAAATGACCCTGAGCAGCAGCCACAAGGCCGGCGGCGGGGACCTGTTCCGCATGGCGGCCCAGGGGGACGATCTGGACGGGATCCGCGCCGAGGCCTCCGGCATCCTGCAAACACAGTATGAGCGCGGCAGCAACGGCTATGTGAAAAGCAAGTATGTCACGCTGACCATCGAGGCGGAGAGCATCCAGGCGGCGCGGGCAAGGTTTTCCCGCATCGAGGCGGACACCCTGAACCGCTTCAAGGTCATGGGCGCGGCGGCAAAGGTGCTGGACGGCAAGGAGCGTCTGGCTCTGCTGCACGGTCTCCTCCATCCCAGAGGGGAGCCCTTCGCCTTTGAATGGGACTGGCTGGCGCCCTCCGGCCTGTCCGTGAAGGATTTTATCGCGCCTTCCTCCTTCGAGTTTGGGGAGACGCGGCGCTTCCGCATGGGCGAAATGTACGGCGCGGTATCCTTCTTGCAGATATTGGCCCCGGAGATCCAGGACCGTATCCTCACGGACTTCATGGATGTGGAGGGAAACCTTCTCGTCACCATGCACGTCCGCGGCATCAACCAGAACGAGGCCATCAAGATGGTCAAGCGCAAGATCACCGATCTGGACGCCATGAAGATCCAGGAGCAGAAGAAGGCCGCCCGCAGCGGCTACGATCTGGACATCCTCCCCTCTGACCTCTCCACCTACGGCGGCGCGGCGAAAAATCTCTTGCAGGATTTACAGAGCCGCAACGAGCGAATGTTCAATATGACCTTCCTCATGCTGCATCTGGCACCCACAAAGCAAAAGCTGGAGATCGCCGTTTCCCAGTCGGCCAGCGTCGCCCAGACCCACAACTGCATCCTGACCCGGCTGGACTTCCAGCAGGAGGACGGCCTTGTGTCCTCGCTGCCGCTGGGCCTTAACCGTATCCAAATCGAACGGAGCCTTACCACTTCGGCGCTGGCGGTGTTCGTGCCCTTCGTCACGCAGGAGCTCTTTATGGGCGGGGACGCCATGTATTACGGGCTCAACGCCCTGTCCGGCAACATGATCCTGCTGGACCGCAAGCAGTCCCGTTGTCCCAACGGTCTTGTGTTCGGCACGCCGGGCAGCGGCAAGTCCATGAGCTGCAAGCGGGAGATCACCTATGTCATGCTGACCACGAAGGATAATGTCATCATCTGCGACCCGGAGGATGAATACTCCCCGCTGGTGAACCGGCTGGGCGGCCAGGTGATCCGGCTCTCTCCGAGCAGCCGCGACTATGTGAATCCCCTGGATATCAACCTCAATTACAGCGAGGAAGAAAACCCGCTGGCGCTGAAAAGCGATTTCGTGTTGTCCTTCTGTGAGCTCATCATGGGCAGCAAGACAGGGCTGGAGGCCATCGAGAAAACCGTCAT
>CABKMV010000119.1 GCA_902373635.1 uncultured Oscillospiraceae bacterium
AGCGAACTTTTATCGTCGCGGCTGATGTTTCCCACACCCCTTGCCTCCGACAAATCCACGGGGCGGGACGCTGCCAACCTGGATGTGTTCCTGTCGGACAACGGGATATTCCGCAAGCGGAACAAGGATGGGTCGATTTGGAGCCTGTCCCTGTCGGCGGCGGTGTTCTACCTGACCCCGGCGGCGTCGGAGGGCTACCGCTCCACTTTGAAACCGGCGGCCTTCCGGGACAAATCCCCGTCCTCCAACCTGTCGGCCCAGGTGATCCGGCAGGAGCAGCCCCGTTCCGAGAAAGCGGCGCTGAACCCGGACTGGGTGGAATGGCTTATGGGATTCCCCCTGAAATGGACGGACGCATCCTATGGCGTGCCGAGCCCGAAGGAGTCCCCCGCATGACCGAGGACACGGACAACCGGGCGCTGCGGCTGAAAACCCTGGGGAACGCGGTCTGCCCGCCCCAGGCCTATCCCATTTTCCAGTACATCGCCATGATCGAAACCGGGGCGTGTGTCAACATCTGCCCCTATGGAACAGGAGGTGACGCACCTTGAAAGAATGGAAAGCCCCCGAAAAGGAGGCGCAGAAGATGACCCGTGACGGGGCAGTATCCGTCAATCTGGTCACGGGCGAAACTACCTATCCCGACCACCGGGAGCCGGAGCAGGACTATTCCACATCCGGCGACGCGGCGGGCGCCGCTGGAAAAGCGGTGGACCGTGCGGAACTGCACCGGGAACAGGCAGCAGCCAAAAAGAAGCGCCGGAAACAGCGCAGGGCCTATCGGGAGGGCGAGGCGGCAGCGAGCCGCCCATCCTCCCGATTGCAGTTTTCCGAGGCAGACCATGCCAAGCCGGAGCTGCAAGGGGCCATCCGCAAATCGGACAAGGCGGCGGACCGGATGGACGCGGCAAAGGCTGCTGTTCCGTCCAAACCGCCATCCCCCCAGCATACCAATCCGCTGTCCCGCCCCATCCAGGAGGCGGGCGCCGCCATCCACGGCAAGGTCCGGGAGGTGGAGCAGGAAAATTCCGGCGTCCAGTCGGGCCACCTGGGGGAACGCAGCTTTGAGAAGGCTGTGGGCTACGGGAACCGCCGTGTCCAGAACTGGCGAGCGGAACGCAAGCTGAAACCCTGGCAAGACGCGGCAAAGGCGGAGCAGGCGGCGGTCAAGGCCAATGCGGATTTCTACTATCGGAAAGCCGTGGCGGAGAACCCCCAGCTTGCATCCAATCCCATCTCCCGCCTGTGGCAGAAACGGAAGCTGCAAAAGCAATATGCGGCGGCATACCGGGCGGCGGGCAAAACCGCCCAGGCCGGGAAAACAGCGGAGGCCACGGCAAAGGCGGCCAAGAAAACCGCCCAGGAGTCCAAGCGCACCGCCCTTTTCCTGAAACGGCATTGGAAGGGTGCGCTGATCGTGGGCGGCATCGGCCTTCTGCTGGTGATGCTGCTGGGCTCCCTGCAATCCTGTTCCTCCATGTTCGGCGGTGGGGTGTCCAATATCATGGCATCTTCCTATCTCTCTGAGGATGCCGATATGCTGGCGGCGGAAGAAGCCTACTGCGCCAAAGAGGATGAATTGCGGGAATACCTGGATACCTACGAGGCCACCCACAACTATGACGAGTATCACTTCGACCTGGACGAAATCGAGCACGACCCCTATGTGCTGGTTTCCATTTTGTCGGCACTCCATGAAGGAGTGTTCACCATCGACCAGGTACAGGGCGACCTTCAAACCCTCTTTGACAAGCAATATATCCTCACCGAAA
>CABKMV010000120.1 GCA_902373635.1 uncultured Oscillospiraceae bacterium
GCTGCGCTCGCCGCAAGCCTTGCGCGGCAAGGCGTTGCGGGGCATTTGATCCAATCCGAGGCGGGCTGCGCCCCCTCGAGCTCCCCCTTATCAGAGAGGGCGGCGGCTGAGGAATCAGCCGCCGCCCTCATGCTGTCAAAAGGCAGCAAGAGACCCCTTCCTTTCTTCAAAGGAAGGGGCCTCTTCGCCTGTTATTCGATGCTGACGATATAGTAGTAGACCGGCTGGCCGCCGGAGAGGACGGACAGCTCCGCGCTGGGGCAGAGGCGGGAGAAGATCTCCTCCGCGGCCTGGGCCTGCGCCTCGTCCACGTCCTCGCCGTAGAACACGGTGACAAATTCCGCGTCCCGGCAGGCGGCCTCCCGTGCCAGCTTTTCCAGCAGGGCGGTGATGTCCTTATCGGTCCCGAAGAGCTTCCCGCCCAGCAGAGCCAGATAGTCGCCCTCGCTGATGGAGAAGCCGTCGAAGTCGCTGTCGCGGGCGGCGTAGGTGATCTGGGCGGTGGCCACGGCCTCGATGGAGGCGGACATGGCCTCCAGCAGCGCCTGGGGCTCCAGGTCCATATCCACATTCATCATGGCGGTGATACCCTGGGGCACGGTGGTGGTGGGCACCACCACCACCTGCTTGTTGGTCAGGCCCGCGCACTGCTGGGCGGCCATGATGATGTTCTTGTTGTTGGGCAGGACGAAGACCACCTCGGCGGGGACCTTGTTGATCTCCGTGAGGATGCTCTCAGTGGAGGGGTTCATGGTCTGCCCTCCGGAGATAATGCCGTCCACCCCCAGATCCCGGAACACGGCGGCAAGGCCGTCGCCGGCGCAGACGGAGAGGAAACCGTAGCGCTTCTCCGGAGAAGCCTCCTCCTGGCGGGCCCCGCCGTGCTCCAGCTCCTCCTCGATGGCCTCCAGATCGTCCACGCTGTGGGTGGCCCGGCCGGCGGCCATGTCCTCGTATTGGGTGCGCATGTTCTCGATCTTTGCCAGCTCCAGGGTGCCGTACTTCTGGGCCTCGTTGAGGGCGCTTCCGGGGATGTCGGTGTGGACGTGGACCTTAAAGGCCTCGTCGTCCTCGCCGATCACCAGACTGTCGCCGATGCTGCTCAGGTAGGCGCGAAGGCCCTCCAGGGGCCGGTTGGTGGTCTTGCGGACGATAAACACGGTGTCAAAGGTAAAGGTGATCTCCTCGTCGGTAAGGGAGGCGAAATCGGCCTTGTCCTGGGCGGCCGCCTCTTCGGCCACCTCCGGCATGGGCTCGCCCCGCAGCGCGGAGAGCATCCCCCCCAGGATGACCAGATAGCCCTTGCCCCCGGCGTCCACAACGCCGGCCTTTTTCAGCACAGGGTTCATGTCTGTCGTCTGTGCCAGCACGTCATAGCCCACACGGATGGCCTCCGCCAGGATGTATTCCACATCGTTGTTCTCCTCGGCGGCCTCGGCGGCCCGCTTGGAGGCCAGGCGGGAGACGGTGAGGACCGTGCCCTCGGCGGGCTTCATCACCGCGCCG